>MVQP01000016.1 GCA_002067235.1 Syntrophorhabdus sp. PtaB.Bin047
GAACACGTCAGTGCCGTCATCACCTGTGATGAAACCGAAACCTTTTGACTCGTTGAACCATTTAACAGTTCCCTTTGCCATGCTACAAACCTCCTATAAGGATAATGAAATGTGGAAGAAAAGGAACTGCGCTATGGGACAGACAACAAAAATGAGTAATTCCTGCGTATGTGACGAACAGCTTGTTCCTTCCTATGCTCCGGGGTCGATTATCTCACAAAAATCGGGGGAGTGCAAGAAATATTCTCGCCGGAACGCAAAAAGAAAGGGCGATCGGGGTTTTCTTCCTTGATATGGAGCGGGAAATTCCTTTAATCTAGAAAGGGCCGGGGCGGCGGCCGACGGTCGCGGGACGGCCTCGATCCTTCAAAGGAGGCGGTGCATGACAGATCTCGACAGGGGGCTTCGGTCCTATGACCGTCCGGAGATCCTTTACCGGCTTTTCTTTCCCCGGCGCGACATCGCAGCCGATTCGGAAAGGCCCAGGGCGTTTAACCGTTTCGTGGAGGTGGCCCAGGGCATTTCAATCTGCTGCCGGTGCTATCCGGCACGGCCTGACGGTCCGAATATCCTCTATTTCCACGGCAACGGAGAGGTTGCTTCCGACTATGATTACGTGGCGCCTGTGTATGCTGAGAGGGGACTGAACCTTTTTGTTGCCGATTACCGGGGGTACGGGGGAAGCGGCGGAAGTCCCACATGCACGGCCATGATAAAGGATGCCCATCCCATCTTCCGTGACTTCATGAACTATATCGACGACAGGGGGCTCACAGGAAATCCCTTTGTTATGGGCCGGTCTCTCGGGAGCGCTCCGGCCATTGAGCTTGCAAGTCATTACCAGGCTGAGCTCCGGGGGCTCATCGTGGAGAGCGGTTTTGCGAGCGCCGCGAACCAGGTCGCAAGGTTGGGAGTGGAGTACCTCTTCGATGACGAGGTCCCTGTCGGCTTCGGCAATGATCTCAAGATAGCGGACGTGAGGATCCCCACGCTCATCATCCACGGCGAATGGGACGAGATCATCCCCGCATCGGAGGGAAGGGCGCTGTACGAGCTATCGGGGTCGGCCGAAAAGTCCTCTCTCTTTATCCCCCGGGCCGGCCATAACGACATCATGATGCTCGGACTGCAGGTTTACATGGATGCCGTTGAAACGTTCACGGGCAGACTATGACCATCCCTTGAAATAATACTTGATATATGCCTCATTCTTATGGTTTTCTTAGAAAAACAACAATTGAGATTCAATGGCCCAACAAAGGGATGAGGCAAGTCAAAAAAAGGAGGGACTATGGCGAACAAACCTGTGGAAATCGTCCAGTTGGCTGGCGATGCTGGCAAGTACAAGGCCAATCTAACACCCGGCAATTATCTTGTGCGCAGTTTTATGGCGGGTCTCTTTATCGCAGTCGGAGGGGCTCTTGCCACGGTCTGCGGGACAGGGCTCGAGAACTCCATGGGAGTGGGGTTCAAATCGATGATAGCGGGCGCGGTCTTCCCGGTGGGCTTGATCGCGATCGTTCTCACGGGCATGTCACTCTTCACCGGCGACACGATGCTGATCCCCATGGCCGTGTTCCAGAACAAGACGACCTGGGGAAAGGTGATCAACGCCTGGTTTTGGGTATATATAGGTAATTTCGTCGGATCGTTGTTCTGGGCCTATCTGATGTCCGTCGGGCCCTTAAGCAAGGGCGGCGGTGCCGAGCTGACCGCCTTCGGGCAGAACGCCGTCGCGATAGCGCAGGCCAAGACGCTGCCCTACATAGCGAACGGCGGGGCGGGTCTGTGGTCAGCCTTCATGAAGGGGATAGCCTGCAACCTGCTTGTCAACCTGGCCATTCTTCTGGCCCTTTCATCGAAGAACATGATAGGCAAGTTCTTCGGCATATGGTTCCCCATCATGGCTTTTGTTGCCTCCGGGTTCGAGCACAGTGTCGCCAACATGTATTTCATCCCCACGGGGATCATGCTGGGAGCAAATGTCACCTGGGGACAGTTCATCGGTTGGAACCTTATCCCCGTGACCCTCGGGAACATCGTGGGCGGGTTCGTCTTTATCGGGGCGGTATACTACATTTCTTTCAAGAAAGAGCTTTCATCCATCTCGCCAACGTGACGAAACTGAACGAAGACCCCGGGGCCTAAAAGGGGCCCCGGGGATTACAGCAGGTCAAAGACCTTATCACTCCCCTAACCGCACAGGCGGGCTTCAGCCGCCTCCAGGGTTTCCATTCTCTTCGCAAAGGCAAACCGAACCGTCTTCTTCCCCATCCCTTTTGTACCGTAGAAGCATGACCCGGGGACAACGGCGACCCCCAGGTTCGCGGGAAGCCAGCGGGCGAAGGAGTAATCGTCGCCGTCAAAATCCCAGCCACTGAAATCGGCCATCGCGTAGAAGGCACCCTCGGGCAAGTGGGCGGAAAAACCGGCCCTCTGCAGGATGGATATCATCTTGTCCCTCCTCTGGGTGTAGTCCCGGCGGAGCCCGGTGTAGTACTCGTCGGGCATGCCGAGGATGGCGGCGCAGGCGGCCTGCAGCGGTGCCGGGGCGCAGATGGTCATGAAATCGTGGACGGTCCTCAGGATGGTGCTCAGGGGATTGAGGGCGCAGGCATAGCCGAGCCGCCAGCCCGTCATCGCGAAGGTCTTTCCCAATCCGCTGATCGTGACCGTGCGCTCCTCCATGCCGGGGATCGTCGCGATGGGGATGTGGGGATGTCCGTCGTATATGATATGCTCGTAGATCTCGTCGGTGACGGCGACGACGTTGAATTCCCGGCACAGCTCTGCGATACCTTCCAGTTCATCCCTGGTAAAGATGTGCCCCGTCGGGTTGTGGGGAGTGTTGATGAGGATGGCACGGGTGCGGTCGTTGAAAGCGTCACGAAGCATGTCGAGGTCGAGAGTGTAAGCCGGCGCCTCGAGAGGAACGAATCGCGGTACGCCGCCGGCGAAGACTATGGCGGGGAGATATCCCTCGTGATAGGGCTCGATGACGATGACCTCGTCGCCGGTGTTGATGATCCCCATGAGCGTCGCCAGGATGGCCTCGGTGACGCCGCAGGTGACCGTCACATGCTGATCGGGGTCAAAAGTGAGCCCGTACCATCTGTCCATTTTTGCGGCGATCGCCTGCCTCAGCGCCGGGGTACCCCAGGTGATGGTGTATTGATTACCACCCGACTCCAGGGCCCGGTGGGCTGCCTCGATGGCCTCACGGGGCGGGTCGAAGTCGGGGAAACCCTGGGAGAGATTGATTGCGTTGTGTGTGATGGCAAGGCGGGTCATCTCGCGGATGAAAGATTCCCGTATCATGGTGAGGCGCCTCGCACCACCCCCTTTGACGGGATCGAACCTGGCTGCGAACGACGATCCCTTGTCATTCTCCAGGATGTCCATGATCCGCGCCTCTTTTCTTGCTTCCTGTTCTTCCGGATTCTTCATTGCTTCCTCCCTGCTTGTGACGTTTCTTTTTCGTTTCTCATCATTATCCTCCCTTTTCTTTGCACAAAAAAAAGGGCCATGGATTTGTCCATGGCCCTTAAAGATCGAAAAGGCCATGGGTCTTGCACCCATGGCCTTCTTTCTTACCCTGTCAGGAGAAAGTTCGACACGAGTGCCCCTTCGCGTAATAATAATAGTAATAATAGGCTCTGGTGTCGATACTTCTCATAGTCTTGCCAGTTTACCGGAGTCTGAAAATCCTGTCAATTAAATTCTTTCCTGATTATGCACCGTCCTGTTTCACGGGAATGAAGATGATCGTTTGAAGCTCTTCCGGAACCGTGGTCCCCGGGTCGTTGAGATAGAACTCATAGCTTGCTCCGGCCGGCTCGTGGCCATTGTCGTTCATCCATTCCGCAAGGGCGATATAGGCCGATTCGATCTCTTCGTATGGCCCGGTGTGGATGGTTGAGGCGGCCTTCTGGATCCCGATCTCCCGCGACGTTATGTTCCCCTTTCCCGGGATGGTCCTGGTAACGGGCAGGCCCATTTCGACATCGAGGTCATCCATTTCCACGTTGTAGTAGATGGCGAAAGGCGGGCCTGCTATGTCCTCGCCTATCTCCTCGATGTACTCAACAAGGGATTCGAATGAGGACGCGAAAACATCGGGCAGCTGTTCGACATTCACCCGTGATTTGATGGTCACCGCCGGGTGAGGATCTATTGAACTGATCTCACAAGTGTATGGCATCGGGAAGCCTCCTCAAGTCTTTCCTGCTCGCTCGACGGTTCCCGTTGCTCACGGCTTCCGTTCGCGTTCGAGCGGCCGGTGACTGTCTATTTCTTCTGGTACCTTTCCAGGGTTTTTACGAAGACCTGGGGAACATGGGCCAGGCGATGTATTGAGTGGTTGAAGGTCGCGAAGCCGGTTTCCACAAGGGCAAGGAGTTTGCCCTTCTTCGTCACGCGGTGGAATGCCCGGAAACCGCCGGAGCGTATCTCTCCAATGTGGGTTTCGATCACCAGTTCGTCGAAGATGAACCCCTCGGACCTGTAATTCACAACGAGATCGGACATGATGATCCCCGTCTTGCCATCGCCCAGGTCGCCCTCGGCCAGGCCCATTGAATGGAACATCTCCGCCCGTGCGCTCCCAATGATCACGAGGAGAGAATCGTTCCCGAGGTGTCCCCCGTAATTGATGTCCCGGGGATAGAGCGTCACCGGGAACGAGAATTCATAACTCGGCTGTTCTTCAAGCTTGATACGCGGCATCAAAACCTCCCAAGAGAAATGTCTCAAGTTTCAAGTTTCAGGTTTCAAGAAAAAGACAGGGGCCGCGGATTCAGGTCTCCACGAAACCCGGATACGGTGTTCCCAGATCAAGAGGCTCACTGTCTTTCCCTGAAACTTGAAACGTGAAACTTGAAACGCCTTTTCATTTTGTCATTTCCTTCAACAATCCTTCCAGTTTCTTCATCTGTTCCCCGTAGCCGGCCCAGTCGCCCTGGCGTTGGAGCTGCATCATGCGTTCGAAGGCTCTCGATGCCTCTGCGGCCAGGTCTTTGATGCCTGTCGGACGGGGCGTCACCCCTGCCTGGGCCGGGGCAGGGGTCGGGACCCTGCCGCCGAATATCTTCTGAAGAGCCCCCTCAAGAGTCTGGTCCATGACAACATTGTTCTCATAAGCCACGATGATCCGTCTGAGCTCGGGCAGGCCGCCCTTGTCCTCGGCGGCGAGGTAAAGCGGCTGTATGTAGATGAGGGCCGATTCCACGGGAATGATAAGGAGACTGCCCCGTATGACCTGAGACCCTCTCTGACCCCACAGGGTGAGCTGCTGGGATATGTACGAATCCTGGTCGATGCGCGCGTCGATCTGCCTCGGGCCGTAGACGAGGCGGTCCCGGGGGAACGTGTAGACGATCAGTTTCCCGTAGTTCGGGGCATCGCATCGGGCAGCGAACCATGCCGCGAGGTTGTCCCTCTTTGCCGGCGTATAGGGGGCGAGAAGCACGTATTCCTCGCTTTTCTCCCCGGGCATCTTCATGATCAGGTAATAGGGTTCCATGGACTTCTCGGCGTGAGAGGGTATTTCCCAGAGGTCTTCCTTGTTGTAGAACGTTTTCGGGTCGCTCATATGGTACGTGGCGTAGAGGGACGCCTGCGTCTTGAAGAGGTCCCTGGGGTAGCGGATATGTCTTCTCAGGTCCTCGGGCATCGCGCTGAGATCCTGGAAGAGGCCGGGAAACATCGCGCCGTATACCTTCGCGACGGGGTCGTCGGGATCGGTCAGATAGTACCTGATCGCGCCGTCGTATGCGTCGACGGTCACCTTCACTGAGTTTCGCATGTAGTTGACCCCGTTGCGCAGCCGCCGGGAATAGGGCAGGTGCGAGGAGACCGTGTAGGCGTCGACCATCCAGTGGAGCTTTCCCGAGTCGGATATGACGATGTAGGGGTCCTGGTCCAGCAAGAGGAATGGCGTTGCCCTGCGGATCCGCTCCGTTATGTTGCGGAAGTAGAGGATGCGGCTGTCGGCCTTGATGTCGGATGAGAGGAGTATCTTCGCGTCCTTGAAGTGGGTCGCGAAAACCAGTCTCTTGAACAAGGAGTCAAAGGCAACGCCGCCGGACCCTTTGTAAGAGCTGTATACATTTCCCTCAGCGGTAGGATAGCTGAACTCCGGGATTCGCGTGTTGGCGATAGCGTAGCTCCTGGTGAGCTCGCCGAAGTAGATCTCAGGGGTGGACACCTTGATGTCCTTCGTGATGGAGGTGGGCGGTATGTCCTTCACGATGAACTCCGGAAGGCCCTCAGGGGTGATCCTGGCCACGTGTGCCAGCGAGACGCCGTTGCCGTGGGTGAAAACCAGCTTCTCGTTGATCCATGACTTGCTCGGCAGGTCGTCATAGGATAGTTCCCGCGCCGACGCCATCACCTGCAGGTACTTTCCGTCAATCCTGTACCGGTCGTTGTCGATGCTCGTGAATTTGTAATAGGTCCGTATCTGCTGGAGTTGGCCCAATGTCTTGAGAAGCGGGCCCTCGTCCCACAGTCTGATGTTCCGTATCGTCGCGTCGTTCTTCTGCATGTCCTTTGCCGACAGATTGTATGCGACGTTGAAGGGCTTGAGGTCTATCTTTTCGAGACCGTACCCGAAGCGGGTGAACTTGATGTGGTGTTGAATAAAAGGCCTTTCCAGATCAAGCTCGTTGGGGGTCACCTTGAAGTTCTGGAGCAGGTTGGGGTAGAGGATCATGCCGATGATGTAGACGGCGATGACGGCCCCGACGGGATAGAAAGCGGACCTGAACCTGCTTCTCGCAAAAGCGACGATGAAGGCTGCCGCGGCAATTACGCACAGGACCATGAGCAGGTTCAGGACGAAGAGTTTCGCATGGACGTCGGTGTAGCCTGCTCCCGTGATGACCTGGCGGGTGGCGTAGAGCAGGTCGAACCTGTCCAGCCAGAAGCCGAGGGCGGTCTTCAGGAGTACCAGCGACGCGAGAATGCCCAGATGGAGTCGTATCTCTCTTGCCACGAAGAGCTGGAAACGGCTGACATGAAAACCTCGTTTGACGGTGTAGGTCACGACGCTGATGAGGAGCGACATGAAGAGGAGAAAACCCAGGAAGGAGCTCAGCGATTGATACAGTGGCAGCTTGAAGAGATAGAATCCCACATCCTTTCCGAAGATCGGGTCGGAAACCCCCGTCGAGACGGCGTTGACGAAGAAAAGGATCTGGTCCCACAGGCCCGCCCCCCACAGCGCCCCGAGCACGCCGAGAAAAAGCGCGACCAGGAGGCCCATCAGGCGCGAAAGGCCGGCTATCCTGTCCGTGTTCAGGGATACCGTTGTATAGCCGTTAATGGAAATGCTCGCAGTCGGGAAACCGACCCGGTTGGTGAGCCATATATTGATGAAAATGAAGAGGAATGCGAAGACGCCGAAGGCGAGGCCCGACAGGAGTTCCACCGTAATGACCCGGGAGAAGACGGAGCGATACCCCGTCTCGACGAAGAAGAGCCAGTCGACATAAAGGCCTACGAGCCGCGAAAGGGCGGCAAGAAGAACGATGATAGAAGCGATCAGGATAAATCGTTTCCGGTTCTTTAACATTATTATCTCCCCCGGTATTTTGAACTGTAAAGACTACCATCATTTTACCGGAATGGGAACAGATTCGTGTGTAAGGGGGAACAGAGAAGATAGGTGATAGGTGATAGGTGATGGAAGTCATGGGAAGACAAAGGCCAAAGCCTTACCTATTGCCTATTACCCATGACCTATTACCTGTCTTCTCTATTTCAGTTTATGCTTCTTTGCCCATTTCGCTACGTCGATGGGGCTTTCGAGGACCTCAACCCCGGCGGCGCGGAGGGCTTCGTGTTTACCTGCGTGGGTGCCGGCGCTGCCGCGCACTATGGCGCCGGCATGGCCCATCTTCTTGCCCTGAGGCGAATAACGGCCCGCAATGTAAGCCGCGACAGGTTTCGACATCTTGCGCGCGATGAAACCGGCAGCCTTTTCCTCCTGCTCTCCGCCGACCTCTCCGACGACGATGACCGCGTCCGTGTCCTTGTCATTTTCGAAGAGCTCCAGGATATCCGCAAGGTTTCTGAGAACCACCGGGTCGGCGCCCATGCCCACGACGGTGCTTTGCCCGACATTCGTTTCGGACAGTATGCCGGCGAACTCATAGGAGAGGGTTCCGCTCCGCGATATGATGCCCACCCGTCCCGGGGCGAAGAGGGATGCCGGCATGATGCCCATCTTGCCCATCCCGGGGACAAGGATGCCGGGAGTTGTCGGGCCGAGGGCGAAAACGCCTTTTTCCATGGCATAACTGCGCATCTTCAGGACGTCCTTGACGGGGATGTGTTCGGGGACGATGACGATGAGTTTCACTCCGGCGTCGATCGTCTCGAGGAAGGCGTCGAGGACGAAGGCCGCGGGAACAAAGAACACCGAAGCGTTGGCCCCCGTTTCCTTCACGGCTTCAAGGACGCTGTCGAAGACGGGCACGCCCTCGACCGTCGTTCCGCCTTTGCCGGGTGTGACGCCGCCCACGACTCGTGTGCCGTATTCAAGCATCCAGTGTGTCTGGGCGCTTCCGATGCGGCCGGTGATGCCCTGTACTATAACACGTGTGGAATCGTTCATGAGTATGCTCATAGGAAAACCTCATATGCTTTCATGTTTGTGTCCTGCGTCGCGATCATGCGCGTTTCGCCCCGGTTTTTGCCCTCCCGGCACCGCTCTTCCCGCCCGGTCCGACGAGCTTGTAAAGGACGTCCACAGCCTTTTCAGTGGCCGCTTCGGTCACGACATGAACGCCGCCGGATTTGAATATCTCCCACGTCTCTTCCTGGCGGTTGCCCAGCGCCTTGGCGACAACGGGGATCCTGACGTTGTGCTCCTGCATATACCGGATAACACCTTTCGCACCCTCGTGGATGGGGTTGATGCCGCCGTAGACATTGATGAATATGCCCCTCAGGTCGGGCTTCATCATGATAAGCTCCATGCACCGGTACAGAAGGTCCGCCGTTATACCTCCGCCTGTCTCGAGGAAGTTCGCCGGCTTCATCTTCTGACCGATGATGTCCATGGATGCCATGCCCAGGCCCGCTCCCGAGGATATGAGACCTATGTCGCCGTCGAGGTCCACGTAGGTCACGCCGATCTCCCTGCCTCTTCTCTCCAGGGGGTTTTCGATGCGGTCGACACGGTCGGGCAGAGGGAAACGTATCCGCGAGAGGGCGGAATCGTCCACTTCCAGGACGGCGTCAACGGCCATCAGCGCACCGTTCGACAACACGACGAGGGGGTTGATCTCGGCAATGAGTGCCTCGTACCGTGTGGCGATATGGTAAAGCTGGCCGATTATTTCGCTCCAAGGAGTGATGAGCTTCTGCTCGAGGCCGAGCATCCTCAGGAGGCTCCGTGCCTGGTAGGGATAATAGCCGAAAGATGGTTCGATATGGATGGCGGCTATCTTCTCCGGCGATGTCTTGGCCGTCTCCTCGATGAGTACACCACCCTCGGTGCTGACGACGATGACGGGCTTGCCAGAATAACCGTCCACCGTCATGCCGAGATACAGTTCCGTGGCAATGTCCACCTTCTGGCAGACCAGCGCCTTTCGAACGGGCATGCCCTTGATCTCGGAGTTGAAGAGGGTGTCCGCCGCCTCCTTCAGCTCGTCCGCGTTCGAGGCCGTCCTGATGCCCCCGGCAAGCCCGCGGCCCCCGACAAGGACCTGTGCCTTAATTATGACGGGATACCCTATCTCGCCGGCGGCGTGAAGTGCGTCGTGCATATCGCTGACGAGCTCACGGCGGGGAACAGGGATGCGGTTCTGTTCAAAAATGTCCAGTGCTTCATATTCGTGAAGTCTCATATCGGATCCCTTTGTGTTGATTTGGCTTCAAATGCAACCCGGCGTAACCCGGAGCTGCAACAAACAAGTATAGAAGTAATCTTCTTTGAAGTCAACGTTATTGATTAAGAATGTTATCAGAAAATGAATAAAAAAAAGAGGGGTGCGGTGTAGTGGAACTATGGGAGTGAGAAGACTGACAGGAGAGCGGCGGGAGCTGGACTTGCAGTGAGGATAGGACCTATAGGAGAATAGGACCAATGGGACATATAAGACCTATAGGTCCTATCCTCTTATTGGTCCTATTCAATCCCTTGCTTTCCGTTCCCCCTTTCCTTTTTCAAAAATTTAATTGCATTTCTAATTTCATTTGTGTAGAGTTACGCATGGCACAGACAAAGACAAAGAAACAAACCAAGCAACCGGAAGACAGCAGTCAGGTCGCATACCAGGGTATTCGGCGGATGATCTACACCAAGGAACTCGTGCCCGGACAGAAGATCGCCTACAGGGACCTGGGGGAAAAGCTCGACCTCAGCCCCACACCCATCATTCAGGCGTTGAAAAGGCTGGAGCTCCTCGGGTTTGTCTGCCACGAGCCGAACAGAGGGTTCTACATGTCTCCCTTCAGTCTCAAGGAGATCGAGGAGATCTACGAGATGCGGGAACTCATCGAGCCTTCACTGGTCGCAGACACGGTCCGGAACATCGACAAGAAGGGACTGGCGGACCTCAAGGCCGCGCTCGAGGCACATCTGTCGGCGGAACGGGACTTTTACCTGAAAGAGAGGCTCTTCAAGAACAGGGAGTTCCATCTGACCCTTGCATCGCTTTCGAAGAAGGAGACTCAGATACGCATACTCCATAACCTCTTCGATATACTCTTTCTCAAGTACAGCGACCTGCCGAGGTCGTCGCTGGTCGCGACGGACCAGGAACATCAGGAGATATACGACGCCGTTGCGCTGCGGAGCATGGACCGGGCGCAGACGGTGCTGAAGAACCACGTGACGAATGTGAAGGTCCAGGTGCTGTCGAGCGTCCGCAAGATGCTCGCCGAACAGGAACGTTCCGAATTCTAGGAACACGCCCGGTATCGAATTTCAACTAGAGGAGGCAATTACTATGGGTATCAAGACAAAGAACGAATATATCGAATCACTGCGGTCCCTCAAACCGACAGCCTACATGTTCGGCGAGAAGCTTACGAACATTGTCGACAACCCCCGTCTGCGCGCCGGCATTGAGGCGACAGGCGCAACATACGAGATGGCGGAGATCGATCCGGGCCTCATGATTACGACGAGCCCGCTCATCAATGAGCCGGTCAGCCGCTTCACCCTGCCGCCCTCCACCATAGAAGACCTCGTTGCCCGCGTCAAGGTCAACCGCAGGGTAGCGAATCACGTGGGAACCTGTCACCAGAGGTGCACCGGGCTTGACTGCCTCACGGCACTGGCCATCGTGACCTATGATATCGACCAGAAATACAACACGGAATACTTTCCGAGGTTCCAGGAATTCCTGAAGCACATGCAGAGGAACGACCTTACCGGCAACGCGGGCGTCACGGACGTCAAGGGCGACCGTTCGCTCGCTCCCCACGAGCAGCCCGACAAGGACATGTTCGTCAGGGTGGTGGAAAGAAAGGCCGACGGCATCGTGGTACGCGGCGCCAAGGCCCACCAGACCGGGTCTCTTTCATCCCACGAGGTCATCGTTCTTCCTTCGCGGGCGATGAGCAAGGATGACAAGGACTACGCCCTTGCCTTTGCCGTTCCGGCTGACACAAAGGGCCTGATCCACGTCGTCGGACGCTCCAGCCTTGACATGAGGGAGCTCGACGGCTGCGACATCGGGAACGTGTACTATTCGAAGTACTGTCCCACGCTGATCTTCGACGATGTGTTCGTTCCCTGGGAAAGGGTGTTCATGTGCGGCGAGACGGAATTTGCCTCGGATATGGTCGTGAAGTTCTCGTCCCTCCACCGCCAGAGCCATGGCGGCTGCAAGTCCGGCAAGATTGACTGCATGATCGGCTGCGCCCTGACGCTTATGGACTACAACGGGACGACGAAGGTCGGCCACCTCAAGCAGAAGGTCATCGACATGATACACAGGGCGGAGACGCTTTACGGATGCTGCCTCGCCTCTTCCTACGAAGGAAGGAAGCAGCCTTCCGGCACCTACTTCATCGACACGGTGCTCGCCAACGCATCCAAGCTGCACGAGGGCAAGGAGATGGCCGAAGCGACGCGTCTCATGATAGACGCCGCCGGCGGATTCGTCGCGGACCTTCCTTCCGACAGGGATTTTTCGAATCCCGAGATAGGAGACCTTTTGAAGAAATATCTGAAGGCCGTCGACAGCGTTCCCGTGGAGAAGCGTGTCAAGATGTACCGTCTCGCGGAGAAGCTGGCCCTCGAAAGCGCCGACACGATCTCCGACATCCATGGTGGCGGGTCTCCCGAGGCCCACAGGGTCACGATCTTCCGGGAAACGAACACGAACGACAAGAAGAAAGCAGCCAAACGGCTTGCAGGGATAGACGATTAGTTTTCCAGACAGTACCCGAAGAGACATTGAAGAGGCGGGGAGCTACAAGTTCTCCGCCTCTTTCTCTATGAATCTGAAGTCTTGTGTACGTCAGAATCTTATCAGTCCGGCGAAGTACGTTACAAGTTCCGGGAAGACCTCCAGAAGGATCATGGCGATGATGAATGACGGCAGGAACCAGATGACCCCCCTGAACACCGTCGACAACTGGATATCCTTTGCCATACCGGAAACGACATAGGCGCTTATACCGACAGGTGGGGTGACCGCTCCCATCGTCGTGACAACGGTTATCATGACCCCGAACCATATGGGGTCATAGCCCAGCCGCTGTGCCACGGGATAAAAGATGGGCACGGTGATGAGAAGGAAGGCAAGGGCATCCATGACACAGCCTCCTATCATGTATATCACCATCATGGCCCAGAGGATCATCCAGCTTGCAACGGGAAGGTTTGAGACCCATTCCGCCGCCTCGTAGGGGAGCCTGGTCACGGCGAGGAAACGTCCGAAGACAACGGCGCCAGCCACGAGAAGAAAGATCATGCATGATATGCGGACGGTATCGATAATTGCGTTGACGAACCCTTTCCAGGTGAGCTTTCTGCGGAGCAGGGCGATGATTACTGCAACGACCGATCCGGCGGCGCCCGCTTCGGAGGGAGTGAAGTACCCCGCATACAGGCTGTACATGATAATCCCAAACATGAGGACCATGTCTATGGCGTCAGGAAGCGCCTTGATCCTTTCCATAAGACTGAATTTCGGTCCCTGGGGTCCCCACGAGGGATGGACGATGCACATCAGGTAGACTATGGCCGCCATGATGGCCGCGAGGATGAGACCCGGAACGAAGCTGCCGAAGAAGAGTTTGCCGATCGACTCTCCCGTGTATATCCCATATACCACGAGCACCACGCTGGGCGGTATCACGACGCCAAGGGTGGACCCCGCTGCTATGGATCCCGAGGACAATATGGGATCGTACTTGTATTTCTTCATTTCAGGCAGGGCGACGGAGGTCATTGTTGCAGCTGTTGCGGTATTGGAGCCGCATATGGCGGCAAAGCCCGCGCAGGCCATGATGGTCGTGATCCCGAGACCGCCCCTTACCCTGCCGAACCATTTGTATGCGGCGTTGTACAGCCGCTGGTTGACCTCGGAATAGAAGCAGATTTGACCCATGAAAATGAACATGGGGATGACTGTAAGGCCATAGGAAGAGAAGGTGTTCCACAGGTCGGTACCGATAAGGCCCAGAGCGGCATTCCAGTTGACCGCATAGACCATTCCGAGAAAACCCATGAGTCCCATGGCGAATCCGACGGGGATGCGCAGGAAGAGCATGACGAAAAGCATAAGGAATGTTCCGATCAGTCCGGTGAGAGGTGATATCATGCTGCCACCTCCCTGTCGAAGAGCCGAATGAAGTCAACTAAGAGTGAAAAAGCAAGGGCCGCGAACCCTATTGCCAGACAATAGACGAAAGGATGATATATGATTTTCAACGTTTCCGACAGCTCACCCGTTCTCGCTATCTTCATGCCCCATTTCAAGGTCTCCCAGCTGATGATCGCGAAGAACACGGTGTTGACGGAATAATTGAGCCCGTCGAGCAATCTGTTGACCTTCTTCGGGAACCTGTCGGTGAACATCGTCACGATTATATGGTCCTTTCTGATCTGGGTATAACCGAGAGCAAAGCCCGTCGCCGTTGCCCCGAAGAAACCGACAAGTTCGTAGGACCCCGGGATGGGGGAGTAGATGATTCTCAGAAACATATTACCGGCGGCAATCCCGGTGAGGGCGAGCACGGCAACACCACTGAAGAAGAGAAGAACCCTGTTGAGATAACCATTGAATTTGACGAGGTAATTCATGAACAGCCTCCGGTATGTGGTGTATCATGCAGATATCACGCAACTGCTCTCAATAGGTGCCCGGCAACCCGGGCACCTATTGAGCATACTTCCGTATGTTGTTCTTATTTCTTGTATTCTTTTTCGTACTTGGCTTTTAAGTCGTATACGTCTTTGATGATCTGCTGGCCGGGCATGCCCGCGGCTGTCACCTTGGAAACGTACTCGTCAATGATGGGCTTGACCAGTTTCCGTATCTCGGCCTGGTCTTTGGCGGAGAAACTGAGGAGCTTATGGTTGTATTTTTCTTTCGACCACTTGAGCGCCTCCTTCACGTGGTCGTCAACATAGGTCCCTGTCCAGAGAGCCTGTTCGCGTGAGGTCTCATCGAAGATCTTCTTGATGTCCGCAGGGAGGGAGTCCCATTTGGCCTTGTTCATGACGACGGCGAAGCTGACGACGAAGAGGTTTGACTCGGTGGCGTAGGGCAGGTAAGCTGCGAAGTTGAAATCCTTCAGGATCTCCATCGATGAAACGTTACCCTTCACGACGCCCTTCTGTATGGCTTCGGGTGCCTCCGACTGGGGCATGCCCACCGGTATCGCGCCGAGGCGTTTAAGCACGGCGGCACCGGTACCCGAGGCCCTGAGCTCCATTCCCTTGAGGTCCGCGAGGGTCTTCACGGGGGTTTTTGTCATAAGGTCCGCGGGCGGGCAGGTAAAGAGAGTAAGTACTTTAACCTTTTCGAATTCCTTGGGTTTATACTTCATTATCAGATCATAAAGGGCCATTGTGGCGGCTTTTGCACTTGTGAACCCTATCGGCAGGTCTATGGCCTCCGACAGAGGAAACCGTCCGGGCTGATAGCTCATGGCGAAATTCCCGATATCGGCGGTGCCGGCGACGACGCCGTCGAAGATGTTCTTGGCGGCGAGGAGCGTGCCACCCGGGAAGGTCTGGACCTTGACCCGTCCACCGGTTCTCTTCTCAATTTCTTTTGCCCATCGTTCCATCTGCACGCAGGGAAAGGTCGTAGCCGGTGGGAAATTGGCGTACGTAAGCGTTATCTTGGCTTGGCTTTGTACATTTCCCGGATACATGAGCAACGCGCCCAGTATCAGGACAGATAGACCGAGGATAAATACGGATTTCTTACCCTTCATGATAACCCCCTCGTATTGTGTTATTTACCCGCGAACGGGCCAACAAAATACTGCAAACAAAAACGCTTAAAATAAAGACGGGAGCGGCAGGCTGAGACCAGGATGGCGGGCGTTAGGAAATGCTTCTTGATACCCTCAACGGATCTGGACCGTTGACCCCCGGGGTATCACTCCCCTGACACCCTTGAACAAACGCTTCCCGAATACACCCCAAAACCGGTTCTTTCGTAGCGCGAATCAGCAACAACTTAAACTACTATATTTCAGTAAAGACACCTGATCTCTGGTAACGTCCGGCTGCAAATCGTTTGCTCTTTAGAACCATTGTATACAAAATTCGAGAAATGGCAATCCAAAAATATAGCTTGACAAGCAAATTTCGCATTTACTATATTGACCATAAAGAGTATACTGTATACAATAGATTGCATGTCAAGGAAAAAACGATTCACATTTCATTAACCAGTCAGCCGGTGGTTTTTACCAGTATCAAACAATTTGTCGAGGAGGGCTCAATGGATGTATTCAAGGAAATGACAATGCTGTCGCTGGAGCAGGCAACCGTCCTTCCTTACCTCAGTTATCGACTGGCCATGGACGGCATGAAAGTGATACGGCTCGAGCACCCGGTGTACGGAGACCCTAACCGCATGATAGGCGAGAACAGGCTGGGTGAGGAAAGGATGAACACCTACTTCATGGCCATCAATGCGGGGAAGAAATGTGTCACCCTTGACCTGGGTTCGCCTGAAGGGAGAAACATCCTCAAGGACCTTATCATCAATTTGAAGGTCGACATCTTCGCTACGAACCAGCTTCCAAGGAACTACGAAAAGCTTGGTATCGATTACGGGACATTGAAGTCCATCAAGCCGGATATCGTATGGGTGGGGCTGACGGGTTTCGGACCCGACAGCAACGAGGCGGCCTACGATCCCATCCTGCAGGCGCGGGGAGGCCTCATGGAGCTCACGGGCAATGCCGGAGAGGACCCGCAGGTTGTGGGTATTCCATTACCGGACATGGGGACGAGCGAACACGCCTATGGGCTGATAATGAAGGCCCTCGTGAAGCGGGCGATGACGGGAGAGGGAAGCCGCATCGATGTTTCCATGTTCATGTCGACGACATCGTGGCTCACCGTTCCCATATGCCTCACGAAGTCCTTCGGCAACAAGATCTCGCGAAGGGGCAACACGCATGAGTTCTTCGCGCCCGTTTCTGTCTACGAGACGAAAGACGGTTATGTCTATATTGCGGTGGGCAACGACAGGCAGTTTGCGTCGATGACCCAGCTCCCGGGTTTTGAGAAGCTCGCGCGGCCGGAATACGAGAAGAACAAGGGGCGCATAGGGGACGTCAGGAATCTGAACGACATGATAAACGCATGCACGAAGACGAAGACGACGGCGGAGATGATCGAGATGTGCAACAAGGCGACCATAGCCATCTCCAGGGTGAACACCATAGAGGAAGTGATCGAGGACGAATACGTGAAGGGGGCAATGCTGACCTCCCGGGACCCCAAAACGGGCACCCAGATCTGGATGGCCCCGCCGCCTTTCATGACACCATTCCTCAAGGAATCGAACCGTCAGATGACCTTCCCGCCGAGGTTCGGGGAACACAACGCCGAGGTATACGGGGACATCGGGTATACGCAGGAACAGATGGCCGGTCTGAAGGAAAAGGGGATCATATAGTCTTCCTTCCGAACGAGGGCAGCATGGGTCTTGTCGACAACATCCTGAAGGGCGACGAAAAGAGCGCGGCCCGGCTCATCACCAGGATCGAGAACGGGGACCGCGAGGCCTATCGGGAGCTTTCACTTCTCTTCCCGCTCACCGGCAAGGCACACATCGTCGGGGTGACAGGCCCGGCCGGGGCGGGTAAGAGCACCCTCATCGGACAGCTCGCTCTCGTGCTTTCGGGCAAGGGCAGAAACGTCGGTGTCATAGCCACCGACCCGACGAGCGTCAACGGCAAAGGTGCTTTTCTCGGCGACCGCGTTCGCATGAAAGGGGCCGAAGAACGCAATGTCTTCATCCGGTCCATGGCGCACCGCTCCCATCCGGGAGGCATCGCCAGGGCAGCCGCCGCCGCGGCCTATGTGATGGAGGGCCTGGGCAAGGACCGCATCATCGTGGAGAGCATCGGTGCCGGCCAGACGGACAAGGACCTTTTCTTTCTCTGTGATACGGTCATCACGGTCTTCACGCCCGAATACGGCGACGAGATCCAGCTTTTCAAAGCGGGGCTCATGGAGATTGGGGATATCATCGTGGTCAACAAGTCGGATACACCCGGGGCGGAGGATGCCGCGCGCGATATCCTTCTTGCTTCAAGACGCACGGCGCGGTCGAACGGGTGGGACGTTCCCGTTCTGCTCACCGATTCACAGCATGGTACCGGCATAGACGCCCTCGCGGAAGCGATGGAGGACCACTGGCTGAGGTCCGGCCGGAAGGGTCGGACGCAGCGGAAGGCGGACAACGTGGAGGCCTTCATGGTGACCCTTCTGAAGGAGGAACTGTGGCAGGAGATATCCGAGAGGTTGACTGCCGCCCGGACATTCAAGGAAGTAGCCGGTGAGGTCCGCTCCGGCAGGATGGACCCCTATAGCGCGGTCCGGAAGATACTTGATGAATTGGAGCCGAAATGGACTTTTCGTTGACAAAGGAACAGAAATTCTTCAAGGAGCAGGTGTCGCGGGCGGTGCAGCGCATAGTGGCGCCTTCGGCCGATTCCATCGACCGCAGCGACACGTTCCCCAGAAACCTGTTCCGCGAACTGGGATCGCTTGGCTATTACGGGATCAGGTACCCGATGGAGATAGGCGGCATGGGTGCGGATTGCGTCATGTTCACCATTCTTGCGGAGGAACTGGCGCGGGCCTCGATCGGTTTCGCGGCGATCGCCACGATGCAGTGTCTCATGGGTACGGATTTCATACACAGGTTTGGTACCGCGGAGCAGAAAGAGCGATGCCTGGTCCCCGCGATCAAGGGTGAGAAGATCGGGACGATCGCCTTTACCGAACCCGACTGCGGTTCCGACCTGGGAGGGATAAAGACCCGGGCCGTGAAGAATGAGAAAGGATATGTCCTGACGGGTCGAAAGCTCTGGATAACGGACGGTGACGTCGCGGATTTCGTCACCGTTGCCGCGACCACCGCGCCCGAGAAGAGGCTTGGCGGCATCGGCTTCTTTCTCGTCGAAAAAGGCACGCCCGGTTTTTCCGTGGGACAAAAGATAGAGAAGATGTCAGCTCGGGGAGCGGCGACGATGGAACTCATATTCGACGAATGCCAGATCTCCTCCGTGAGCCTCATGGGTGAGGAGGGCAAGGGCGTGAAGTACCTGAACGATATCCTCAGCGAAATACGGATCATGATAGCGGGCCTGGGGCTCGGTCTCGCGAAGAGCGCCTTCGTGGCCGGACTCAAGTACGCCCGGCAGCGTGAGGCCTTCGGAAGACCCATCGGGACCTTCCAGCTCATAGAGGAAAAGATAGCGGAGATGGAGGTGAGGATAAGGGCAGCGGAGCTGCTCACCTACCAGGCCGCGTGGCTCAAGGACCGGGGCTCCCTGACGGGGAAAGTGGCGGCCATGGCGAAGTTCTATTCGACGGAGACCGCCTGCTTCGTCGTCGACGAGGTCTCGAGGATACACGGCGCCTACGGCGTGGCCGAAGAATACCCGGCCCAGAGATATTTCAGGGATGGCCGCTTCCTTCTTTTCGGCGGAGGGACATCGGAGATACTGAAGACGATCATCGCGAAAGACACGATGAAAAAATGTGAGTTCGAGATTAACTGAAGGAGGGGTCTATGGATTTTGCCTTTACCGAGGAACAGCAGTTCTTCAAGAAGATCATAACAGACACCGTTGACCGCATGGTTGTGCCAAAGGCCCGCGAGATCGACGAGAAGGACGAGTTCCCCTGGGAACTCTGGAAGGAGTTCACGAAACTGGGATATCTCGGTTTGCGCTACCCCGAGGAGATAGGCGGAATGAACGCCGACCCCGTGACGGCGATGATCTTCTACGAGCAGATCGCCCGCGGCTCCGTCGGATTCGCCCAGAGCGTCATCATGAATATACTCATGGGCACCTATTTCGTGTACCGTTTCGGTTCTCAGGCCATAAAGGAACGGTGTCTCTTTCCCGCGATGAAAGGGGACAAGGTGGCCACCATGTGTTTCACCGAGGACCAGTCGGGATCCGACCTTTCCGCCACGAGGACGACGGCGGTCAAAGACGGGAACGAATGGGTGATCAACGGCACGAAGATGTGGATAACCAACGGCCCCGTTGCCGATTTCGCGACGGTGCTGGCGACAACGGACCTTTCCCTCGGCGCCAAGGGGCTCAACTTCTTCCTTGTCGAGAAGGGTACGCCGGGATTCTCCCCCGGACAGGTCCTCGACAAACTCGGCTGCCGCGGTACCGTTACAGGTGAGCTCGTCTTCGATAACGTCAGGGTGCCGGAAGAGAACCTCCTCGGCGCGGAGCTGAACAAGGGCATCGAGTATCTCGGTGAGATCCTCGACGAGGTGAGGGTCATGACGGGGGCCATGGCGATGGGTATCGCCCAGGCGGCCTATGATGAGGGCCTCGAGTATGCCAGGAAGAGGATCGCTTTCGGAAAGCCTATCGGCAACTATCAGCTTATAAGGGCAAAGTTCGCCGACATGGCGACGGAGATGGAGGCAAGCAGGCTCCTCATCTATTCGGCTGCGTGGAAGATGAAGGAAAAGCTGCCGAGCCGCATAGAAGCGGCAATGGCCAAGATGTTCGCCACCGAGACCTGCTGCAAGGTCGTCGACGAGGTGACGAGGATCTGGGGAGCCAACGCCTTCGCGAACGAATACAATCCCCAGCGGCATTTCAGGGACGCGCGCTTTCTCCTCTACGGAGGCGGCACGCACGAGATCCTCAAGGATTTCATGGGCAGGCTCCTCATCGGCAAGTAGGGTTTGTGTTTCCCCGGATGACGGGATGCGAGGTGAGATGAAATGAATATTCTGGTTCTCGTTAAACAGGTGCCGGACCCCGAGGCCCTCGTCGAGATAGCCTCAAGCGGCAAGGACCTCAATATCGAGCCCAAGTTTGCCATCAACCTCTTCGATGAGTTCGCTCTCGAAGAGGCGCTCAGAGTGAGGGAAAAGCACGGCGGCAAGGTGAAGGCCATCTCCCTCGGGGGTTCGAAGGCGATAGAGGCGCTGCGTACCGCCATCGCCATGGGAGCGGATGAGGCCATGCTCATTGAGGACGAGGCGTTCGCGGGTGGCGACGGGTATAATACGGCCCTCGCGCTCAGCAAGGCCCTCGAGAAGGAGACCTTCGACATCGTCCTTGCCGGCCGGCAGGCCATTGACGCGGACCGCGGCGAGGTTCCCCAGATGGTCGCCCAGTTCCTGGGTCTGCCCCATGTGGGTGTTGTCGTCAAGCTCGATATCTCCGACGGCAAGGCCGTGGCGGAATCGTCTCTCGAGGGCGCAAAGGAGGTCGTCGAGGTGGCCCTGCCCGCCGTCTTCACGGCTCAGAAAGGTCTCAATGAACCCAGGGTGCCCTTGATCACGGGCGTCATGAAGGCCATGAAGGTGCAGATACCGAAGGTCGCCGTCGAGGACCTGGGTCTCACGAAGGACGTGGCTGCTCCGGAGAATTCAAAGACGAAGATAGTGCGCTATCTGCCGCCGAAGAAACGGCCGGCGGTGCAGCTCATCCCGGGCGAAGCACGGGAGGCGGCGGCCGAGGCGGTGAGGATCCTCATCGACGTCGAGAGGGTCATATAAGACAGGGGGGAAAGATGGACAAGGTCCTTGTGTTCGTGGAAACGAGGGGTGATGAACCCAGGAAAGCCTCTCTGGAGCTCCTCTGCGAAGCGGAGAAACTGGCCGCAAGCGGCAAGTTCACCGTGGAGGCCGTCTGTTTCGGCGCGATGTCCGATACTCTCAAGGGAAAGCTCCTTGCCTCAGCGCGCAAGCTGGTCCGCTTTACCGATCCCGAGCTCGCGGCATACAGCCCGGAAGGCTACGCCCGGGCGCTGGCGGGCTATGCCGCCGAGACCGGCGCGCGCCTGGTCCTGGCCGGCGCGACCGGTACAGGGCGCGATTTCCTTCCCCGCGTGGCTGTCATGCTCGGGACAGGCATGGTCTCCGACGTGACCGGGGCGAACTGGTTCGACGAGCCGATGACCTTCGTGAGGCCCATGTTCGGGGGGAAGGTCTTCGCGGAGATTGCCGCTCCGGCATCTCCCGTTGTCGTGACTGCGCGCCCCAACAGTTTCGCCATGGATATGCCCGAGGGGGTCTCGGGGGAATACGAGGAGAGGGCCGCAGGTGCTCTGGCGGACGCCATCCACACCCGTGTCGTTCGCGTCGAGGAAACGAAGGGTGACGCCGTCGACCTTACCGAGGCCGACCTCATCGTGGCGGGCGGACGAGGGCTCAAGGCGGCGGAGAACTTCAAACTTATCGAGGACCTGGCGGCGGCCATAGGGGGCACGGTTGGGGCCACGCGGTCCGTCGTCGACGCGAAGTGGCGGGACCAGGCGGACCAGATAGGGAAGAGCGGGAAAACTGTATCCCCGAAGCTCTACATCGGGGCGGGCATCTCGGGGGCCATCCACCACATCATGGGCATGGACACGTCCAAGGTCGTCCTTGTCGTCAACCGCGACCCCAACGCGATCATCTTCAACTATGCCAACTACGGCATCGTCGGCGACCTCTTCGAGGTGCTCCCGGCGATGACGGAAGAGATTGGCAAGCGCAGGGAAAGGGGATAGGTGGTTCCTCGTGGATAAGATCGATGCGATTGTTGTCGGAGGGGGGCTCGCGGGGTTGTCAGCGGCATACCGCCTCGCTGATGCCGGGAAGCAGGTGATACTCCTCGAACGCGGCGACGCTCCGGGGAGCAAGAATGTAACGGGGGGCCGCATCTACGTCGATCCCATCCGGTCCTACCTTCCGGGGGTCATCGATTCAGCGCCTTTCGAGCGCCACGTTGTCAGGGAGATGATCACCGTCCTGGATGAAGGCAGTGCCCTTCAGTTCGAATACGGGAACGAGAAATGGAAGAAGGAACCCTTCATGAGCCATACCGTTCTGAGGGCCAAATTCGACAGCTGGCTTGCCGACCGGGCGGGGGCAAAGGGAGCCTTCATCATCCCGAGGAAGAAGGTGGACGAGCTCCTTTACGAGGACGGACGTGTGGCGGGGATACGGTCCGGTTCCGAGGAGATCGGGGCGCACGTCGTCATAGCCGCCGATGGAGCGTTGTCCTTCCTCGCGCAAAAGGCGGGCCTGAGACAACCTCACAGGCCGGAGAACCTGGCCGTGGCGGTTAAGGAGATATACCAGCTCGATGAAAAGACCATCGAGGAGCGTTTCGGCCTCGGTCCCGGTGAGGGTGTGGCGGGACTCTTCATGGGGTCCGTGACACGGGGCCTGTTCGGGGGAGGTTTTCTTTACACCAACCGCGACACCATCTCCGTCGGTCTTGTCGTCGGTATCGATTCCCTCATACACGGTGCGGGGGGTTTTGACGCTCCCGGGCTCATGGAGGGGTTCACCGGGCGCTCCGAGGTACAGCGCTGGATCCGTGGAGGCGAACTCAGGGAGTATTCGGCACACGTCATCTCCGAGGCGGGTATAGGCGCCGTCCCCAAGCTGTACACGGGCGGCATGCTGGTCGCGGGGGACGCGGCGGGTTTTGCTCTTAACCTTGGTCTCACGGTAAGGGGTATGGAGTTTGCCATCGCCTCGGGCGCGATGGCCGCCGACACCGCCGTTCTGGCCCTCGACGGAAACGACCTCTCAGAGAGTTCCCTGTCGCGTTACGAAAAGAGGCTGAGAGAGAGTTTCGTGCTGCCCGACATGGAGACCTTCCGCCATTCCCGGGAGATCCTTGACAGGCAGAGGTTCTTTACCGTCTACCCCAGGTTCATGTGCGAACTCTTCGACGAGCTTTTCACCGTGGGAGACAAACCGAAGGAAGGTCTTTACAGGACTGCGAGGAGGGTTGCGAAGAAATATGTCCTCAATATGGAAACCCTGAAGGACCTTCTCGCTGCGAGGAAGCTATGACAATGAAGGTGGAAGAAAAACTCGCCTTGAACGCGATGAAGAATGACAGCAAGAGCCACATCCTTCTTGACCAGGGCATTTGCTCGGCCTGCAAGGAACGCATGTGCATCGCGGTCTGCCCGGCGCACCTTTATTCCCTTAACGAAGAGACGGGAGAGATGGTCGTCGAGTATGCCGGATGCCTGGAGTGCGGCACCTGCATGATAGCCTGCGTTTACGGTTCCATAACGTGGGACTACCCGGGGGGTGAATTTGGCGTGCAGTACAGGTACGGTTGACGGGACATCGAAGGCACGGACTGAATGGAGACGAAATGAAGGATACCACAAAAAAGACACCGGCAGGTACAAGTCGCCTGAAAGGCATCAGGGCCCTGGGTAAACCCCGTTCAATGGGGGACGTGGCCTATGACTATCTTAAGGAGGCCATCGTCAAGGGAGACATCCCCCCGGGACAGCGCCTCATCGAGAACCAGCTTTCGGCGCAGATGGAAGTGAGCCGGGTTCCCGTGCGGGAGGCGGTGAAGAAGCTCGAACAGGAAGGGCTTGTGGAGCGCAGCGGGGTCCGCGGGTTCATCGTGAAGGGTCTTACCCGGGAGGAGATAGAGGAGACCCTCGGCATCAGGGCCCTTCTCGAAAGCTATGCCGCGTACCTTGCCACGGAGCACATCACCGAGGCGATATTGAAGAAGCTCGAGGACAGCATCAGCGCGTACAGAAAGGTCTTCGAGAAGAAGGGGAACAACACCGACAAGCTGATGCGGCTCAACACCCAGTTCCACGAGATCATATACAAGGCCGCGGGAAGCGGCAAGCTTTATTCGCTGATAAATTCTTTCAGGGATGCAATCCATCGTTACCGGAGGCCCCTTCTCGCCTGTGAGGATTACGCGAGGGTGTCCCTGAGCGACCACGAGGACATGGTCAAGGCCATGCGGAAGAAGGACAAGAAGAAGGTTGAGGCACTGGTCAGGAAGCATATCTTGCGGGGTATGGATATCATCATTCAGGAGCTCGACGCAGGCAAGACGGTGTAGCGCGAAGAGGCGGATGAAACAAGGAGGGAGGCACAATTGGACACGAGGCCCATCAAGATCTTAGTTGCAAAGCCCGGGCTGGACGGACATGACCGCGGGGCAAAGGTGGTTGCCCACGCGCTCAAGGAGGCCGGTATGGAGGTGATCTACACCGGACTGCACCGGACGGTCGACCAGATCGTCAGGATAGCCATCCAGGAGGATGTGGACGTCATCGGGCTGTCCATCATGAGCGGAGCCCATATTCCCATCACGGAGAGGTTGATGAACAAGGCCCGTGAGGAAGGGATCGACGACAAGATGGTGGTTGTCGGCGGGGTCATACCCGGCAGGGACATCCCGAGGCTCAGGGAACTGGGTGTAAAAGGAGTGTTCCCCGGTGGGACACCGTTCTCGGAGATCACGAGCTTCATCAATGAAAACGTGAAGAAGTCCTGAGGAGGCGTGCAATGGGAGTGGCGAAATATACCAAGGATGAAAAGGACAGGATCACCGACGTGACCCTGCAGTCGGGGATACATGTCAAGGCCTGTTATGGCCCCGAGGACCTGGAGCGCATAGGGTTTTCCTACGAGAAGGACCTTGCCCCGCCGGGTCAGTACCCCTTCACCCGCGGGATCCATCCCGAGGGTTTCCGGAGCAGGGCATGGACAACGCGGCAGTACACCGGCTTCGGCACGCCCGAGGAATCGAACGAGCGTTTCAGGCTCATGATATCCCATGGTCAAACGGGTCTCAATGTCGCCTTCGACCTTCCCACGCAGATGGGCTACGATTCCGACGACCCCATGGCCGAGGGCGAGGTGGGCAGGGTCGGCATGGCCATCGATTCGCTCAGGGATTTCGAGATCGCTTTCAAGGACATCAACCTCGAGAAGATAGGCTCCGGCCTGACGATCAACGCCGTCGCCTCGATAATGCTTGCGATGTACCAGGCTGTGGCGGAGAAGTACGGATTCGATCCGAAGAAGATCTCGGCCACGCCTCAGAACGACATCCTGAAGGAAATGATCGGAAGGGGCTCCTGGATCTTTCCCGTCGAGCCGGCCGTCAACCTCATCGGCGACACCATCGAGTATTCAATGAATGTTCTGCCCCGAACGAACCCCGTGAGCATCTGCGGCTACCATATCAGGGAGTCGGGGGCGACACCCGCCCAGGAGATAGGCTACGCCATCCTCATCGCCAACGCCTACATAGACAATGTCCTGAAACGGGGATACGACGTTGACGATTTCGTCGGCCGCTTCTCCTTCAACCTCAACGTCTTCGGCAACATCTGGGAACAGGTCGCCAAGTTCAGGGCGGCGCGCAAACTCTGGGCGCGGAACCTCAAGGAGAAATACGGGGTCAAAAAGGACTCGAACATGTATCTCCGGGGCCTCTTCGGAGGAGGAGGGTACGGCCTCACCAAGGCGCAGCCCGAGAACAACATCATGCGCGGCGCCTACTATGCTCTCTCCGCTGCTCTCGCCGGGGCCCAGACCATAGCGCTGTGCAGCTACGACGAGGCGTACACCATCCCGACACCCCACTCGGCCATCATATCCCTTCGCACCCTCCAGCTTCTCATGGACGAGATCGGCCTCAGGGATACGGTGGACCCGCTGGCGGGCAGCTATTTCATCGAGACCATCACAAAGGAGATGGAGACGAAAATAGAAGAGGAGATGGAAAAGATCGAGAAGGTCGGCGGCATCGTTCAGGCAGTTGCCACCGGCTACGTGCAGCGACTTGTATCACAGCAGGCCTATGAATACGAAAAGGGATTGCAGTCCGGGGAACTGAAAAAGGTGGGGCTCAACATCTACACCGAGGGTGAGCCGATGGAAGTGGAGCTACATGAATACACGGGCGAGTCCGCGGAAAAGCAGGTCGAGGCCTTGAAGCAGCTCCGCCGGGAGCGCAGCGACAGCGAAGTGACGCGAACACTGAAGGAACTGGAAACGGCGACGAGAGCCGGAAAGAACGTCATGCCCTATCTCGTGGAGGCGTGCAAGGCGTACGCGACGGTGGGTGAGATGGCCAGGGTCTTCAGGGATGTCTTCGGAGAGTTTGAGGAACCTGGTCTCTTCTAGGGCAGGGGGCAATGGAGAGGAAAGCCTGGACCGTTCACGGCGGTCCGGGCGATCCTAAATGAGTCGTTTTTCCGTATCTTGCGTTCAAGCGACTCAAGCGGTTTGAGCTGTTTGAGCGGTTCTTTAAAAGGGGGATCACATGCAAGACAGGTATTACCGGCTGGGTTGCGATATCGGAGGCACCTTCACTGATTTTGTTCTGCTCGATGACCAAACGGGGGAGATAAAGACCGGCAAGTGCCTGACGACACCCCGGGACCCGTCGGATGCCGTGGAGGAGGGGATACGGGGTCTCGAGAAGACGACTCCCGATTTCGTGGGGAAGCTGGACGAGCTCATCCACGGGACGACGCTCGTCATCAATTCCATAATTGAGAGAAAGGGAGCGAAGACGGGTCTCATCACGACGAAGGGGTTCAGGGATATCCTGGAGATAGGCCGTGAGATCCGCTACGCTCCCTACGACATATTCGCGGAATTCCCGCAGCCGCTGATCCCCAGGAGACTTCGCATGGAGGTGGACGAAAGGATTCGCAGCGACGGGACCATCTTGAGGCCCCTCGACCCCGAGGACGCGAGAAGGACGGTGAAGGCTCTCCTCGATATGGGTGTCGAGTCCATTGCCGTATGCCTTATCAATTCCTTTGAGAACCCCGTCCATGAGCGTATGATCGAAGAGATCATCCACTCGGAGGCACCCGAGGTCTCCACATCCATTTCCTATCACGTCCTTCCCCAGATCAAGGAGTATGAAAGGACGAGCACCACCGTGACCAACGCGTACGTGAAGCCCCTCACGGGCCGGTACCTGTCGAAGCTTTCGGGACGGCTTGAGTCCATAGGCTTCACGGGCAAGCTCTTCATCATGCTGTCGAGCGGAGGGGTCACCTCCGTCGACACGGCGGCGCAGTTCCCCGTGCGCATCATCGAGTCGGGACCGACGGCCGCGGTCATAGCCGGCCAGTACTACGGGAAGCATTTCAACATCCCCGAGATGTTCTGCTTCGATATGGGCGGCACCACAGCGAAATCGTGCCTCATCCAGAAGGGGGTAGCCGGCGTCGTTCCCACCTTCGAGGTGGGAAGGGTCCAGAGGTTCATGAAGGGAAGCGGGCTCACCATCCAGGTCCCCGTCGTCGACCTCATGGAGATAGGCGCCGGTGGGGGCAGCATCGCGAAGGTGAGCAAGCTGGGGACCCTTCAGGTGGGACCAGAGAGCTCCGGCGCGGACCCCGGGCCCATCTGCTACGGCAGGGGAGGACAGGACCCCTGCGTGACCGACGCCGACCTCCTGCTGGGGTACCTCGACGAGAACTACTTTCTCGGAGGGACGATGAAGCTCGACAAGGAGGGGGCCCGCCGCGGAGTCGAGGAGAAGATAGCGAAACCGCTGGGTGTTTCCTTTATCCAAGCCGTCTGGGGCATACACGACCTCATCAACGAGACGATGGCGGCGGCGGCAAAGACGCACATCGCGGAAAAGGGCGGCAACCCCAAGATCGTTACCATAGCGGCCTTCGGCGGCGCCGGGCCGGTCCATGCTTACGGGCTCGCGAAGAAGCTGGGGTCGCCGCGGATGCTCATTCCGCCGAACGCCGGAGTGGGGTCGGCCATGGGGTTCTTTACGGCCCCGCGGGCATTCGACCTCCTGAGAAGCCACAAGGTGTCCCTCGGCGACGCGTCCTTCGGGGACGTTGAGGACATCTTCAGGGGACTTGAACGGGATGCCGGTGAGATACTGAAGAAGGAAGCCACCAGCGACACGATCCGTTTTGAAAGGTCCCTCGACATGCGTTTTGTCGGGCAGGGCTCGGAGATGAACATCTCCGTGCCCGACGGGGACTTCACCAGGGTAACGAAGGCTGAGGTCAGGCAACGCTTTGATGACGCGTACCAGAAACTCTACGGAAGGACGTACCCGGATTCCGAGGTGGAATTTATCAATTTCAAGGTCAGAGCCAGTCTCCCCGAGAAACTCCTGCAGTTGCCGAAGATCGAAGGAAAGGGCGGGACCCTCGACAAGGCGGTCAAGGGCCAGCGGCTTGCCTATTCACCCATCTCGAAGGATTTCATCCCCTATGCCGTCTACGACCGATACAGCCTCTTTCCGTCGGCTCGATTTCCCGGCCCCGCGATCATCGAAGAGAAGGAGTCCACTCTCATAGTGGGTGAGGATGCTCACGTGTCCGTCGACGACTTCGGGTTCCTCTGGATCGATCTCAAGGAGGTGTGCTGATGGCTCGTACGTTTGATCCGATAACACTCGAGATCCTGTGGAGACGGCTTATCTCCATCGTCGATGAAGCGGACGGCAGCGTCGCCCGCACCGCTTTCTCGAGCCTCCTGAGGGATGCGCACGACTATACCTGCATGTTCACCGACCGTTTCGGTAGGGAGCTCGCGCAGGGGTCCTTCGCGACACCGGGCCAGTCGGGCGCGATGGCCCTCGGTATAAAGAACCTTGTCAATAAGTATCCCCTCGACTATTACAATCCGGGGGACGCCTTCATCACCAACGATCCCTGGGCGCTTGCCGGACATCTCAACGATGTCTGTGTCATGAGCCCCATATTCAACAACAATACACTGGTCGCGTTCACCGCCTGCGTCTTCCATCATTCGGACATCGGCGGAAGGGTCGCGTCCGACAATCACGATGTCTTTGAGGAGGGGATTTTCATTCCCCTGGTGAAGCTCTACGACAAAGGCGTGCTCAACGAGTCCGTTCTCGATCTTATCCGCTGGAACGTGAGGACCCCCGATGAGGTCATCGGCGATATCCGCTCCCAGATAGCCGCGAACCACGTCTGCGGGGAAAAGATCTGCCAGATGCTCAAGGAAAGCGACCTCGATAACCTCGACGACCTCGCAGACCAGATCATCGGCCTCACCGAGAAGAGCATGAGGGAAGAGATCGAGAAGATCCCCGACGGGGTGTACCGGACGAGGGGCGTCATCGAGCAGATGAAAGGGAACGATGACATCATCATCGAAGCAAAGGTGGAGATCAAGGGGAGCGATATCATCGTCGACCTCGAGGGCTCCTCGGGACAGGTCAACTGGGGCGGCAACGTGGTCTACAATTTCACGTACGCTTATGTCTTCATGGCGATCAAGAGCATGTTCGCACCGGACATCCCCAACAACGACGGGTGCGCAAGGCCCATCAGGCTCACGGCGCCGGAGGGCACCGTCATCAACTGCAAATTCCCCGCGGCTGTGGCGGCACGCATGGGGGTGGGCCACTTCCTGACGGAGGTCATTTACCGGGCACTCTCCGACGTGCTTCCCGGCAAGGTGATAGCCGCGTCCGGCGGCACACCGGCGGCGATGAACGTCTTCTATGGAAAGAGAAAGGACGCGAGGCCCTGGCACAGCGTCATCATCAGGGGCGGCGGCATGGGCGCGGGGGCGCGCAACGACGGCAACTACGTCTATATCTTCCCGGCCAACGGGGCGAACACGCCCGTCGAGATCTTCGAGAGCGACACGCCGCTCATAGTGGAGAAACGGGAGATACTCGCCGATTCCGGCGGCGCGGGCAGGATGAAGGGTGGTCTGGGGAAGAGGGAGATATTCAGGATCCCCGATGATGAATACGCCCCGATCCCTCCTGTGAATCTGGGAATCCAGGCGGGCCGCTACATCTATCCGGCGGAGGGTCTTTTCGGAGGCAAACCCGGTGCGAAGGCACAGTTCCTGGTGAACGGGGTGCCGGGGAACTCTTACGGGCTGACCCAGCTCAAGCCCGGTGACGTGGTGACGATAGATGCCCCGGGCGGCGGAGGCTACGGCAATGCCGGGGAACGGGACCCGGAGATGGTGCTCGCCGATGTCCGCGAAGGCTATGTGAGCGCCGAAAGCGCAAGGTCCGATTACAAAGTGGCTATCGATCCGAAGACGCTCGAGATCGATGTGGAAGAGACAGGGAAACTGAGGCAATGAGAACGGCATACCGCGAGAACGGCATGTCAGGGGCAAGAGGAGGACAGTGAACATGGAGCGGCCATTCGATTCAAAAGTGAGATCGGAAAAGGAACTGAAAGTTCTCCAGCTCGACGGGCTGAAATGGACCGTCGAACACGCGTACAACGGTTCCGTGCATTACCGGCGAAAGCTCGACGAAGCAGGGGTGAGGCCGGGGGATATCAAGTCCCTTGCGGACATTCACAGGTTACCCTTCACGACGAGCAAGGACCTTCAGGAGGGATACCCTTTTCCCTTGAGGAGCGTCCCCTTTGAAGATGTGGTCCGCATCCATGCGTCAAGCGGAACGACGGGCAAGCGCAAGGTGCTCTGCTACACGGCGAAGGACATCGACGACTGGGCCAACATGTTCGCCCGGTGCTACTCCTACGCGGACTGCACCCCCGAGGACAGGATCCAGATAGCCGTGGGATACGGTGTCTGGACGGCGGGATGGGGTTTCCAGAACGGATGCGAGCGTTTCGGCGCCATGTCCATTCCCATAGGCCCCGGCAACACGGACATGCAGTGCCAGTTCCTGGAGGACTTCGGGACGACGGCCATGACCTGCACCGCCTCCATGGGCCTGCTCATGGCTGAGCTCATCGAGGAGAAGGGCCTTCGGGGAAAGATCCCCTTGAGGAAGATGATCTTCGGTTCCGAGAGGGCGAGCGACGCCATGCGTCAAAGGATATCGGAGCTTTCGGGAGTCGCCTTCGACCAGCTTTTCGATATCCCGGGGATGACCGAGCTATACGGTCCCGGTACTGGGCTCGATTGCCGGTACCATACTGGCATCCACTACTGGGCCGATTACTACATCCTGGAGATCCTGAATCCCGAAACGCTCGAACCTGTGCCCGAAGGCGAGGTGGGAGAGATGGTGGTGACGACGCTTCGCAAGGAGGCGGCACCCCTCATCCGCTACCGCACGAGGGACCTGACGAGGATCATGCCGGGGAAATGCCCCTGCGGGAGTCTCATGCCCCGCCATGACAGGATCCTGGGACGGAGCGACGACATGTTCATCTTCAGGGCGGTGAACATCTATCCCAGTCATATAGACCAGATACTCTCCAACATCAAGGAGGTCGGCAGCGAATACCAGATCCGCCTTTACAGGAAGGACAAAGGCGGCAAGGACCACATGACGATACGGGTGGAGCGGTCACAGGGGACCGAGAAGTCCCACGACGCCGACAAGCACATCCGCAAGGCCATAGAAAAGGAGGTCAAAAAACAGGTACTCGTGAGCTGCGACGTGGAGGTGGAGGATTACGGCTCCCTTCCGAGATCGGAGCGCAAGACAAAGAGGGTCTTCGACGAAAGGGATTCGTAGCAGGGTTAAGGTTCCACGGGAATAGAAAGGATTTGAAAAAGGAGGTTATTGTGAAGGCCTACGATTATCATAAGCCGCACACGGTCAAGGAGGCCATCGATATCATGGGTGGTCTCGAAAACGCAAAGTACATAGCCGGCGGAACCGACGTCATGGTGCTGTTGAGGCAGGGGAAGATCAACCCGGCGAACCTGGTGTCCCTGAGGAACGTTGCAGAGATCTCGCGGATCGACACACAAAACGGTATCAGGATAGGAGCCGGGGTTACCCATACCCAGATCGCCAACAACGAATTCATCAGAGAGCATTACTCCGCCCTCGCAGACGGAGCGGGTGTCGTCGGTTCCAAGCAGATACGCAACGTTGCGACCATCGGCGGGAACATCTGCAACGCCGCGCCATCGGCGGATACGGCGTGTCCGCTTCTCGTCCTTGACGCCGAGGCCGTCATTGCCGGCAAGTCGGGAGAACGGCAGGTCCCCGTTGATGATTTTATTGTTGGACCCAGCCAGGTGGCTCTTGAGAAGGGCGAACTGGTGACCGGGTTTGTCATACCGGCCTTCGGTGACAGGACAGGGTCCGCATACATTAAGCATGCGAGGCGTCTTGCGATGGACCTGCCGATCCTCGGCATAGCGGTGAGGGCGACGGTGAAGATCGGCGGCGCTCAGGCGGCATGCAGGGATGCTTTCAAACTGACCGATGTCTCGGATATCGTCAAGCGCCTGGAGGCGGAAGGGCTGGTTCTGGAGGACGTCCGGGTCGCCATGAGCGTGGTGGCGCCCCGACCTGTCCGCGCCAGGAAGGCTGAAGAGGCCGCGAAAGGAAAGACGATCTCGGAAAAGGTCCTCGAGGAGCTCGGTGAGATCGCCGCGTCGGAATCGAAGCCGCGTGACAGCTTCCGCGGTGAGGCATGGTACAGACGGGACATGGTGAAGGTACTGACGAAGCGCGCGCTTCTGAAGTCCATCGAGAGAATGACGGGAGCGAGCAGCATGGTGGCCCCGAGCAGGTTGTGGTAGGAGGTCTTGCGATGAAGAAAGAGATTACATTCACTCTCAATAACGAAGAGGTCATCGTCGAGGTGGACCCGAAGTGGACCCTCATCCACCTGTTGCGGGAGGTACTCGAGCTGACGGGCACGAAGGAAGGATGCGGGGTTGGCGAATGCGGAGCATGTACGGTGATCGTCGACGGCGAAGCAGTCAACTCCTGCCTGTACCCCGTGATGGAAGTTGAAGGAAAGACGGTGGCGACCATAGAAGGCGTTGCCTTGCCGGACGGTACGCTCCACCCCATTCAGCAGGCATTCATCGAAAACAACGGTGTTCAGTGCGGCTATTGCACGAGCGGCATGATCATGTCCGCCAAGGCGCTCCTCGACAAGAAGAGCGACCCGACGGAGGACGAGATCCGGACCGGCATATCGGGAAACATATGCCGCTGCACGGGGTACGTCCAGATCGTTGAATCGATACAGTTGGCGGCTGAAAGGATGAAGAAATAGGTGGATCGTTCCACGGACTTCAATGCCACCGCTGAGCCGTGCTCAGCTTGATCGAGGAGGAGGCAATGGAAAACTTGTTGCATGTTGGAAAGAATGTTCCGAGGACCGCTGAGATAGACAAGGTTACCGGTCATGCGGTGTACATCGATGAGTACAAGCGGCCCGGTATGCTATACGGAAAGATACTTTACAGCCAGTATGCCCACGCGCGGATCAAATCCATCAACACGGAGAAGGCGAAGAAGCTGCCCGGTGTGCGCGCCGTGATCACCGGATACGACATCCCCGACGTGAGGGTGGGTTTCCTTGGTGACCAGACGGTCCTCAAGCGCGACATCGTGCGCCAGTTCAGGGATGAGGTTGCGGCTGTGGCCGCGATCACCCCGGAGATCGCCGAGGATGCCCTGAAACTCATAGAGGTGGAATACGAGCCGTTGCCGGCGATATTCGATCCCATCGAGGCCATGAAGCCGGATGCGGCCCTCGTCCATGAAACGGACGCAAGGGGCCGCCCGCTGAGAAGCAACATACTTCCTCTGCCATGGAAGTTCTCCGCCGGGGACGTCGATAAGGCCCGAGAGGAATCGACCTACGTTGTGAAGCACGATGTGACGACCCCCTGGATCAACCAGTGCTGCATGGGGACGAGCGGGTGCGTCGCCGAGTTCGACAGCAACAACAACCTGACCTACTGTGCCCAGACGAATGTCATCTTCGGGGCGAAGCAGCGCATAGCGACCTATCTGAGGAACATAGGTCTCAAGGGGAAGAAGATCAGGGTCCTTAATCCCGTCGTCGGCGGCAGTTTCGGAACGAAGCTCGATACGGACATCTACGAGTTCATCTGCATCCAGCTGGCACTCAAGACCCGCAAGCCCGTGAAGATCAGGTTCACCAGGGAGGAAGAGTTCGCAGCCCTGCCTCCGAGGCAGGCCTCCCGGTTCACGATCGAACAGGGGTGTGACAAGGAGGGGAAGCTGACCTTCCGCAAGGTGGATGCCATACTCGACAACGGCGCTTACACGTCGTGGGGTGCGACTACGCCGTCCGTCATGATGCTCCCCATCTCGTCGATGTACCGCGTGCCCAACGTCTCCTTCCAGGCGACCTGCGTCTACACGAACAACATCTACTCGCAGGCCATGAGGGGTTACGGGAACCCGCAGGCCGCGTTTGCGGTGGAGACCTCAATGGACCTCCTGGCGGAAAAGGCCGGGATCGATCCGGCGGAGTTCCGGCTGATCAACCGGAACCACCCCGGAGACGTCACGCCAATGGGCCTCAAGATCACAACCTGTCCACTGGAGGAATGCATCAACACCGTCAAAGAGAAGATCAAATGGGACGAAAAGCGCGGTAAGAAGAACGGCCGGGGAGTGGGGATGGCCTCGCTCATCCATGTGGCCGGAGGAGCTCGGGTCTATCTCTCGGATGGAACGGGCATACGGATCAAGGTGAATGAAGATGGCGAGGTGGACGTGCTCTCGGGAAGCACCGATCAGGGGCAGGGATCACCCACCGTCATCGCGCAGATCATTGCCGAGGCCACGGGCTTCAGGCCTGAGGACGTCAACATAGTCTTCGGCGACACCGCCCTCGGCCTGTGGGACGCCGGCACCCATGCCAGCAGGCATACCTTTGTCGCAGGCAACGCCGCCGTCAGGGCCGGTGAGTTGATAAAGCGCCAGATCCTGGAACTCGCTGTACAGCACATCCCCAAGCTGGTCAAGAGGAGCCTGAAACAGCAGCAGAAGAAGAACCCTGATTTCGTTCCGCCCGAACTGGATTACACGTTGATCGACAGCCCGGACAAGCTCGAACTGAAGGACCGCATGATATATCCCAGGGAGGCCCCGGACCATCCTTATTTCAAGACCGAGGTCGGTAAGATCCTTACGAGCGGGCTTCACGTGGGCGTGGGCGAGAGCAAAGCGGTCGCGGCAGAAGTATTCTGGGACCCGCCGACGCAGATGCTCAACGCCGAGATGAAGGGTAATTATTCGTGTACCTACGCCTTCGGGACCGCCGGCGTCGAGGTGGAAGTGGACAAACAGACCGGTGAGGTGAAGATCCTGAAACTGGTCTCCGCGCACGACGTGGGCCGCGCCATCAATCCCACGCTGGTTAAGGGGCAGATATACGGTGCGGCATATATTGGGATCGGCTACGGTCTTACCGAGAGGGTGCAGGTTGTCGACGGGAAAGTGGTGAACGCGAATTTCCGCGACTACAAGATTCTGACGGCCAACGACAACATCCCCGTGGAGGCGGTTATCATCGAAGATCCCGATCCCGCCGGACCTTATGGAGCAAAAGGTATTGGTGAACCAGGCCTGGTTCCGACGGCACCGGCCATCGCGAATGCCATCTATGACGCGGTGGGCGTCTGGATCAAGGACCTGCCCATTACGCCGGAAAAGGTGCTGGCCGCTCTCAAGGCACAGGGTCAGTGAGAAGGTGTTTCCGTCCGAGACCGGGGACTGACAGGCGATACCGCCTGTACCCGGCAAGAAGGTTTATTAGGTAACAGGGATGCATGAATGGAGAAGAAGAGACTCATTTACCTGGACAACGCCGCCACCTCCTTTCCGAAGCCGCCGCAGGTGACGCAGGCCATGGTCCATTTCATGGAACAGGTGGGTGCGAATCCCGGGCGTTCCGGCCACCCGGTGGCTCGGGAGGCGGGCGAGATCGTGGATGGGACAAGGAGAGGCCTGGCCCGTCTTTTCAATCTCGACGACCCGTTCAGGTTCTGTTTCACGCTGAATGTGACCCAGGCCCTCAATACCATATTTCTGGGATACCTGAACCCCGGGGACCATGTGGTGACAACCTCCATGGAGCACAATTCCGTCATGCGTCCCCTGGTGTATATGCAGGAAACCGGGCATATAGCGCTCGATATCGCTCCCTGCGACCGGAAAGGTTTCCTGGACATCGGCGCCCTGGCGAAACTGTTGCGCAAGGATACCCGGCTGGTGGTCCTTAACCACGCATCGAATGTCTGTGGTACCCTGCAGGATGTGGCGGCGGTAAAGGCCGCTATCGGTGATATCCCCCTACTCCTCGATGCCGCTCAGACCGCGGGTTGTTATCCCATTGATGCGAAGGCCCTGGGGATAGACATCCTGGCCTTCACCGGCCACAAGGGGCTTATGGGTCCGCAGGGGACGGGAGGATTCTACATGAGGGAAGGGATCGACTTGCGGCCTTTGATCCGGGGCGGCACGGGCAGCAGGTCCGAAGATCTTCACCAGCCCGATTTCATGCCCGATCTGATGGAAAGCGGTACACAGAACAACGTCGGGATCGCCGGTCTCGGCGCTGCCGTGGACTTCATTCTCGGGGAAGGTGTGGAGAAGATTCGCCGCCACGAGGAGGAGTTGACCCGGAGGTTGTTTGACGGCATTTACGACCTGCAAAATGTGGCGATCTATGGACCCCTCGACCCGGCGAGACAGACTGCCACGGTGTCCCTGACCTTCGACAGCACGTTGCCCGAAGACTCGGAGGGTTCCCTAGGGTGCGGCGCCATCAACCTTGAATGGTTCGCGGATAGTGTTGCCGTGGGGGAGGCGGAAAACGTTTTGGGCAGTCAATACAACATTGTAGTGCGCGTCGGATTGCATTGCGCACCGATGGCCCACAGGACCATAGGCACGTTCCCGGATGGTACCGTTCGTCTGAGCATGGGGTACTTTAACACCCCCGAGGACGTTGATGCCGCGGTGCAGGCGATCAGGCGGATCGCGGCCTGATTTCATGGCCGGCGGTCGAGGTAACGTGCTCATGGTGAGGACTGACAGAATGTGGAAACCAGATGGAACGGGCGGGAGGAAAGCTCGATGGCCGTAATTGGGATGAAGAAGAGACACACCCGGTAGGAGGGGGCATGAAGATCGAAAGGATCGACCACATATGTTTCGCGGTGAGTGACCTGGAAGAAACGAAGCGGGTGTACAGAGAGGATTTCGGGCTTGTGCCGTCCTGCGAGTACACCGCGGAGTCGGAGAAGATCAAGGTGTCGCGCTACTACATCGGAGAGGTCGCCGTCGAGTTCATGGAATCGACGGCACCCGACGGGGAGGTCGCGAAATTCATCGAGAAAAGGGGAGAGGGCGTCTTCCTCATATCCTACAAGGTCGACGACCTCACGAAGGCGATGAACGAGTTAAAGGAGAAGAACGTCGAACTCATCGATAAGAAACCCCGGGAACTTTTCGGCACGCGGTACGCCTTCGTGCATCACCCCAACAAGCTCCACGGGGTGCTCACGGAGCTTCTGGAAGGTGATTTCGACATCAATAAATGATAATTGGAGTGTGTTTTGGGGCAGAGAGTCAATGACCATAAGGAGGGTGAATGAAGGTACTGGTGCTGGGAGGAACAGGAGGCATGGGCCAGGGGGTCGCGCGTGACCTCATCAAACAGGATCGGATAGAGAAGGTGGTGCTCGGGGACATCAATGTCGATCCGGCCAGGGTGCAGGAGAAACTGCGCGCCAGTGCGAAAGTGTCCCTGGTGAAGATCGATGTGAACGACCACGCCGGAATGGTGAATGAGATCAAGGGCGCCGATGTCGTCGTCAACTGCGCGGGGCCCTTTTACAAGACGGCCGTAGCGGTCGCCAGGGCGGCCGTCGAGGCAAGGGTCAACTACATCGACATATGCGACGATTACGAGGCGGCCCAGATCCTCTTCGCCTCCGATATCGACGCCGCGGCAAAGGACGCAGGGATCACCGTCCTCACCGGGATGGGGTCAGACCCGGGAACGAACAACGTGCTCGTGAAGTGGTATGCAAACAGGCTCGACCGCGTCGACGAGATATACCTCTACTGGGTGGTGAGCATTGCTGAGCTGGCCGGAGCCGCCTGGGATCACAGCCTCCACATGGTCCTCGGCAGGATCCCCCAGTACATCGACGGCCGGCTTGTTGAGGTGGACGGAGGCGGCGGTGAAGAGATCGAGCATTTCCTGGAGCCTCTCGGAGAGTGCCTCATAAGCTACGTCGGTCATCCCCAACCCATCACGATACCCCGATATATAGAAGGGGTGAAGACGGTGGTCATAAAAGGGGCCCTCATCCCCCTGTGGGTGGACAAACTCATAAAGGAGCAGAAGGCCATGGGCCTCCTCGGCAACGAACCCGTCGAGGTGAGGGGAGGGAAGGTGATACCCTACGACCTTGCCTTGAGGCTCTGGGACACCATCCCGAAAGACAGGGACAACGGTCCCCAGGCTTCGGGCCTCAAGGTCATAGTAAAAGGCGAAAGACAGGGAAAACAGGTGACCTACACGGCCGATATCGTCGGCAGGATGGCACCCGGAACGGGCCTTCCCGCCTCGATAGCGGCCCTCATGATGGATGCCGGCGAGGTCAGCGTCAAGGGTGTCGTCGCCCCCGAGGGCTGCATCGACCCCGACCGCTTCCTCGCGGAGCTGCTGAAGAGAGGCGCGCGTATACACCAGACCGAGACGATCCGGTCCATGTTCGAGCTTTAATGCCGACAGGTTTCCCATGAAGGAGGTTCATATGAAAGAAGCCCCGAAGTTGAACATAAAGAGAAGCATCGAGCTCTTTGAGGAGGCAAAGACCCTCGTCCCCGGCGGGGTCCTGGGAGCCAGGAAGCCCGGCGATTTCATCATGGGCGAGTATCCCATCTTTCTCGAGTACGGGAAGGGCTCCCGGCTCATCGACGTGGACGGGAACGAGTTCATCGATTTCCTCTGCGGCTACGGCCCCATCATCCTCGGTTACCGCGAGGACGAGGTCGATGACGCCGTCATACGGCAGATAAAGGACAAGGGGTTCTGCTTCAGCCTTACCCAGCCGTATCAGAATGAGCTGGCGAAGAAGCTCAACGCCCTCATCCCGTCGGCGGAGCTGAGCATCTTCCTCAAGACCGGTTCCGACGCCACCACGGCAGCCATCCGTATCGCGAGGGCCTACACCGGGCGCACCAAGGTCATGCGTTCCGGGTACCATGGGTGGCATGACTGGTGCGTCGAGATGAAGGGAGGCATTCCGGAGAAGTTCTACGAGGATGTTTATGAATTCCACTACAACGATCTCGAAGCGCTCGAGGACCTCATGAAGAAGCACGGGGACCAGACGGCGGCCATCATCATGACGCCTTTCGGCCACCCTCTCCACCAGAAGATGCAAACGCCGAAGCCGGGCTTCCTCGAAGGCGTGCGCAAGCTGGCAGACACCTATGGCGCGGTCCTTGTCTACGACGAGGTGCGCACCTGTTTCCGCCTCAGGATGGGCGGGGCCCAGGAGCTCTACGGGGTCAAGCCGGACCTCACCGTGCTCGGCAAGGGCATGGCCAACGGGTATGCCATCAGCGTGGTCTGCGGGAAAACGGATGTCATGATGGCCGCGGCGTCGAAGCTCTTCATCTCCTCCACGTTCTTCCCCAACAGCGACGGGTACATAGCCGCCCTCAAGGTCATCGAGATCATGGAGCGCGAAAAGGTGCTCGATCAGATATGGGAAAAGGGCGAACGGCTCCTCAAGAGGATCCAGGGTATCATCGACAGGTATCCCAACACCGGGGCGGAACTGACGGGTGTTGCCCCCATGTTCCATGTGACCTTTACGAAGGGTAACCCTGAAACGCAGAGGGACCGCAGGACTGACTTCTACACCCAGATGATCCGAAAAGGTTTCTTCTTCACGCCTCATCACCACGCCTACCTCAGCTACAGGCACACCGAAGAGGACCTCGACCTCACGGTCCAGGCTATGGATGAATCCATGGCCTACGTGAGCGAGAAGTATAAAGGGTAGGGGGTACGTTAATGAAGGACGATCTCAATATCGTAGGCAAAAGGGTTGTGCGGAGCGATTCCCTCGCAAAAGTGACGGGCGAGGCACGCTATACGGCCGACCTTACATTCCCCGGCATGCTCGTGGCAAAGGTTCTGAGGAGCCCTTACCCCCACGCGAAGATCGTGGGCATCGATGTCTCGAAGGCCCTCAAGGTGCCCGGCGTCAAGGCCGCCGTCAGCGGCTTTGATTCCTATGGTGTAAAATGGGGTGTTTTCCGGTATACTCAGGACCATGCCATGCTCCACACCGACAAGGTGCGGTACATCGGCGAGGATGTGGCGGCGGTGGCTGCCGTCGACGAGGAGACGGCGATGGAGGCCCTCTCCCGCATCAAGGTGGACTATGAGCCCCTGCCAGCCGTTTTTGACCCCTTTGAATCGATGAAGGACGGCGCGCCACAGATCCATGAGCAATACAAGAACAACATCAACATCCATATCAATATTGATGTGGGCGAGGTCGACAGGGCCATGGAAAAGGCGTATCTGGTCAGGGAGGACACCTTCAAGGCTGCCGGAGAGGCGTATGCCATGATGGAACCTTACGCCGTGGTCGCCTCTTTCAAGAATGGCTACCTCGACCTCTACATGCCGAACGCGGGGCCCCATGTCCGGGCCAAGGCCCTGTCGAACATGCTCAAGCTGCCCCTCAACAGGGTGCGCATCCGCCACATCAATTCCGGCGGGGCCTTCGGGGGACGCTCCGAGGTGGCGCCGGGGGACCTTGTGGCATCACTCCTGGCCATCAAGTCCGGCAGGCCCGTGAAACTGGTCCTGTCCCGCGAGGAGAATGCGACTAGCTCCCGGCAGGTCCACGACATTATCGCCACGATCAAGACGGGTATGAAGAAGGACGGCACAATCCTTGCCAAGGACTACAAGGTAATATACGACGGCGGCGCCTACAGCTCCACGGGGCCCATCGCCACGTCCATACCTTTCTATGTCTATGAAGAATGCTACCGTTTCCCGAACGTCCGGTACAACGGCTACAGGGTGTTCACGAACAAGGGTATCCGCGGGATGTACGGCTGCCATGGCCGGGCCTTTCTTGCGGGCAACGAGGCGCAGATGGACGTGATGGCGAAGGAGCTTGGTCTCGACCCGGTGGATGTGCGTCTCAAGAACGGCCTCAAGTCCGGCGAGATGACGGCGACGAAATCGAAGATCACGAGCTGCGGCCTGAAAGAGACCATAATGACCGCCTCGGAGAAGACCAATTTCAGAAAGAGGTGGGCGAAGCCTTCAAGGCTCAAAGGCGTCGGCATGGGATGTGTTGCCATCATGTGCGGTTTTCCCATGGGGTTCCGGTCAGGCTCGTCCTGCTATGTCAAGATCAACGATGACGGCCAGGTGACGCTCGTGACGGGACTTGTCGACAACGGGCAGGGGAATGAATCGATGGTAATCCAGGTGGCCTCCGAGGTCCTCGGAGTGCCGATGGCGGATATTAACCTCGTAAACGCCGACACGGAAGTGACGAACCTTGACCCGGGCGCCTATTCACAGGCTGCTGCCTTTGTGGGGGCCAACGCCGTGAGGGTTGCCTGCGAGAACGCGCGCGAAAAGATCGTCGCCATCGCGGCTGAAAAATTGAAAGTGAAGGTGAAGGACGTCGGTCTCAAGGACGGCAGCGCCTACTCCCTGAAGAATCCCGACAAGAAGATGCCCATATCCTGGGTGGTGCGGGAGGCCTTCTTCAGGGGAGAACCGATCACCGGAACGGGCTCCTTCTTCCCGAATATTGATTTCGAGAGGGAGTGGGTGACGAGACCCTGGGGCCAGATGGCGGGGACCTTCTCTTTCGGGACCTCCATCGCTGAGGTGAACATTGACGGTGAGACGGGTAAGATCACCATGCCCCGATTCACCTCCGCCCACGACTGCGGGCGTGCCATAAACCCCATGGCCGTCGAAGGCCAGATGGAAGGCTCCATCCAGCAGGCGGGGGTCGCGGCAATCACCGAAGGGAACCTCTGGGACGGGGGGTATCTGCTTAACCCCAACCTTCTTGAGTACAAGGTTCCCCTGGCGTGCGACATGCCCGATATGGACACGATCATAGTGAGCTCGCGCGACCCTGCCGGACCTTTCGGTGCCAAGGAAGGGGGTCTCACGGTGCGCATGAACGCATACAGCGCTGTTGCCTGCGCGGTCGCGAACGCGACAGGAGAGTTGTTCAGCGAACTGCCTCTCACCCCTGACAGGGTGATGAAGATGCTGGAACGAAAGAAGGGGGTGAAGGGATGATCCTGCCACAGTTTGAATACAGGAGAGCACGGAGCGTGGCCGACGCGGTTGCCCTCTACAAGAAGGAGAAGGGTAAGGCGCTTTACCTCGCCGGGGGAACGGACCTGATCCCGCTCGTGAAGCTGAGGCTGCAGGCGCCGAAGGCGGTCATCGACTTGAAGGGAATAGAGGACTTGAGGATCATCGCCTCCCGCGGCGGGTCCTTATCAGTGGGCGCGAACGTCACCCTCTTCGATCTCAAGAAGGATCCCGTGATAGCCGCGCACTTCCCGGTTCTCATCGAGTCGCTCGAAGCCACGGCCTGTGAGACGCTCCAGATGCGCGGCACCCTGGGCGGCAATATCCTCCAGGGCACGCGTTGCCTCGAGTACAACCAGTCACTCGAATGGCGGAAGGCCCGGGGCTTCTGTCTCAAGACGGGCGGTAAGGAATGCAACGTCGTCAGGGGTGCGAAGACGTGTTTTGCCAATTATTGCAGCGACAATGCCCCCTCGCTCATCAGCCTCGGTGCGCAGCTGCGGTTTACAGGCCCCGGCGGGGAACGTACGGTGAAGCTGGAAAGTCTTTTCACCGGGGATGCCAGAACGCCTTTTGCCATGGAGGGAGGCGAGGTGCTGACGCACATACTTATCCCCCTCAAAAAGACAAAAGGGGCTTACGAGAAGCTGCGCGTCCGCGAGTCCATGGACTATCCGCTGGTCGGCGCCGCCGTGTCTGTTATCGACGGGAAGGCACGGGTCTGCGTGGGTGGTGTGGGAGGTGCCCCCCGCCTGTATGTCATCGGGGATATCAGGGACGCAGCCGCCGTCAGGGATGTGGCTGAAAAGGCGTCCGCCGACGCGAAGCCGGTCGCGAACGCGACGGTCTCACCGGTCTACCGGAAAAAGATGGTGGGAACCCTGGTCAAGCGGGCCGTCAGGAGAGCTCTTGCGGAGGGTAAACGATGAAAACGATAAAAGTCAGCTTCAATATAAACAATGAAGATGTCGCCCTCGACGTGAGACCCTATGAGACCCTTCTCGAAACCCTTCGTGAGCGGCTGTTCCTCACCGGAGCGAAGGAGGCTTGCGGATTGGGCGCATGCGGCGCCTGCACGGTGGTGGTAAACGGCATACCACTCAGGTCTTGCCTCGTTCTGACTCCCGAGGTTGAAGGAGCGACGATCACCACGGTGGAGGGATTGAGAGAGGACGGGAAACTGCACCCGCTGCAGGAGACGTTCATGGAGAAGGGCGCCGTCCAGTGCGGTTTCTGCACCTCCGGCATGATCATGACCGCGAAGGCCCTCCTCGACAGGAAGAAGAAGCCGACAAAGAAGGAGATCGTCACGACGATATCCTCCAACATCTGCCGCTGCACGGGCTACAAGAAGATAGTCGAGGCGGTGGAAGAGGCGGCCAAAAGAATGGCAACCGCTTGAGAGGCTGTTGAAGGTAAGAAACCTACAGGTCCTGCGGGTCGTGTGCCTCCCGGGGGACCTGTAATATTCATCGTTTGTGTTGTATAATATCTCATGAGATACAGAGGCTTGGAGGTGCGGCGATGAAGATCAGGGTTAAGGTTGATTCGAACCTTCGGATCAAGAACGTTTTTGAGCCCCCGCTCGAACTGGAGATGAGTCAGGACGAGAATACCTTGAAGGATGTTCTCGGCAAACTCTCCGAGCAGTATCCCTACCTGAGGTTTCTGGAGAAGGGGGAGATGGGCGACGACCTCCATCACCTGTACCTTAACGGAGAAAGCCATTTTTCATTCCCCGAAGGACTGAACAGAAAGATAACGGAAGGCGACACGGTCCGCGTGGACGCCTACATGGACCCCCTGGCCGGGGGATAAAAACGGTTCCAGGTCTCAGGTTCCAGCAACTGTGTTGAATGTCAATTGATTTCTTTTTCATGAACGGGCCTCCGCCCATGTTGCTTTGTTCTTCATCA
>MVQP01000017.1 GCA_002067235.1 Syntrophorhabdus sp. PtaB.Bin047
TGATGAAGAACAAAGCAACATGGGCGGAGGCCCGTTCATGAAAAAGAAATCAATTGACATTCAACACAGTTGCTGGAACGTGAAACTGTCTTCACTTCCTGAAACCTGGAACCTGAAACTGTCTTTACGGTCTTCTCAGTCGTTGAGCTTGTTTTCCAGGATCTGGTCGGTGGTGAAGTTTTCGAGGCCCATGTAGTAGGCGGCGCTCTGGACTATGGCGTCGGAGGGGACGAGGCCAACTATCTCGCTGCCGATGACGTTGACGCCATACTGCTTCGCCTCCATCCTCACCATCTCCAGGGCGCGGTACAGGGGGGTGCGGGTGTAGTCCGTCATGTTCATGGATACCTGGACTATGCCCCGTTCCCTGAGGTTGACGGCGATGGCGCGGCAGTGGCGCAGGCCTCCGCTCTGGAAACGCACCGCCCGCGCGATCGCGGTGGCGACAGCCATGCTGTCCGTATCGAGGTTGACGTTGAAGGCAACGAGAGGTCTTCTCGCGCCCACGGCAACCACGCCCGCCGTGGGATGCACGGCCGCGTCACCGAAATCTGGTTTCCATTGAGGGTCTTTGATCTTTTCTTTCATCCCCTCGAACTCTCCCCTGCGGATGTCGGGGAGCGCTCTCCTGTCGGGGCGGGAGGCTGATTCCTCGTAGAGGAACACAGGTACGCGGAAACTCCGCCAGATCTCCTTCGCGACATCGAGGGAGAGCGCGATGGCGTCTTCCATGGAGGTCTCACCGATAGGGATGAAGGGTATCACATCAACGGCCCCCATCCGTGGGTGTTCACCCCTGTGACGGCGCAGGTCTATGTTCTTTACGGCAATGTCCACCGCGGCGAGCACGGCCTTCCTCACACCCGCCGCCTCCCCGGCGGCCGTCACGACGAGGCGGTTGTGGTCCTTGTCCTTGTGATGGTCGAGGAGCTTGACCCCCTTGACACCGGTGAAACAGTCGAGGATCTTCCTGATCTTTGCCTGATTGCGTCCCTCGCTGAAGTTGGGAACGGTCTCTATGGTCTTCTTCATGGTGGCTTTCATTGTAACCTTTATGGCATGAAGGGTAAAGGACAAAGAACGGGCAGGGGCCCTCCGGTCACTTCATGGAATCGAGGAGCTTCTCCAGAAGGTCCGTCTTGCTCATGCCGTCCCGGGGACCGTGAATCGCCGTCTCATCCGTTTCGGGTGCGTCGAGGAGATGCCCCTCGTCGAGGCACGCCCTGACGTTGGGCGCCTCGATGAAGCGGGAAAGCCTGTTGAAGGTGTGGATGCCGTTGTTGCGGCCCTCGTGGTGGGCGAGGACGTAAAGCCGCTCCCTGGCCCGCGTGACCGCGACATAGAGGAGCCGTCGCTCCTCTTCGAGACCTTCGTCGTCACGGGTCGTGTAACTGGAGGGGAGGACGCCGTCGACGGCGCCGATGAGGAAGACGTTGCGCCATTCCAATCCTTTCGCGGAATGGATCGTCGACAGGATGAGCGGCCTTTCCCATATGGTGTCGTGGAAATCCTTCACACCCCGCTCCGGCGGCTCGATGGCGAGGTCGACAAGAAAATCGCGGACCGATTCGTAGCGGCCCGATATCTGCGCCAGGGCGTCGAGGTCGTTCTTCCTCAGATTCCAGTCGAGATCGAACTTCTCCCTCAGGATGGGATCACAGTAGTCGATCACCCTCCTCACCACGTCTTCCGGCCCCGTCCCGTCGGATTCAAGGAGACGGGCAAGACGGGCAAGGCCGGCGGAAGACCTCCCCAGGACAGTTCCCGTCGGCTCGATGACATTCGCAACAACGGACCGGAGGGTCTCACAGGAGACCATCTCCCCGAGCATTCTTTCGGCGGTCTTCGGGCCTATCCCCGGCACGAGCAGCAGAACGCGGCTCCACGCCAGCTCGTCCTTCGGGTTGACGAAGAGCTTGAGGTGCGCTATGAGGTCCTTCACGTGTGCCGTTTCGTAGAACTTCAGGCCGCCGTAGACGGCGAAGGGGATGTTGCGCCTCCCCAGCTCCGCCTGCAGCGGTATCGTTATATAGGAGGAACGGAAAAGGACGCACTGGTGGGACAGCTCCATTCCCTGGTCGTAGAACTCCTTTATCCTGTCGACCACCCAGGCGGCCTCCTCGTGGGCGTCCCGGGAATAGATGAGGCGGGGCTTCTCTCCATAGTCCTTTGCCACGGCCTTCAGGCATTTCTGGTATTTGTTCGCCATGTTGTCGAGGACGGCATTGCCCACATTGAGGATCGCCTGGGTGCTCCGGTAGTTGTCCTCCAGCTTGATGACCCTGCACCCGTCAAAGCGCTCGGGAAAGCGCATGATGTTCTCGTGGGAGCTTCCCCGGAAGGAATAGATGGACTGGGCGTCGTCGCCGACCGCCAGGATATTGCGGTGAGCGGCGGCCAGGTGGTACGCGATGTCCCCCTGCATGGCGTTGGTGTCCTGGAACTCATCGATCATGACGTAGCGGTAGCGGGCGGCGATGCGGGAACGCATGTCTTCATTCTCGAGGAGGAGCTTGAAGTAGAGCAGGAGATCGTCGTAGTCGAGGCACTGCGAGGCCACCTTGTACTCCGCGTATTTGCGGCGCAATTCGCCTATCTCGTCGGCGAATTGGAGGAACTCCGGGTAGTGCCTCTCCAGAACTCCCTCGAGGGGCATCTCCTTGTTGACCGCCATGCTGAGGATCTTCCTCAGCATGTCCTTCCGGGGACGCCTTTTCTGCCTCTCGTAGAAGCCAAGGCCCGTCGCTGAGCGGTGGATCGCCTCCTCGGCATCGGACTCATCATAGATGGTGAACGTGTCGGGAAGCCCGAAGAAAGCACTGTACCTGCGCAGCATCTTGTTGGCGAAGGAATGGAAGGTCCCTCCCTCGACACCCTCGCACCGGGGGTCGTGGCGTGCGGCCCGGGATATCATCTCCTTCGCGCTTCGCCTCGTGAACGTGAGAAGGAGGATCGAGGCAGGGTCAATGCCCGTCTCGACGAGATACCGCACCCTGTACTCGATGACCCGCGTCTTCCCGCTGCCCGCCCCCGCAATGACGAGCACCGGCCCGTCGACGGCCGTCACCGCCTCGTATTGCCTCTCGTTGAGCTCTTCCCTGAGATCGCCGTCCGCCATTTTCCCGAATATTATAACAGAAAAAGGCGTTCAAGGGTTTAGTAGCGAAAGGGATGATGACCGATGAAACGAATAATGACCAATTGACCAAATTCCAATGACCAGAGAAACAAACGATAACCAATAACCAAAATGATACGGACAGGCCTTTCTGTTCTTCCCTTTGTTCAATTGGTTATTGGTACATTGGTCATTGGAATTTGGTCATTGGTGATTCTCTTCTCATGCCGTGCTGTCCGGACGTACCCGGGGTTCAGTCTTCGGCGAAGAGTTCCTGTTCGACCCGGCGTTCCTGGTCTGCCTGGCGTTCCCGCTCGGACACATATTCGGTGATGCCCCTTAAGGCATCGTCAGGCAGGGTAGAGAACTCGACCCCGATCCGGGTCAGGTCCATGAGATGGACGACGCTCCTCACCGTGGCCCGTGCGCGCACCTCTCCGAACGAGGGAACCGTGACGGTAAGCTCGACGGCATCGCCCGATTTGAAGCGGGCCACCTCTTCCGTCATCATGAAGGATAAGCCGCCGGTGCTTATGTCAACCGGTTCCACGTGGACGGCGTCTCCGTTACCCATGGCTATCCATGCCGACACCGGCAGGGTTGCCGACGGACGCACCCTGACGTGTCTGCGTCTTTCCCGCTTTGTGATCCTGTCGGGGTACTGGATGGTCAGGTGCATGCGGCGGTGTTCCGCCAGTTCTATGGAAAGGACCTTTGTCCCGAAGGTGTAGAGAGACATGTCACCGGCGCAGGTGACGGTGGCACGTCCCGTTTCCGGGTATTCTCCCGGCGCAAGCGACGCCTCGATGAGAAGGGCTTTCCTGGCACCCCCGCGGAAGACAAGCCGGCAGTCGTCGAGGACGATGGTGTCGTCGATAACGACCCTGACAGGCATACTCTGCTCGGTTATCTCCCGGATGTACTGGTCTACCTGATGCTTCTCGCGAAGGACGATGAGACTCTTTTTGTCGTCTGCTGCCATGATATCACACGGTCTCGATCTTTATCCTGTTAATTCTCTTTCAATTCCCCCCCATTTACAAGAGAAAAGTGCGATTGACTTTTCCCGTGCCTTCTTCTAGGATATGGGCAAAACTGGTGCCCATGACGAACAGGTATCTTCTTTTCTTCCTTTTCCTCGCAGCCCTCCTGTCGCTGCCCTCGGGAGCCGGGTGCGCGGAGTACGGCAAGGACGTCACCGTCAGTCTCTGCTTCACTCCCGGCGGTTCCTGCACCGACAGGATCGTGCGGGAGATTGCCGCGGCGCGCTCCGAGATCCTCATCCAGGCATACTCCTTCACTTCCGCCCCCATAGCGAAGGCACTCATCGAGGCCCACAAGCGCGGTGTCAGGGTGACCGCGATCCTCGACAAGAGCCAGCGCACGGCGAAATACACCTCCGCCACATTCCTGGCGAACATGAGGATACCCACGTACATCGACGCCAAACACGCCATCGCCCATAACAAGGTCATCATCATAGACGGTGCCGTAACGATAACGGGTTCCTTCAATTTCACGAGGGCCGCCCAGGAGAAGAACGCCGAGAACCTCCTCATCATCCGCTCCCGGGAGGTCGCCAAGGCCTACCGCGAAAACTGGCAGGACCACCTCAACCACTCCGAGCGCTACGACCCAAAATACTAACCCCCCCACATGTCCTATACGTCCTAAGCGTCCTATAAGTCCTATACGTCCCGTAGGTCCTATCCCCTCCTGTAAGTCCTATACGTCCCATAGGTCCCATCCCCCCTCCTATGCCCTGTTTTGACTTTCTTCAAACTTACTGTATAATATTGGGCCTTTAGACACACGGCAACGGAGGACATAGTGATAACAGCATTGATCGACAACAGGAAATGCTCCATAAGACAAGGCAGCACGATCATCGACGCGGCCCGGGAGAACGGGATAGACATACCCAGTCTCGGGTATGATCCCCGGGTAAGCCCCCCGACCAACATCGAGATATCCGTGGTGGAGATAATCGAGAATGGAAAGCCCCGCACCGTCTCGGCGACATCTACCATCGTCGAGGACGGGATGGTGATCACCACCAGGTCGCCCGCCCTCGAGAGCTTCAGGAAGATATATCTTCAGGCACTCTTGAGGAACCACTACGGTGATTGCGTCGCTCCCTGCGTCGCGCGGTGTCCGGCGCACATCGACATCCAGAAATATCTTTACCACGTGGCCAACGGCAACTTTGTCGAGGCCCTCGCCGTGATCAGGGAAAACAACCCCTTTCCCTCGGTGTGCGGCAGGGTCTGTCCGCACCCCTGCGAGGCCGAGTGCCGCAGGAACGCTGTGGATTCACCCGTCAACATCAACGGGGTGAAACGCTTCATCGGCGACTTCGACAGCTACCAGACCGTGGAGTTCACACCCTTCGTGGCCGCGGACACAGGGCGTAGCGTCGCCGTTATCGGCGCGGGCCCGGCGGGCCTCACCTGCGCTTACTTCCTGCGCTGCCTCGGACACAGGGTGACCGTCTTCGAGAAACAGGAAGCCGCGGGCGGCATGCTCCGCTGGGGCATTCCCTACTACCGCCTCCCGGAGAGCATCCTGGACCGCGAGATAACGACCATTCTCAATCTCGGCATAGACATACGATACGGCAAGGAACTGGGGAAGGATTTTACCCTCCTGTCCCTGAAACGGGACGGGTACGAGGCGATATTTCTCGGTATTGGCGCACAGAAGACCTCCCGCATGGCAATCCCTGGCGAGGACCTTCCCGGTGTCATGACGGGTCTCGACCTCCTTGCCCGCATGGCGAGGAACGATACGCCCGACCTCGGTGACACCGTCATCGTCTTCGGAGGGGGAAACACCGCCATGGACGCCGCCCGCAGCGCCATCCGGCTGGGATCGAAAAAGGTGGTCGTCGCCTACCGGAGGACGAGGACCGAAATGCCCGCCGAGGATGCGGAAATAGAGGAGGCCCTCGAAGAAGGCGTGGAGATGATGTTCCTCACCGCCCCCATGTCCATCAACCGCGAGAACGGATCGCTGACCTTGAGATGCATGAAGATGGAGCTTGGCGAGCCCGACGGGACCGGCAGGCGCCGCCCCGTTCCCGTGGAAGGCTCCGAGTTCAATCTTGTCTGTTCCACTGTCGTGAGCGCCATCGGACAGATCGTGGACAACGAGTGTATCGCCCGCGACGACCTCACAACGAAACGCGGCACCGTCCTGACGAACCCCGGCACCACGGAAACCTCCATTCCCGGCGTCTTTTCCGGGGGAGACTGCGTGAGCGGTCCCGACATCGCCATCGGCGCCATCGGCGCGGGAAAGCGGGCGGCCCTGCAGATAGACGAATACCTCCGCACGGGGAAATGCACCCCTGCCTCGGAGCCTTACAACTGTTCCAAAGGACACTGGCGCACGATACCCCGGGACGAGTACAGATGGATCACCCCGCTGGAAAGACTGGATGTGCCCTGCCTCCCGGCCGAGATCAGGAAGACAAGCTTCCAGGAGTCGACGCACACATGGGACAGCGAGAGTGCGGTGCAGGAGGCCTCGCGATGCCTCGCCTGCGGGTGCACGGAGCGCTACACCTGCATCCTCAGAAGCCACGCCAGCGAATACGGCGTCGAGTTCGATCAGCCGACACCGGCGCGCGCCCTCCCCATCGACGAGAACCACCCCTTCATCATACGTGATCCCGGGAAATGCATCCTTTGCGGCCTGTGCCTCAAGATATGCCGTGAAATGGAGGGCTCATCGGCCCTGTCCTTCTACGAGACCGACAATGTCCTCACCATAGGGCCCAACGACCACCGTCCTCTCGATATGACCGTGTGCGTCGCCTGCGGGCACTGTGCTACTGCATGTCCTACAGGTGCCCTGTCTTTCAAGCCCGTCATCCCCCGGATCTACCGCGCCCTTCACGACCCGAACCTCACCGTTGTCGCCCAGATAGCGCCGGCGGTGCGGGCCGCCTTCGGGCAGCACTACGGCATAGACCCCGCCTCGGCCATGTCCGTTCTCTCGGCAGGGCTCAAGGAGGTCGGGTTCGATTTCGTTTTCGATACCTGCTGGGCCGCGGACCTCACCATCATGGAAGAAGGCACCGAATTCCTGACCCGCGTGGCCGAGGGCGGCGTCCTTCCCCAGATAACCTCCTGCTGCCCCGCCTGGGTAAACTACTGCGAGAAGATGGCCCCCGATATCCTTCCCCATCTTTCGTCCTGCCGGTCTCCCCAGCAGATGTTCGGCTCCGTCATGAAGCACTACTTTGCGCGGGAGCTCAAGGTTCAGCCCCAGCGTCTCTTCTTTGTCTCCATCATGCCCTGCAACGCGAAGAAATACGAGGCGCGGCGGCCGGAGTTCAACCGGGAGGGCCTCGCCGACGTGGACGCGGTGCTCACCACGACAGAGGTCATCAGGCTCTTCGAGGAGCGGGGGATGGACCCGAGAACCATCAAGCCCGTCCCCGTCGACGCCTTCTTCGGAAAGGCGAGCGGCGCGGGCATAATATTCGGCGCCTCGGGCGGCGTCGCCGAGGCGGCCCTGCGCCTTGCGGCCGAGCGTGTCATCGGGAAGCGCATGGAAAGCTTCACCTACGAGGAAGTGCGGGGGCTGAAAGGCGTCAAGAAGACCACCGTCGGCCTCGGGGAAACGAAGGTGCGGCTCGCCGTCGTGAGCGGCCTCACGAACGCCCAGGACCTTGTCGACCATATACGTTCCGGGGACGCCCCCTACGACCTCATCGAGGTCATGGCCTGCCCCGGCGGCTGCATCAACGGCTCGGGAAACCCGGCACCGAAACTCACGAGCGACCCCGGGGACAGGCTCGAGGTCCTCTATCGCCTCGACGAGGCGGCGCCCATAAAGACAAGCCAGGACAACCCCACGATTAAGGCCATCTACACGAACTGGCTTGGAGAACCCGACGGCACCCTGTCCCATCACAACCTCCATACGACCTATCGCCGCCGTTCCATGCGCGTCCAGGAATCCGTCGAGGAGCTTCTCCGGGACAACGTCCCTATCGATGTGGGCGTCTGCCTCGGCACAAGCTGCTACCTGAAGGGCTCCTTCCACCTCCTCGAAGGGCTGTCGGCTGAACTGCGCAAGCGGGGCCTCCTGGAGAGATTCAGGATAAAGGCGCGTTTCTGCACCGACCAGTGTTCCGGCGGCCCCAACGTCGTGGTGGGGGCGAACGTGATCAACCGCGTCGACCCCAATGACCCGGTGGCCTTCATCGACACCTACCTCATTCCCGCCCTCGATGGGGGAGGAGGCAAAGGGACGGCGTCCTGAAGGTCACTTCCTTCGGTGCAGCCGCGGCCACCCGGGCCGGAATGTTAACCTAAGCGCCGGATGATCCGACAATTGTTAAGAGGGGCAGCCGATTCGTGAGACCCGTGGGCCGGTTGGGCAATGCGGTTCAGGTTTTCAGTGCACCACTCCACAGTATTGCCCCCAGCCTTGCGTGCCACACCGGAGCCCTCGCTGCGAATCCGTCTTGTACATAGCACGATGTTGCATGTAATATAGTTGTGGACAGAGCACAGAATGTCGTCGGGTATGAAGGATGCTTAAGAACGTGGCCCTGAAATACAGAATGATTCTCGGCGGAGTCGCGGCCGTCCTTATCCCTTTCCTGATAGCGGGGATGATCGTCTACGTTCTCCTCTCCGGCTCCCTTCTCGAAATGACACAGGAAAGGTCGGTCCGCATGGCAATGGATATGGCCGCCCTGATCGAGGCGAACCTGATGCAGGAGATGAAGCTGGCCTCATCCATTGCCGCGGACCCGACGGTGGTCAGGGCCTCCCGAACCGGGGACTACCGTGACGTCCAGGCGAAACTGGAGGCTGTCCATAAACGTATAGGCAAGCCTTTCTTCACACTCTTCGCACTCGACAGAAAAGGTGTCGTCAGGGCCGATGCGCAATTTTCCAGGCAGATGGGCGTTGACCTCTCAGACCGCGAGTATTTCCTGCGCGCAAGGGAGGGCAAGACGAGCGTCATCGGTCCTGTTCCCGCCAGGGGCCCTTCAACGCCGGGAGACCCCATCCTTATCGTGTCCGCTCCCATTAGAGAGGACAACGAGTTCCACGGGGTCGTCTGCATACCTTTTGATCCGAACTTTCTCGGGGCCATAGTATCGCACGTAAGGACAGGCAAGACGGGGTATGCCTACCTGGTTAGCTCCGAAGGGCTCGTGCTGGCCCACCCGAAAAAGGAATACGTCCTCCGGGTACGCCTCCAGGACCATCCCGGCACGGAAGAGATCTACAAGCTCGCACAGTCCGGAAGAACGGGGACGGCGTCCTATTATTCCGGCGGTGCCCGGAAGGTGGCCGGGTTGACGACCATGAAGCTCACGGGCTGGACGGTCGTCTTTGCCCAGAACAGGGACGAGGTGATGGCCCCTGTCAACAGGATTATGTCAATCATGGCCGTCAGCGGGACACTCTTTCTCATCATAACGATCACGACCATAGTCATCGTTTCGAGCAGACTCAGCTCTCCCGTGCAGAGGCTTCTCGAAAGGATGAAGAAGATGACGGAGCACTCCACGGAGATCATCATCCAGATAGGGGCCGACAGGAAGATCACCTTTGCGAACCCCGCCTTCGAAAGGACAACGGGTATACGGCCGGAGGAGGTGATCGGCACCGAACCGGACTTTGCCAATCTCCACAATACCCCGCCGGACACTATCTGGGACTCCCTCAATGCAGGAACTCCCTGGTCGGGCAGGGTGTCCCTCAAGGCAATCGACGGGACCCCCGTCACTCTCGACGTGATGGTCATGCCTCTCAGAGACTCAGGCGGCGCCGTGGAGGGCTACCTCGAGATAGGCCGGGACGTAACGAAGGAGCTCATGTTCGAGAACAGGATGCAGCAATCGCAAAAACTTGAGGCGATCGGCACCCTGGCCGGGGGCATAGCCCACGACTTCAACAACATCCTGAGCGGCATCCTCGGTTACGCGGAACTGGCCCTGATCACGGGAAAAAATGATGGGGAGACAGACAAGTTCCTGAGGGAGATAATAAAGGCCGCTCAAAGGGTGGGTGAGGTCGTGGGGCAGATACTGACCTTCAGCAGACAGACGGAGGTCGAGCTGAGGCCGATCCTGCCCGGGCCCGTCCTCGAGGAGGCCTTGAAGCTCCTGCGCGCGTCCGCACCGGCCTCGATCGACATCCGGTTGAAGATCGACAGCCGATCGGCCATCCTGGCGGAACCGACCCAGATCCACCAGGTCGTCATGAACCTTTTTACGAACGCCGTGCACGCCATTGAACCGGAACAGGGAACCATCACCATTGGACTTGAGGACCTCGCGGTCGATGAAGAGCTCGCGAAGGCCCATCCCGACATGCGCCCGGGAAGACATGTCGTGCTCTCCGTCTCCGACACGGGAGGCGGCATGGAACAGGAGACCGTGAACCGCATATTCGAGCCCTTCTTCACCACCAGATCCCAGGGGAAAGGCACCGGCCTCGGTCTTTCCGTCGTGCACGGCATCGTGAAGGAACTGGGAGGGATGATCGAGGTCGAAAGCCAGGCCGGCAAGGGCACGACCTTCAGCATCTACATCCCCTGTACGGACCTGGACGCTGCCGGCCCGCCCCGGGAAGCCCCCCCGATCGAGAAGGGGAAACACCGGATCGTCCTCATAGACGACGAGGAGGCAATTCTCACTACCACGGGCGGCATCCTGACCCAGCTCGGCCACACGGTGACCGCCTTTGCCAACGGCCTCGATGCCCTGGAAGCAATAAAAGAGAACCCCCGCGACTTCGACCTCGTGATCACAGACCATTCGATGCCGAAGATCACGGGCCTCGAAATAGCGCGGAGCCTTAGAGAGATGGGCATCGACATCCCCGTCATACTCACCTCGGGCTATCTCGCCCATACCATCGGCGATGAGGTCCGTGACGTCGGCGTATCGGAAGTGATGACAAAACCCATAACCATGCGTGAGCTTACCGAGTCAATAGGCCGTGTGCTTGGCGACGAGCGGCCCATTGACGGAGAGACGGCCGGCTCCGGCAAAGACACCTGATCTCCACCAATTCCCTCCCTTGCCCTCTCGCTCTCTATTCCTCTCATCCTCTCCCTATCAACGGGGTGTTTCAAGAAAGACCCCGCCCCTCTACCCCATCAGAAGGACAAGATTTGTGTTGACAGTAAAGGTGGTTGATGTTACCTTTTTTTCATTAGTAGCACGATAACCGCCTCCAGATCCTCCGGATCAGGTGAGCATGCCGCGGAGAAAGACGGCAGGACACCTGATGACAAACAGCATGGGAGAACATGACCGGTGGTTTCCCCTGCCCCCACCCTTCAAGCGGCAGGCATGGCGGCGGAACCGACCGGGAGACCATGTGATGAAGACTATCGGAACACTTGCCTTCGGCATTTTCCTGCTCATTTTCGTTGCCGCCGCGCCGGCCTGGGCTGAGGACCGGAAAGAGGAGAGCGGCGCGGGCCAAGAGGACGGCAAGAAGCTTGTCCTCGACAAGATCACCGTCACGGAAACGCGCTACGACAACCCCGTGACGCCCGTCGACACCCGCTACGGCACGCAGTACAACGTCGTGACGGAGGAGCAGATCAGCGAGCAGAATTCCTACGATTTTCAGTCGACCCTGCGCGACGTGCCGGGGGTCATGTTCCAGAGCAAGAACCTCATGGGGAGCCAGACCAGCCACAGCCTCTACATACACGGCCGGGGGTCGAGCCATCCCAGCTCGGACATCGTCGTTCAGTTCGACGGCGCTCCCCGGTACGGCGGACTATTCGGACAGGTGCTGGGCGACGGCATCGCCGTTCCCACCATCGGGAGCATAGAGGTCTACAAGAGTCCGCAACCCTCCCAGTTCGGCAGCGGCTACGCAGCGGTCAACATCCTGCCGAAATACATGAAGAAGGAAGGGCAGGAGGGAATCCTCGGTCTCAACGGCGGCAGCTACGGCTCCTTCGACGAAAATGTCTCGGCCGGGCTCAAGAAGGGACCCTTCGACGTCTACGCGTCCCAGAGCTACACGAGCACCGATGGCGACCGGGCGAATTCAGCCTCCCACCAGCAAAGTCTCTATGCCAATGCCGGCTACCAGGTCACGAAAGAGTGGAGGGTCAGGTTCCTCATCAACCAGGTGAACGGCACAACGGAAGCCCCCATGCCCGACAGGACTCCCAACGCGGTTAACGGGGTGAGCTGGCCCGGAGCGGAACGATACAAGACGGACACCCTTTTCGCCACGCTGACGGTGAGCCACGAGTACGAGCGCGCAAGCGGCTATCTCAAGGGCTACTGGAACGACACCACCTTCGACCTGCTCCAGGAACTGACGAACGGTAACCAGTACGCCAACGGTACCGGCGGTCTCTGGTCCCGGCAAAAGGTCATCCTCTACGGTGCCCGGGCCAAAGAAACACTCCATCTGTGGCAAGGCGGCGAGATTCTTCTCGGGGCCGACCTCGACATGACAACGCTCAAGAACACGCAACAGACATACAGCGGCCGGGCCCCCACCGGCGCGGGCGCGGCTTCCGTCAACGGCGGCAAAGCGAGAAGGGTCTGGGATTTCCCCGACACCCGCCTTGTGTCCCCATACATCGCTGCAAGTCACACCTTCGGCCGCCCTGAAGGCTTTCACGTCACCCCGTCGGCAGGACTCAGGTATTTCAATCACGACGAGTTCGAGAACAAGACCGGCCCCCAGGCCGGCCTGGTGGTGGGATACGCAAACACCGACCTGAAGCTCAATTACGCCCGGGGCGTCAACTACCCTTCTCCCGTCGTACTCATGAACTTCGTGCGCACCGATGCACCCGTCGCCAATGCCGAGCAGTACTGGAAGAACATCAAACCCGAGGTGGTCGACCACTACGAGGCGAGCCTTACCCACTCATGGCCGAAGATGGCCACGGTGGGTGCGACAGTCTTTCGCGACAAGGGAACCGACCGCTTCCTGGCATACATGAGCGGGACCATCCCGACCCAGTTTAACGATCATATCGGTCACTACGAGATCGAGGGGCTGGAGCTGAGCGGCACCGTGACTCCCGTGAAGGACCTGGAATTCTTCTCGGCCGCCACCTGGCTCACAACGGAGGCCAAAGGGTCCAACGGCGCCCAAAGCGACCACATTCCCTACACGCCTGGCTTTCAATTCCAGGCCGGGGCGAAGTGGAGATTCCTCAAGGACTTCCAGATATTCGCCGACATGCAGCACCTTCGCAACCTCTACCAGGGCACGTTCGCGCGAAGCAACACTCTCAACACCACGACGCTCACGGCGAAGGATAAACTGAACGACATCACCCTCGTGAACGCCCGGATAAGCTATCGCTTCGACCACGCTCCGCTCAGGCTCAAGGATTCGGACGTCTTCTTTGCCGTCAACAACATCTTCAACAGCGATTATGAATATGCCAAGGGCTACCCCATGCCGGGGACGACCTTCTTCGGCGGGTTCACGCTGAAATTCAATTAGGCCCCGCGCGCCGCGATGGCGCGGGGAAAACTTGAGGAGCCTGTGTGGTCCGACAACCGTTTATGAGCAAACACCACGCGATGGCCCGGGAAGCGGTGCTTATTACGATCGCGGCCATGGTCCTCGTGTGTATTCTCTCCGGGTGCACCGGCAGACCACAGGACGCCGGGCCTTCGGACGCGCGCACCGTAGTGGCGTCGGACACGATCCTGTCGGACATCATCTCCTCACTCCTTCCTCCCGACCGATACCGCGTCGAGGCCATACTTCCTCCGGGACAGTGTCCCGGCCATTACGACGTGAAACTGACAGACATCGAAAAGATGAAAAAGGCCGTACTCATCGTCTCCTTCCGGGGGATGTCCTTCATGAGCAAGGCAGCGCCGGATGATGGAGGACAGCTTGTCGTCGACCCGGAAGGCCGCAACTGGATGACGCCCGATACTTACGTGCAGGGCCTTGAACTCCTTGCGGCGAAGCTTTCAGAGCGTTTTCCCGCGGACAGGGTCGAGATAGACCGCCGGAAACAACAGGCCGTACGCCTGGTGAAGAAAGGTGCCGAGGCGCTCGTTCGGAAAGTCACGGGCGCGGGCCTCTCCGGAAGGCCCGTCATCGCCTCCTCCATGCAAAAGGAGCCTCTCGAATGGATGGGATTCCAGGTGGTCGCGGAGTACGGCAGGCAGGAAGGGATGTCCGCGCGGGACGTGGTGCGGCTGGCCGAGGTCGGGAAAGGCCGCAAGGCGATCATGGTCGTTGACAACCTCCAATCCGGGCCTGACGCCGGCAAGGGGGTCTCCGAGACCCTCAAGGTCCCCCACGTTGTCCTGACGAACTTCCCCTCTGAGAGAGGTTATCTGGCCACCCTGGAAGAGAATGTTGACGCCCTTCTGTCCGCTGTGCGAAAATGAGGCACGACCGTCTGAAACGAATTCACCATGAACGAGCAATTGATAGCCCTTGACAGGGTGACAGTCCGTAAGACGAGAACGGTACTTCTCGACAGCGTCAGCCTCGCCGTGGCCCGGGGTGAGCTCGTCGGGATCATCGGCCCCAACGGCGCCGGAAAGACCACGCTCCTCAATGTCATCGCCGGGTTCGAGAGGTTCGAAGGGGTCTTGAGCCTCTTCGGACGCCCGGAGACCCACAGGCGCTCCCGTGAAAGCCGGCTCCGCGTCGGATACATTCCGCAATCATTCCCCGTCGATCCCTCCTTTCCCATCCTCGCCGTGGAGGCCGTCATGACGGGAGCGATCGGGAGGACGGGTCTCTTTCGCTCCCCCGGAAGACGGCAGAAGGAGGAAGCTATGGCGCTCATGGAGACCATGCGCCTTTCCCACCTTGCCGCAAGGCCCCTCGGCCAGCTCTCCGGCGGCGAGAGGCAGAAGGTGTCGCTGGCCCGAGCCATCCTCCAGCGGCCGGACATCCTCCTCATGGACGAACCGACGGCGAACCTGGACATCGCCGTGCAGAAGGAGGTGCTCGACCTCGTCGACGAGATCCACCGGAAGGAGGCCTTGACGGTCCTCTTCGTCACCCATGATTTCACCATGCTTCCCGTGGCGATGGGGCGCGCCGTGCTGCTCGACCACGGCAGGATGCTCTTTGACGGGGACATCGATACCGCGCTGTCGGGAGAGACACTGACGAGGCTCTTCCGCTATCCCCTAGAGACGTTCCGGCAAAAGGGCAGGAGATTCATTTCCTATGATTGACCCTCTCATTGACATTCTCACATACCCGCCTATCCAGCGCGCCGCCATAGCCTGCGTGCTCTGCGGGGCCAGCTGCTCTCTCCTCTCCGTCTTCGTGGTGCTCATGAAGATGCCCCTCATCGGCGTCTCCATGTCGCATGCCGCCTTTGCCGGCGCCGTGCTGGGCACGCTTGCCGGCATCAACCCTTTCCTCAGCGGCTTCGTCGTGTGCCTTCTCGCCGCGGGGGTTCTCGGCCCCCTTTCAGACCGCACGGACCTCGCCCCTGAGAACATGCTGGGCATCCTTTTTTCCTTTCTCATGGGGATCGCCTTCCTCGGAATGGGCATCCTCACGCGGACAAAGGCGGGTGTCCTCAACCTGATGTGGGGGAGCCTTCTCACGCTTTCCCGCTTTGACGTCACCATACTGGCCGTCGTCACGGGGGTCCTCGTCCTCTTCGTGGCGGTCTTCTTCAAGGAGATCCGCGCGGTCCTCTTCAACCGGCGGCTCGCCAGGGCGAGCGGGGTGCCGGAACGGATGATCTACTACGCGCTTCTTTTCCTCACGGGGGCCGTCGTGTCGTCCAACCTGGCGACCGTAGGGGGCCTTCTCATCTTCGCCCTTCTCGTGCAGCCCGGGGCAACGGCACTCCAGCTCACGTACGACATGAAACACTTTTTCCTCATCTCCGCTGCCTCCGGGGTCGGCGCCTGCGCGTCCGGCCTTGTCATATCCTACATCTTCGACCTGCCCTCCGGCGCCTCGGTGGTCCTTACGGCCACGGTCATCTTTGCCGCCGCGTACGTCTTCTCGCCAAAACGCCGCAGGGCCAGACTAAAGGAAAGGAACCGCATCATATGAAAATGACAGACGATGAACGATACATCAGGCGCAGGGACTTCTTCAACGAGCATGCGGAAGAGTGGCTCGACATGTGGTACAAGGACCGCGTCACGGGGATCTACGACAAACACGCCGGGGACTTCAAGCGCCTCTTCTCTCTTATGCCGCTTGAAACCGGAGACCACGTGCTGGACGTGGGGTGTGGGAGCGGCATTCTCGTTCCCTTCATCCTCGAACGCATCACGTCGACGGGACTTCTCTACGAACTCGATTTCGCGGAGAAGATGCTCGACGTCAACCGCACCCTCCACGGGCAGGAAAACATCCGGTTCGTCCACGCCGACGCGGAGAATGCCCCCCTCGACGACAACTCCTGCGACGTTGTCGTCTGCTTCTCCTGCTTTCCCCACTTTCATGACAAGCAAAAGGCCGTCGCAACGCTATGCCGTATCCTAAGGCCCGGCGGCCACCTCGTCGTGTCCCATTTCAGCTCCGCGGAGGGGATCAACAGACACCACGGGTCCTGTGAAGCCGTCATGCACGATCACCTGCCCGACGAAGAATCGATGCGCGGCCTGTTCACCGGCGCGGGCCTCACAGTGACAAGCTTTGTGGACGAAGAAGGCTTCTACTATATCTCTTCCACCCTGACCGGCCGCTGACACAGCGGTTATTACTTAATTCCGGCCAATTGTGGTAGAGTTATACAGGTTAAGACATTACACATCCGCAGAAGGGTGCTGATTGAAGAAGTCTGACGCAACAACACGCGAGCTCATCCGGGAAATTGGCGCTCTAAAACAGAGGATCGCAGAACTCGAACAATTCAAGGCAATACACCGCGGCATGGAGGAGGCCCTCCGGGAAAGCGAGGAACGGTTCCGTTCTCTCGTGGAGGCAACGAGCGACTGGGTGTGGGAGGTCGACGGAAACGGGGTCTACACCTACGTGGGCCCGAACGTAAAAAACCTGCTCGGATACGAGCCTCACGAGATCATGGGGAAGACCCCTTTCGACCTCATGCCGAAGGACAGGGCGCAGGAGATCGGCGCCTGGTTCAGAAAGGTCTCCGATGCCCGGAAGCCCTTCTCGGGGCTGGAGAACGTGAACCTCCACAAGGACGGGCGGGAGGTGGTGCTCGAAACCAACGGGGTCCCCGTCTTTGACACCCGCGGTGCGTATCTCGGGTACCGGGGCTTCGACCGGGACATCACCGCGAGCAAGAGGGCGGACAGGGCGCTTCAGGCAAGTGAAGAGCGTTTTCGCCTGCTCGCCGAACGATCACGGGACCTCATCTTTCGACTGTCCCTTGTTGAAGGAAGATACGAGTATATCAGTCCCGCCGTCCTGGAAATGACCGGGTACCAACCGGAAGAGTATTATGACGATCCCTTTCTCATCAGGAGGGTGATTCATCCCGATTGGAGGGACTATTTCTTCCGCGAATGGGAGAACCTCATTGAGGGGAACATGCCGTCCTCGTACGAGTACGAGATCATGCACAGATCAGGTGAAGAGCGATGGTTCCATCAGCGGAACGTACTGATACGGGACGCCAATGGACGCCCGGTCGCCCTGGAGGGGATAGTCACCGACATCACCGAACGCAAGCAGGCGGAGGAAGAGCGCGAAAACCTCATCTTCGAGCTCAAGGCAACCCTCGCAAAGGTGAAACTGCTCAGCGGATTGATCCCCGTCTGCGCCTCCTGCAAGAGGATACGCAACGACAAGGGATACTGGGAACAAATCGAGGCCTACATACGGGACCACTCGGAAGCGGAATTCAGCCACTCCATCTGCCCCGAGTGCGCGAAGCGGCTATATGGCGGAATGCTGGATGACGGGGAACCAGGTCCCCCGCCCTGACGTGTCATTCCCATCACCCATAACCCATTACCTGTCACCCATCACCCCTCTTCTCGCGCATGAGAGAAAAGGACCGCTATGGACCAGGGTTTCAGCCGGTATGTCTCCCCCGCTATCCTGGGGGCCAGGTCCCAGGCACAGAAGTCGTCAGGGGACTCGAGGGATGTGTCGATCAGGCGGCGCCAGGGGCCCCGGGCCGCCCCTGCCGGCGGCAGTTCGAATTCGAGGGGCTCCCGGTAACTGCTGATCATTATGTGGAACAGGAGGCCTTCGTCGACCTCGAGGGCCACGGCGAGGCTGTGCGAATGGTCGGCCCAGTCGGGCTCGCCGAGCTTCACCCCGTGCCACGACATGCGGGCCTGGTGAAGCTGTTCGTTGAGGGTCATGAGCCGCTCGGCCCTCTTGTACCGCCGGGAGACCCGAAGCCCGATGAGGCCCTTCGTGAAGCGGTGTATGTCCGCATGGCGGGTGAGAAGGGACCAGTCGAACCAGCTTGTCTCGTTGTCCTGGCAGTAGGCGTTGTTGTTCCCGTACCGCGTGAGCCGCACCTCGTCTCCCATGGAGAGCATCGGCGTGCCCACGGAGGTCAGGGTGATAGTGATGAAGTTCTTGACCTGGCGGTTGCGAAGCCCCTCAATGACAGGGTCGTCGCTCGGGCCTTCGAAGCCGCAGTTCCAGCTCAGATTGTAGTCCGTGCCGTCCCTGTTCTCCTCTCCGTTCGCCTCATTGTGCTTGCGGTTGTAGGAAACAAGGTCGTTCAAGGTAAACCCGTCATGACAGGTCACGAAGTTGACGCTCTGTTCCGGCTCGCGCTCCCGGCCACCGTAAATATCGGGACTTCCCATCAGGCGCTGGGCGAGTCTCGTCACGGTCCCTTCTTCGCCCCTCATGAAGGCCCGCACATCGTCCCGGAACTTGCCGTTCCATTCCTTCCAGTTGTCCCCGACGAAGCGGCCGACCTGGTATAGCCCCGCCGCGTCCCAGGCCTCGGCGATGAGCTTGACCCCGGCGAGGACGGGGTCGGACTCGATATCCCACAGCACGGGCGGGTTCTCCATCGGCCTGCCGGACTCGTCGCGGGAGAGGATCGATGCCAGGTCGAAGCGAAAACCGTCGACGTGCATCTTCTTAACCCAGAAACGGAGACTGTTTATAATCATCCTGCGGACGATGGGCTGGTTGGCGTTCAGGGTGTTGCCTGTCCCCGTGTAGTTCGCGAAGCGCGCCCTGTCGCTGTCGAGGACGTAATAGATGTCGTTCCCAAAACCCCGAAAGGAGATGGTGGGGCCACTGTGGTCTCCCTCGGCCGTGTGATTGTAGACGACGTCGAGAATGACCTCGATGCCGGCCCTGTGCAGGGCCTTCACCATGTCCCGGAATTCGTCGAGGGGGCCGAGGTGGTCCCTCCGGGAACTGTACCGGCTGTGGGGAGCGAAGAAAGACACAGGGGCATACCCCCAGTAGTTCGTCCTGCCGGGGGGAGCGTCCTGCTCATCAAACTGGAAGACGGGCATGAGCTCGATAGCCGTGATGCCGAGGTCCATGAGATAGGGGATCTTCTCTATCAGGCCCGCGTAGGTGCCTCGTTTCTCCGGGGCAACGCCGGAATTGGGGTTCTTCGTCATCCCCGCCACGTGCGCCTCGTAGATCACGGTTGTCGCGAAGGGGCGCATGAGGAGCCTGTCTCCCTCCCAGTCGTAGTCATCGAGGTCGGCCACAACGCTCTTCATGGCAGCCGCCGTGTTGTCGCCCGGCTCGGATGCGGCCATGCGGCTGTATCCGTGAGGAACGGCCACCGCCTTCGCATAGGGGTCGAGAAGGACCTTGGCGGCGTCGAACCTCTGGCCCCTTTCCGGCGCGAAGGGGCCGTGGGCGCGCCAGCCGTAGACCTGTCCCGGCATGAGCCCGGGCACGAAGACATGCCAGTAGTGATAGGTGCGGTCCGCCTCGGGGTCGAGCCTGATCACGCGCGCCGGTGCAGCGTCGTCGACGTTGTCGAAGAGAAGGAGCTCCACCGCGTCGGCGTTCTTCGAGAAAACGCTGAAGTTCACCCCGTTGCCGTACACAGCGGGGCCGAGAGGGAAACAGGTGCTGTCGGAGCGGTCCATCGTCCTCCTGCAAGACAGTCTCTATGGTAGCACCTATTCGAACCATCGTCAAAAGGAAAGCCCCCGCCCCGGAGACGATACCGGGGCCGGGGCGCATGTGGATGCGGCAGGAGGGTTGGGGGCCTGCAGCTCCGCACTCGAAGGTCATTGCCGCTGTAGACTATTTACCACCAGGATTATGAGCGGGATCCCCATCACACCGATCCCGAGGACAATGGAGATAACATCGAAGTAATGCATATGCCTCACCTCCTCTGTTCTCCATCATCATAGACAGAGGCCCCGGACCCTTTCCACTAACCGATTTATACAGTAAGCCCGCCGACTGTGTTAAGCTGTTAACATTACCTGACCCCCACAGGGGTTAGACTTGGGGGGAAGAGGGTCCGAGAAAAGGGGGGCACATGGAGGGGAGAGAGGGCGCTCCGGATTCGCCTTACCTCACCGACAACCTGAAGGATTACCCGGACGAGCTGAGCCTGCTTTACGAGAACTCGACGAAACGGTCCTGCGCCGCGGGGGAGATGATCTACATCCAGAGCGAGGCGAGCAGGCCCGAGTTCTATCTCATCGAGAAAGGCAGGGTCAAGATTACGCTCCTCAGCAAGGACGGGTCCGAAAGGACCGTCATCATCCAGGAGAGGAACACTCTCTTCGGTTATGCCGCCGCTTTTGACGGCCACCCCCATTTTCAGACAGCCACCGCCCTTGAGCCGACGGAACTGCGTGTGATCCCCGTCGCCACCTTTCTTGCCCTCAACGAGAAGCATCCCAGGCTGTCCGCCGTCATCATCGCCGCCTTCGCCAGGGTGACAAGGATGCTGATACTCCAGATAGAGAACGACTCTTTCATGGACGCCCGCAGGCGGGTGGCTCACATGCTCTGCAAACTCGCCTCGGAGGTGGGCCAGAGAACGCCGAAAGGGATCCTCATCGCGAAGAAGGTGACACAGGAGGATTTAGGGAACCTGACCGGTCTCTCGCGGGTCTCCGTATCCCTCGCGCTTAACCACTTCGAGGAGCAGGACCTCCTCAGAAAGAAGAGGAACATGATCGAGATCTTCAACGTGGAAAAGCTGCGGAACATGGTGGGGATATCCTGAAGGTGAACACCGGAACCACCCTTCAGGACACGTGCCGGTAAAGCCGGGCGGCGGAATCCGACGGCGTGTCAGTCCGTGGATATCTCCCCTCTTTCGTCCACCTGATATGCCCGTCTGCTCCTCACATGACCGGCCGTTATCCGAAGATCGCCCTTGCCTCCGGATATGGTCAACACAATGTCGGGGGAGCTCCGGTAACCGAAGCGCGAGATCTCCTCCAGGGTCGCCCGCCCCTTCGGATTGTCGCGGAAGAAGGCCTGAGAAGCCTGATAGGCCTGAGAGGCATGCGCTTTTGCCTCGCGATCGATATCGCGGTTCCTGTAGTTCACGTACTGAGGAATGGCGATGGCGGCGATGATCCCGAGGATGGCGATGCCGATCAACCCTTCCATCACAAAGGCCCTGACAAATCCGCGATCGTTCATGCCGATGCTCCTTTCAGTGCTGCCCGTTCTCCTGAGGTCTTTGCCGACCCTCAGCCTTCCTCACAGGTGTCGCAGATGTTCCTGCACCCCGTAAAAAGACCCTCTTTCCCCTTCAGGAGCTGGGATTCAAAAACGTAACCCTCGCCCAGGGTCGAGTGGGTGTAATCGATCCGTATGGGCTTTGCCCTCTCGAAAAGTCTCTTGTCAACGACAAACGTCACACCCCTGTCCGTCAGGACCTCATCGGTCTCCTTCTGGTCGTCCATGGCCATCACGAGATAGAGCCCTCTCCATCCCCCTTCGGTCGTCAGTATCCTGATCGGCTTCGGATTCTCCTGTTCCTGCAGGAACTTCTTCATCCTGTCAGATGCTTCCTGGCTCACTTCAAACATGGGGACCTCCTCATTCCTTCGCGTTTTCGTCTTCCCTTCCGGTCCCGATGGGAGCCGGACGATGTCGATGCCTCTCTCCTGTCCATATTGTCCGGCAATCACGGGACCATTTCAAGACAAAAGAGATGGCGGGACGGCCGGGCCCGGTGCTAGAGGTGACGTATCTGTATGCCGGGGAATCTGCCTTGAAGGTACTCGGCGACCAGCCTGCGGTGGCATCTCTCGGGCGTCGGCTCGCTGCACAACAGGCATGCGTTGTGCAATTGCTCCGCAGATATCCGGTCTTCGATCCTGCGGTCTTCCATGAGCTTGATGAAGCGCTTCTCATATGCGGGCCAGTCGATCGCCTTCTTCTTCCAGGCATCGAGTATCTCCTGCGTGGGGGCGAAACAGGGCTCATGGATGTAGCCGCAACCGCAGATCTCCTTCAGAAAATAGATGAGGTCGTCCCGCTTCGTGAAGCCCGCCAGCTGCGAGACGTTGTTCAAACGGATATCTATCACCCTCACGATGCCGGCCTCCTTCAGCTTCGTAAAGAAGGCGCTTGCGCTATGCTTCGTGAAGCCGATCGTCGACAACAGGATCGTGGCCATATGCGTCAGCCCTCCCTGCTTCTGTCTTTATGGAACATCTCGAAATAGGCGGTCACGATCTCGCGGCAATTGGCCGCGCAATCGACACCTTCCAGTTCTTTGAGCGAGAAGAACCTGCCTCCCTGCCCTTCCCTCACCGTCAGATCGTTAAGAGTGAGGTCCCTGTCGACCGTCCTGTACATGTAGATATCGTATCCGTCAAAGGGAAAGTTCCCGAAGTACTCCGGGTTGGACAGTTCGTATTCGAGTTCCTCCCATATCTCCCTCCGGATGCCCTCTTCGGGGGTCTCATCGCCTTCTATCTGCCCGCCGAACGTCCCCCAACACCCGGGATAGGGTATATCCGCCCTGTCGTCCCTGAGCTGCAGCAGGACCCTGCCCTCGCTGTTCTCGATAAGGAGGCCGCACTGGTCTCGGTCCTTTCCCGTAAGAGATCCCACAGTCCCTATGGTAGCACCTCTCGCGGCCCCGGTCAAAGCAAAGCGGAAGACACCGCAGAGGCAGGGAAGCAAAGGACTATCGGAGCGATCGCCGAATGCTGTATACTAACTGTCGTTTCCCGATCAAAGACAAGGAGCCCCAACGATCGACGAGTATCTCTCAACCGGATTTGCCGATGTCGACAACGCTGAGGACAGTGACGCCTACTCTTCGTGCCTTGCCCTCATCGATTCCCTGCCCTATTTCAGCGAATGCAAGAGGACGAGCTACGATCTCCTCCGGCTCCGGCCGGGGATGACGGTCCTCGACGCCGGTTGCGGCCTTGGCGACGACGCCTTCAGGATGGCGAAGCTGGTGATACCCGGTGGCAGGGTGGTGGCCCTTGACTCAAGCATCGTCATGATCGAAAAAGCGAGGTTGAGCGGGCTCGCCGCCCGCCTGCCCGTCGAGTTTCAGGCGGGAGACGTAAGGACCCTGCCCTTTCCGGATTGTTCCTTTTCGCGGTGCAGGATCGACCGGGTCCTGCAGCACGTCCCCCGGCCCGAAGAGGCCGTCTCCGAACTCATTCGCGTCCTCGAACCGGGAGGGCTCCTCCTCGCCTACGACAACGACTGGGAGACATTCACGGTGGAGTCGGCAGACCGGGAGACAGCGCGGTCCCTCGAGACTTTCTGGCGTGACTCCTTCACGAACAGCCGGATCGGCCGCGAACTCGCCGAGCTTCTTGTCTCCACCGGTCTATCCGACGTGGAGATATATCCCAGTACCTGTCTCATAAAGGACTTCGACACAGCCGACAAGGTTTATAACCTCCGCGAGACCGCGCGGAGGGCAGCCGCGGAGGGGATCGTCTCCTCCGACCGGGCCCGCCTCTGGCTGGAAGAGCTCCTTGACAGGATGGTGCGGGGCAGCTTTCTCGCCGCCCACACGGCGTATACCGTCGTCGCGGGAAAGAAGCAGGTGCGCACCCGTTGCAGGTGACGACCCCCTCTTCTTTTTTTAGCGAAACCCAGCGAAACCTTAAGCTTTTTCTCCGATGTGTCGATAATGCATGTGACAACAACTGTCATGCCTGCGGGCCCCCGCATGCGTGCGGACATTGCATAATGAGAGGTGCATCATGTTCAAGGATTTCAGCATATCCAAGAAGCTCGTCGTTACGATCTCGTCTGTTCTCATCATCGCCACGGGCATCATGTGCGTGTTCTGTATCTTCAAGATGTCGGGTCTCGCCAATTCGATCACGGACATAACCCTGGGAAAGAAACTGGAAGGAGATGCAAGATCGATACATTTCTACCTTGATAAGTACCACGGCAAAGTGGAACTCAGAATGGGAAATCTCGTTGACAAAGACGGCAATTCCATCGCCGGGAAATTCGACATGGTCGATGCCATCCTGAACGACCTCGGCGACACGGCGACCATTTTTATGAAGGACGGCGATGATTTCCTCAGGATCTCCACCAACGTGAAGAAAGCCGACGGAGCGCGCGCCATAGGCACGAAACTGGGAAAGGACAGCGCCGCCTATACCCCCATCACACAGGGAAGATCGTATGTCGGCGACGCCAACATACTGGGCAAGCCTTATCTCACAAGCTACGAGCCTCTGAAGGGGGCGAACGGAGACGTGATAGGCATACTGTATATCGGGATCCCCAAGGAGCAGGCGCATCACCTGGCATCGAAGACCTTGAGGAACACGGTCATTTTGAGCGCCGTCATAGGGATTGTCATAATCGCCGTTTTCGTCTTCTTCTCCATCGGGCTCTTCAGGCGGGTCGTCATCGGACCGATCACCCGCATGGTGGGTGCCCTCGAGGATATCGCCCAGGGTCAGGGCGATATCACGAAGCGGATTGAGGTGTCGTCACAGGATGAAATGGGCACGATGGGACGGTACTACAACACCTTCATCGAGAAGCTTCACGGCATGATGAAGACCGTGGCGCGGGACAGCGACACGATAGCCGCGGCCGCGGACAACCTGAACGCCGATACGAGCCAGATGACGCGGGAGGCGGAGAAGACCCTCGAACAGGCGAACTCACTTGCCGCCGCGACGGAAGAGATGTCCAAGACAACGTCGGAGATAGCACAGAACTGCGTGACTGCCGCGGCAAGCTCCGAAAAGACCAGCGAGGCGGCCGCCCAGGGAGAGAGCATCGTGAAGGACACCATCGGCGCCATGAACAGGATAAGCGAGATGGTCAAGGCCTCGGCGGCCACGGTGGAAAACCTCGGCAGCCAGTCCGAAGAGATCGGAAAGGTCGTCGACCTCATCAATGACATCGCCGACCAGACAAACCTTCTCGCCCTCAACGCGGCCATCGAGGCGGCAAGGGCCGGCGAGCACGGCAGAGGTTTCGCCGTGGTTGCCGACGAGGTCCGCAAGCTGGCGGAAAAGACGGGACTCGCGACGAAGGACATAAAGACCAACGTCGACGCCATACAGGAACAGGTGGGCAAGACGGTGGATACGATCGAGAAGGGGGTGCGGGAGGTCGAGGTCGGCACCAACGACGTTCGCTCCCTTGAAACGAGCTTCAAGAGCATGTTCGAGCAGATCAACAACGTGACGGAGCAGGTCCGCCAGATAGCCGTCGCGTCGGAAGAGCAGTCCATGGCAACGAACGACATCTCCGAGAGCATCCAGAGGATCTACGCCGCCGTGCAGGAAATGACAAAGAAGATCGAAGGAAACGCCTCGGCTTCGTCACAGTTCGCGGAGCTCTCCAGCGAGCTGCAGGGGCTGACGAGGCAATTCATACTCTAAACATTTCCGCCTGCCGTCCCCCACCCCTAGCCGGCAGGCGGCCCTCAAGCTCCATTAGCTTGACAGGGGACGGTTTACCCTACTATAGTGTGGTTGTCGGTCCGTCCCCACATCTGTCCAAAATACAGTTTACAGCAACGGACATGCTGACGCTCGGGAGCAATCGAGGTGTTGGGGGGTGTGAAAGTTGGAAGTCATTGAAATGTTATATTTCGTTTCTTAACTAATCTTACAGGGTCTGGAAACGGGGCGTCTTAATCTTACTTTCAAAAGGGTTTTGATTTTAGTATTTCGGGCGATCGCAATATTGTCCGCACACTATTTATTATCGATCTGGTTGAGCACTTCTGTTAATTTTGCCTTATCGCTTAACGGATCGTTGAGACCATCTTGAATAATTATCTTTGCGAGATCTCTGTGTTTTGCCCTTCCCTTCTCAGTCTTGAGATTTTGCGCTTTTTCTAAGTGTGATCCGGCTATATTCAAATAAAGGGTTGTGTGGTATATGTTTCGCGTCTCCTCGATCACAGAGGCTATAAGAGCAGCCGTTTCTGGAGCGAGGAGTCCAGTATGTTCCTGTTGTGATTCTTGCCACCGATCCAATGCCAACTCCATGCGTGACTCGGCTATATCCCTTCTTTTGCTGGTCAGTGCAATATCCAAGGACTCCCTAATTATTTGAAGATTTCTAATTAAAGGAGCCCAGCCGGGATATTTTCCGGCCAGCCACATATTAATCGCCTTCGCCTGTGTTGGCACCACTGGGTATCTGATGGTCTTGAGCGCCAAAGTCTGAAGCTCGACGTATCTGCGCGCCAGGAGAATACGCCTGACATAAATATAACCAGCAATTATACATAAAATTATAAGGGTGAAGAATATGGGACCAACCGCTTCATATAGCCAGATAAAAGGAAAGATTACTGCCGCTGCTACTATTCCAAGTATCACAATGACGTGCACTGTCGCTTATCCCCTCCATCTGGCATATATCTTCCGCTCACACTATACCCCCACAGATCTTAGGCTTATATTAAAATTGTCGGAGGCAACATTGGCACACAAGCACATCTCTACGGACCCGCTTTTTGCAATATGGGCATGTTTTTGCCGTAAAAGTAAGAATAATATTTTTAAATAACCATGCAAAAACCATTAAAACCGATAAAATAATAACTATTAGTATTAGCCATTTCATCTACCTCTCCTCCTCACTAATGCGCCTGCAGGTAAAAACGGTTAATGTGCCATTCTATTAAATCGTGTAGCCAGAACAGACGCAGCGGATTTGTGTAGATGACGGCGATTCCGCGGCGGCGAATCCTGTCCCACTTCTCATAAATACTCTCCTCCTCGGCCCGGTCATCACGGCCCCCATTAATCACTGTCATCATTTCCCGCCCGCATGATGTTTTTCCCCCGGATGTTCGCTCGCCCCTGGTGTTCCCTGGGTTTTAAAGTCGGCGTCACGAGTTCTTAACACTTTTTTAATATCTTCAATGTCTGACTCCAATTTTGCAACTTTTTGACCGTCACGAACGGCTTGCTGAAACATAAGAGTGTTTTGTGTCAGCGCAAGCTTCATACCTTCGTTGTCAGAGGTTATAACCTCAAGAAAAGCTTCAAGAATTGCCTGGAGTTCAGGAAATTTATTGTGCACGAGTGCCAGCTTAGCTATTATTTTCCACTTTGGAACGTTTTTGTCAAAATTCTCGGAGCTTTCCGCCCCTAAAATCTCTCGCGCAAAATCCGCTTTGAATCCTTTAAGAGTCTTGTTTAACTCCTGCGGGCCATATGGGTTGTATGGACCATATGCGTGGGACTCCCGATATTCGTGCTGCTCAGTGGGCTTGGGCTTCGCGTCTATAGCACGACCCCTGTCTTCGCCAGTTTTAATATGTTCTCCTTCGACTTGACCGGTGAGTAACCAATTCAACGACCAACCTTCCTGTTCACATAATGAAATAATCAGGTTGTAGGGAATAGTAGATCGTTTTCGCCAATTTGAAACAGTAGTAGGCTTGACCTTAAGTAATTTTGCGAGAGCTGTGTCGTTCTTCAGCCCTTTATACTTAATAATCGTGTCCAAAATCTCATTAATAGTATGCACGGCGGCTTTTCACACTATGTGGATTATTATCTTGACAAGATGTTACATACTGTGGATATAATCTATTCATGATTAATAACACTAAGCTCGAAAAGCTAAAAAAAGAGAACAAGCCAGAATTCATCAAGGTGAGCCTAAAACTTAGCGGGTTCTTCACCTTGGTCGCCTTCGCTGAGTACCTCGGCGTAACCCCGGAAATCATAAGCATGGTCATCCACGACAAATGCACCTCACGGCGCGTTCGCTCGGCTATCGCTGAGGCATGCGGTGTCCCATACGAAAATCTTTGGTGCGCAAAACCCAGCAAGCCTTCACGGAGGTAAAAAGTATGGACCAATACCCAGACGTAGACCACAACCTGCCGGTTCTGAAGGCAAACATCCCCACAGGAGGCACTAATGACGCCAGATGACCGGATACTCATTATTATGGGCATAACCGTCGGTGTGTGCCTGTGTGGTATCATTCTAACCATCTACTTTTTCAGCTCCGGCTTTCTCAATCCAAGCCCCTTCAACCGCCTCTGTACTCACCTGAAACATCTTAAGAATAGAAGACTCTATCGCCGATACCTGAAGGTCCTTTCGCATCGCGTTGATGGCCTCCAGGTACTTTTTCTCTACAGCGGCCACGGTCTCGGAGAACTGGTCAAGGGTCAATACTTTTTTCGGATCGGCCATATACTCGAAAAACGACTTCTGGCTCTCAAGCCAGAACTCCTGGATTTTTACGTTTACCGGCTCGGCGATGAAAAGTCCGCCGCCGGCAAGGTCGACGAGCTTCTTGGCCTCCTCTCCCAGGTCCTTTGGTATTGCATACGGGTCCAACTGTTTCAGGGAAGGCTTGCAGCGCCTCAGGCTGAACTCGGCGGATGCAAGGGCGGTTCTGTGGACGGCGACTGCCAGTTCCTTGTAAAAGGCCAGTTTATTCTCATAGACCGCCTCTTTGAATTTTTCCTCTCGGAGCTTCCAGTGGAGCCAGACAGTAGCTCCGCAGGCACAGAGGGTAAAGACCCCGGCAATGACGGCGCCGGTCATCAGAAGCCTCCCGCCAGGGCACGCGTCAGGAAGGACAAATGAATCACGAAACCTATATGGCAATAATCAAGCACAGTTTGATTGTATCAAAACCATCAGGAGCATGCAATGTCAAATAGAAACAAAAAATTGCACACCGTGTTATCCGGCCAGGGCAACCTCTTTGACACCGAGATATCCGAGGGCGCCCTCGATCTGAGCCTGATATTCAGGGACTCCCTTACGAAAGCCCTCTCGGCCTGCAAAGACTCCAGGTACCAGGTGGCCGCCAAGATCTCCGAGCTCACCCGGCGCAATCTCTCAAAGGACATGCTCGATAAATACACGAGCGCCAATCTGGATTACGGCTTCCGGGCCGAGGAGCTCACCGCCTTCTGCGCGGTTACAAGGAGTCTTGAACCCTTCCGGGCTCTCCTTACCCCCCTCAGCTGCGACGTCGTCGATCCGGAAGATTCAAAACACCTCCGCCTGGCCAGACTCCTCCAGCAGCAGATGACCCTGACCACGGAGATAGCCCGGATAGAGAGTGAACTCGGCATCAAGCGCAAGTTATAGGAGACACAGATGGCAGAGAACAGATACAGGATCAACTCCGTCTACACCGCATGCATGCTCATAAAAGAGATGGCGGCGAGCGCCGACCCCACGAACGTCGTTGAGGCCTCAAAGCTCCTTGGCATATCAACCGATGTGGCGTTCAGGACCTTCAAGACCCTCGAAGAGTGCGGATTCGTGACCGCCACACAGGGCGGTTACGTCCCGGGAGAGAACCTCGCACAAGCCTGGAAGACATATCGCCTTTACCAGAAACAGTCCATCGAGCGGGCGAAAAAGGCCCTCAAGGATACGGCAATATCAGGAGAGGAGGATTAATGAACGGCAAACACCCGAACCCGGAAATGATCGACTTCGACGCGGAAAGCGACATCGACGCCAGAAATAACGAGGCGGTTGAGTTTAAGGTCCTCCAGATGAAGCTCCGCGACAAGGAGGATCTGGAGGAGAAGGAGGCGATCGCCTACACCTGCACAATGCTCGGCAGGATCCAGAGCGCCTCCTTCAATGAGAAACAGCAGCGCCTCATGAAGCTCATCTGGCTCAAGCAGGTCAAGGACGGACGGATCTACAAGAAGATGCGCGGCCTCGACACCTGGGTGAAGTTCTGCGAAGCCTGCGGAGAATCGTGGCGGACGGTTGACAACAATCTGCAGGAATTATCTGTCTTCGCCGACGACTTTTTAACCGAAACGGTTAAATTGGGCTGGACCCCATCTGAGGTTAAACGCCTGTCCAGAGCCGTTTTAGCAGAGAATCCAGAATTAACCGAAATGGTTAATTCTGACGCCATCACCATCGACGGCAGGACCGTCCCTTTTGACGCCGACCACAAGGACGAGATCATGGAACTCGTCGCCGACGTCCTCGATCGCACCCGCAAGGAGGCCAAAAAGGTCGGCCGGGAACTCGCCGAGGCGGAGAAGGAGCACGCGGCGGAGGTGAAGGACTACCGCAAACAGATCAAGGACCTCAAGGCCCAGGTCATCGACCCGACCGTTCCCGAGCACTTCCAGGAGATATTCAGGGGGATCGAAGGCAAGGTAACGGAGATCGTGACCCTGGCGAGCCGCCTGGACTTCCAGAAGGCTTTCGCCGAGACCGACAACGAGCTCGTCGCCAAGCGCAATTTTCTCGTCGCCATCAACGTCATCGAGACGCAGTTCGTGAACGTCGTCAACGCCCTGAAAGACGCGATCATCGAGCGGTAGATAATAGGACCCATGAGGGAGATAGACAACATCATGCTGGCAAGCGCATACAACGAATGGACGGCTGCCCCCCACAGCCAGAAGAGTTTCACGGCTCAAAAGTGGGCCGACACGCTTTCCATCTCCCTCATGACCCTCTATCGCAGGTTCAAGACCTTCGGCTTCAAGCCGGCGCAGCGCAAGGAGCGCGCCAGCAAGGGAATACCCCGGATACCGAACCTCGACCAATATGCCCGGTCCCTGTCCCACATGTACGCCTTCCTGCCCCGCGGGGCGAGAAAACCACCCCTGCGCCTGGTTGTCGAGAAGGCCCTCGTGAACGGCATCCTCCCGCCCGAGGCCTCCGAAATCCATCCGGCGACCTTCGCGCGTGTCCTGCGCCAGATGCAGCTCCTCGACGAGGACGGCCGCGTGCTCCGCTTCGAGGCCCGCCGGCCCATGGAGCAGGTCCAGTACGATGTCTCCGGGTCGGAGTATCTCTACGTTCACCGCATTGAGAACGGGGAGCCCGTCCTGCGGATCCGCGGGACCAAGAAGTACAAGAACAAGGACCGCTACGAGAACATGCGCCTGTGGTACCACGGCCTGGTCGATGACTGTTCGCGGTACTGGCTCGCGAAGGCCTTCGTCAGCGCCGGCGAGTCATCGGCCGATGCCCTGACCTTCTCGAAGTGGGCCTTCTCGATGAAGTCCGACGAGCGGATCATCTTTCGCGGCCTTCCAGCAAGGATCTACATGGATAACGGTCCCCTGGCGCGGGCACAGGTCACGACGGAGTTCTTTAATCGCATCGGCGTCGAGATCAAGACCCACGAACCCGGCAGCCCCGAGGACACGGGCAAGATCGAGATCAAATGGAGACAACTCTGGACGAACTTCGAAAGCTTGGAATTCTTGATAGACCCCAACTGGGAATCCCGGGAATACACCCTCAGCGAGATCACCGAGCGGCTCATCAATTATACCGTGAGACTCAACCGTGCCATGCACCCCACAAGGGCGGCCACCAAGGAAGAGATCTGGCTCAGCATCATACAGGACGGCGGGGTTGTCGACATCGACGAGAGCGCCTTCGACACGGCCTTCAAGCGCAGCCGGAGGCACGTGGAGGCCGACGGCACCTTCAGCCTCGACAACACCACGTACTTCGTGAAGGGATTGTACAACTCGTGGGTGTATGTCTACGAGGGTATCGCTGGCGGACACATGATCGCTGAGGACATCCAGACACACCGGCGCTACGCAGTGACACCCTACTCCATGCCGGGCCTCGACGAGATCAGGACCGACAACGCCCTTCCCGGGAAGACCGCCCGCAAAGAAGCCAGAGAATACAAGAAGACCTACAGGATACAGCCCTTCAAGGGCCTCTACGAGAAGGACGCCCAAGTGCGGGATGAGAATGTGAGCGTTTTCCCGGTGAGATCCCGTGAAGAGAGACAGGTTGAGAACCCCCTGGATATAACCGCATACCCCTCCCTGGCCGAGGCCCGGGATGAGTTCTTTGAGATCGTCGGGTCATCTGTCTCCGGCGACGACTGGGGTGACATCTCGCGGCTTATCATCGAAAACGGCTTAAAGAGGCAATTCGTTGTCGATCTTGCCCTGGAAATCCGGGGCGAGATGGAGCGGCAGACACTATCCATATAAGGAGGAGAAAATTATGACTCGTTTGGAAGTCCTCGCGGATTACGGTTTCGCGAAAGACCCCTTCCCGGCCAGGTTCATGGAGACGGCCGATGTCCTGAGGGTGAGGAAGCTCCTAACCCTCGCAATCAGCTCAAAACGCATGGTGGCGATCGTCGCCGACCGCGGCGCCGGTAAGACGTGGGCAATCGAGCACGTCCTCAAGGGGATGTCGAACATCGCCCTGGTGCACACGGAGCGCTCATTCAAAGAAAAGATGACCATCGAGAACATCGAGCACGACATCATCCTCACCCTCTCCGACGAGCCCGTGAAGCGCGCGGCGAACACCCGCAAGCGCCAGCTGAGGAGGATCCTCGGGGAGGCGGCCCAGAGGAAGAACGTCGTCCTCCTTATCGAGGAGGCTCACCGGCTGCACGGCCAGACCCTGGCGAGCCTGAAGACCCTGCTTGAGATGGAGTGGGCGGGAACGCGGCCGCTCTTTACACCGGTCCTCGTCGGGCAATACGATCCCATGCGCAAGCGTGGCGTCGACGAGGTCAGGCTGAGAAGCGATTCGGCGTATATGAAGGGATTGTCGACTGCAGAGGCGAGAGAATACGTGAACAGCACGGTGGGCGAGCACTTCGATACAGCCGCGATCGATGCCCTGTCGCGGCTGCCAGCCGCAAGGAACTATCTCGATCTCCAGGAGGCGGTGATAACCGTCATGGGGAAGGCTCTCGCCATGGGCCAGTCGAAGGTGACAGCCATCGAGGTCTTGGACTGCCACGGCGGAGGCATGAAGGAGATCCTCCGCTCCGCCGGCATGTCGGAGAACGACCTCTCCCGCGAGACCGGGATACCGCGCTCAACGCTGGCGCTCGTTATCAACGATTACCAGGGGACCATCAAGGACGAGACATACCGAAAGACCCGCCAGGCGATCACGACGGTCCTTAGAAAGAGGCTTGGCCAGGACGCGCAGGGCGCGGCAGCCGCGACGAGCGGCGCGTAAGGAGGGGTGTCATGACAAGAGCTAAGCAGCGTTTGATGGCGCATAAACAGCAAACCGCTACCTGCGGCTATCCCGTGAAAACCGGAAACCCGACCGGAAAGGCCACAAGATACCCCAACGGCGACGTGTGGTGCCAGCAATACAGTGACCGCATCGACCACGCGGTCTGCATTACCCGCGCCGTGAGACATCCAGAGATGTGCAAGGGCTGTCCGCTTAACCTGCAAGGAAGGAGAGAACCATGGGAAAGCTTTTGAGTCTCATTATCGGTAAAGAGGAAAAGCCCGTCCAGGCGATTCCCCTCGAACATGCGGCCCTGTGTATAAACTGCGAGACCGTGTTCGACATGACGGAACGCGCCTGCCCGGTCTGCTGCAGCGAGGTATACCTCAATGTCGGGATCGCCTTTGGTGATGAGGAGACAAGATCTCGGATCCGGCAACTGGCGGTGACAGCATGAGGGCCTTTGTGGAATCGTATGAGGACGGCAAGAGCATCATCAAGATCTGCGGCGATGACGATGAGGTCCTTGAGCGTTTTGAAGTCACCGCCCTCATTCTGGAGAGCCGGGCGCCTGTGTGCTTCAGAACAATCCCGGATGTAACGATACGGTTCGATATAACCAGGAACTGACACATGGATCAAGGAGGTGCAACGTGCCGGCAGAAATTAGTCTACCACTTGGGATAGCGATAATTGTTGCGATGATGGCTGCCTTTATCCTGGGCACCTGGATAGGGTTTAAGGCGGGTCAGAAATGTTAGAGGTATCTACATCTCTTTCCGGTGTACTCGCACATCCTTTTTGTGAGGACATTACAGACTACCGAGCTGATCTTCCCGTTTCGGAAGATAAGCTTGGACGTGAAACCCGACTCGTTCTGTCTCATGTTGGCCAGCATTGTCGGACACACCGTGTGCGGGTGTTCCGTAATCGTCGGTTGCTGGCTCTTGCCTGCGTAGAAACCGCAACCGAAGCCGGTGCCGAAGGCGGTAACTATGGCCACCACAACTGCAAGCGTCGAGGATTCAACCATGAAAGCACTATATCACAGCCAATTGCGGCGAAAAAGAAAAATTGAAGGGGAGGACCCCATGGTAACAAACGACCCGATAGCAATAACAGTCCGTTACGCTGCCGGCGCCTATATAGCCAGGTGTTATGGCAAGAGTGCATCCCGTACCTCATGCGCGAAGGACGCCGCAGAGGCGGTGGCCGAAAAGCTCTTCGGCAACAAGCCTCATGTTGTGGTTCGCGTGGACGGGGACAGGATCTGGAAGATCGTGGAACAAACCAACGAGTAAGGAGGAGATATATGGCAAAGATCATCAAGACATCAGATTACACGGACTGGAACGACGTTGACGGTGCCCTGAGACGCATGGGCGAGCTTGACGTCAAGCTCCAGAAGCTCGAAGGCGAGATGACCCTCAAGATCAATGAGATCAAGGCAGAGTATGATGTGAAGGCTGAGGGGCTGAAAGCGGAGCGCAAGGCCATCGAGGAAAACATCACCCTCTTCGCCGAGTCCAGGAAACAGGAATTCGCGAAGGTCAGGTCGAAGGACCTCACCTTCGGCGTCGTCGCCTACCGGGTGGTGACGAAGGTGGTCCTGAAAAACAAGGCGGCAACGGTGGCAGCCCTCAAAGCCCTTGGGCTCGTGCAGTATCTCCGGATCATCGAGGAACCCGATAAAGAAGCCATGAGCGGTCTTGACGCAACGACCCTTGCCAAAGTCGGCACCACTTTGAAGACCGAGGACAAGCTCCGCATCGAACCGAACATGGAGAAGATAAAGGAGAAGGACGCTGCATGAGGCCGAAACCATTTTCGTGACACCGCGAAAATGGTCCGTCGGTAATGCCGGTGCTGAGGAGGCCAGGACGAGAATGAATAAGGACTATATCATGGACGGTAACCGGATCGCGGACTGCAAGGAGAACGTGGCCAGGATGTCCGTATGGGAGCTCATAAGGTTTCGTCTTCCTCGGGATGTTGACATGGCTGGTGTCCTCCGCGCGCTCCTGGATCTCGTCGAACCCGTATGGTTCCTGATGGTCCGGACCCTGGGGCTGATGGTCTTCCCACTGTTACTTGTCCTCTTGCCGTTCATCGCTGATAAGGAGATACGTCTCGCCCGGCGGTTTGTTGCCAGGATGGAGGCTGAAAAGACGGGGAGTGGCTCCATAGAGGTGCACCGCACGAATTTCGAGAGGTTCAAGGGTCGGAGGTTCAAGTGCTGGGCCTACAACGTTCTCGTGGACAGTCTCCCCCTGCATCAACTCGTTGGAATCCCTTCCTTTGATTACGCGCAGCAGGACCGCCAGACCGGTGACATGGTGTTCTACAGGCTGAAAAAGGATAATACGGAGGTCTCAGATGAAGTCGAAAAGCCGGAAGAGACGTGATCCTGCGGAGTTATTGAACATGTTCAAGAAACTCTGCCCGACCAAAGACAACAGCGCTGAATCCGCGATGGTGCCCGAGCTCTATAGACCGTCCTGCGGTACCGAAGGAATGGATTTCGAAGCCGAGTTTTGTGATAAGTGCGAAAGGAACAGGGAATTTTGGGAACATTACGACCGGGACGATATAAGGCCGGAATTGCTCTGCCCAATAAACGACAAGGCTCTTTCCGGAAATTACGTGCCGCAATGGATCATCAGGAACGGCAAGCCGTGCTGTACGGAATTCAGGACACAACATACAAAACCGCAAGGTGCCGTAACGAAAGGAGCGAACAGTGAAGGGCGTAATCGAACCGAAATATCGATGGAGGATGTCGCGGTAAGGCTGAGATTGCTCAGAGGAAAGAACGCCCAAGCCTCTGTAGCTTCTGGGCTTGGCATAACCACGCGGGCATATCAATATCTCGAACACGCTAAGAGACTGCCGTCTGTACCCATCCTGGTAAAAATAGCGGCTACATATGGTGTCTCTATTGATCGGCTCCTTAATGGAACCAAGACAGACCGGGGGTGAGAGTATGAACTCAAAGGGTATCGAGATATCGGTATACGATAATCGCAGTATCCTATTCCTCATCCCTTCTATCCATCTCGACCTTAGTAGCGGGATCTTCGCCGTCACGTTCTCCTGGATATTCTGGAGCCTGGAGATCGCCATAAAGGAGGTGGCTGATGGCAATCCTTAACAAAGAAACTCAGGAGGGGGATTTCAAATGAGCAGACAAAATCAGAAGAAGCGCGACCCTGTAAAGCTGATACCGGTTGATGCAGCCAAGCGGATCGCCGAGGAGTACGCCCAGGATCAGGTTATCGTCTGCACCTTTGAGAGCACCACCAACCGGGTCCACGTGGTGACCTATGGCAAACGCATCGAAGACGCCGAGAACGCAGCCAAGGGCGGTGATTTCGTGAAGAAGGCCCTGGGGTGGCCCGACAGGCTCTGCAACAGCACACCTCCGAGAGTCCAGGCTCTTGGCGACGCCCTGAAAGAGGCGGTAAAGCTAATAGAGGGATGGCATAGCATGAGGGAGCAGCGTTTGCCCGAACACAAGGAGCGCGAGGCATGGAGGATTTACTACGATCACGCCCCAGAGATGAAACCGATCCGAGAGGCCCTCGAGCTTCTCTCGGGAGGATAGCACAATGACATGCCCTACGTGTAAAGAACAAGTAGCAATAACAGCGTTCCCGGCGGTCCATGATGAGGAACTGGTGGATGTCAAGTTAGAGTGCCCCGCCTGCGGTTGGTCGGCCTATGCCTTTCTTGACATCGACAGTTTCGTGCGCGTCGAATAGGGAGCGAGGCCGAAACCATCTTCGGGACACCAGGAAGATGGTCTGCCGGTAATGCCGCCGCTGAGGAGGCCAGGAAACGATGGACAAGACAAAGAATATGAAAATCCCAAAATTCCCGAACTGCGATGTCAGTCTGACGCACTCAGAGCAATACGGTCTCACCACGGGCTTTGACGCGATCATCTATCGCGTCATGCTGTTCCCGACAGAGAAGAAACGGCCGAACAAGGAGCAGATCGACAAGATGGCGTGCTCACTTATAGACGCCGCCTGCAATGCTATGGAGACAGAATAATGACAGATGACCGTAACCGCCGTCACTCGCAATGCGGCAGGGATCTCACAAAATCCTCCAGAACTCTCCTTGCCGGAGGAGAGCAATTGCGGGATCCGGCAATAACCGATCTCGGGAGTGTATCCATCATGAATGACGACACCTGCCACGTGGAACTGACAACGGACTGCTGGACCTGCGGAAAACCCATGACACGCTTCGCCCAGGATTCCTGGTACTGGTACTACCGGTGCGAGGCCTGCGGCGTGGAGCGTATGTATCCGAAGGAGAAAAACGATGCTGATATGCCCGAAATGTAACTCCGGCAACATCGTGCCCGACAGGTGGTCCGAGACGGGTCAGAGATGCCTGATGTGCGGGACCGCCCGCGGCTTCATCGAGAGAGAGAGAGAGAGAGAGAGAGAGAGAGAGAGTAAAAAACATGCCGGATCAACTCTCCCTTGATTTTGACAGACCCGCCCTGACGGAGGAGCAAGAGCTGATCTTCAACCTGCTCCGCAAGGGCAGGAAGAACGCGATCCGCGAGAAGACCCTTTCTGCCATGACGGGGATCTCCGGCGTGCGGGTCCGGCAGATCATCAAGCACCTCACCGAGCATCACGGCATCCTGGTGGTTTCCTCCACGGCAAATCCTCCCGGGTTCTACTTTCCGGAGACCAGGGAGGAATACCGGGCAGGCGTCGCGCAGTATGTGAACAGGATCCGGTCTCTGGCGGGCCGCCTGAGGGCAATGGACCGCGAGGCCTACGAATCGTTATTCGGTCAGGAGAGGCTGGCAATATAAAACCTAATCTTTTAAGGAGGGTGTTACGTATGGAGACAATCAAGGTCAGAATCGAAGGAACGGCACCGCTGATGCAGCACCGGTATGTGTTCAAGGATGAACTGGCGCAGAAGACCCAAAAGAAGACGGGTGCCAAGGATTACAGCGACGAGTGGAAAACGGGGCTCCACTGGGACGATGTGCTCGGAGTCTTTGAGCCTGCAAGTCACATCGAGGGCGCACTCATCAAGGCGGCGGTCAACTTCCAGATAACAGGCAAGGGCAAGAAAACGTATAAGGATCTCTTCAAGAGCGCGGTCTTTGTCACTCCGGACTATATTCCCCACGGGCTGAAAGACTCTCCGGAAAAGCTCCTGGAATCGGGGAAACTGACCGTGGACAAGAGGCTTGTGAGGGTCAACAACTCGGGCGTTGAGAGGATGCGTCCCATGCTCAGAAACTGGTCCCTGGAATTTGACATCGAGGTGCATGATCCCCAGATCCCCCGGGAGGTGGTGAAGGAGGTCCTGGACCTTGCAGGTAAACAGTACGGCATCGGGGATTTCAGGCCGAGGTACGGAAGATTTATGGTGACGCGGTTTGAATAGGGCAAGGCATGGTTTGGCTTGGTAAGGCCTGGCGCGCTCGGGCCTGGCACGATCGGGCGAGGTTAGGTTAGGCAAGGCGAAACACCCCTTCGGGGGTGTCACCGGATGATGTCCGGTCTGATGAGCCTCAAGGCAAGGCGGGCTGTGGCCGGGTTACGGTTAGGCGCGATCGGCCGAGGTTAGGCGGGCTCAGGTGCGGCTCGGCAAATGCTGGCATGGCGAGGCGAGTTTTGGCAAGGCAAGGTCTGGCAGGGCAGGGATTATTTCCTTGGGAGGTTTTATGAACGAGGCCGTCAACCGAAAGCAACTGCAGATAATTCATGTTGCCCTCAAACAACTTAGACTTGATGACGCGACCTATCGGGCCATGCTGAAAAACCGCTACAATGTGGAATCCAGTAAGAACCTCTCTTACCGGGAAGCAAGCGAGTTGATAGATTACTTCAAAGGGCTCGGCTTCCGGCTGAAGACGAAGCGGACCCCGCCCCAGAATCCCTGCTGGCCCTGCGCTCCCAGGACGCCCGGCATGCCCCTTCCCGAGAACGTCGTCGTCCTCGCGAGCCCCGGCCAGCTCCGGATGATCGAGCACCTTGCCGCAGATATCAAGTGGCACCACTGGGACGGGTACCGTCGCTGGCTGAAGAAGTACTTCAAGGTCGACCAGGTCCGTACATCTCCCGACGCCTCCGCCGTCATCGAGGCGCTGAAAAACATGTGGAAGGACCAGAACGGCTGCGCCTGCAGGAGGGCAAAGAATGGCTGATGATCCTATCCTGAGGCGCCTGACCGGTGACTTTCGCCGTCTCGCTGAGATCGTGGGAGTAGAGAACGCGCTGCGGGTTTCCCAGGAGTTCGGAGGGCTGTGGATCTCCATCCCGAAGCTTGACGCCCTCAGGCGGGAAAGTCGCGACGCCGAGATCAGGGGGGAATACGACAAGGCGGTGGACAACAAGACGGACGTGGTTCGAACCCTCGCCCGCAAATACAATTTGACCGCCCGACAGATTTACAATATATTGGGTATACAGCCGGAGGGAGATCCAGATCTCGTTCTTCCCCTTTTTTTCAATGAAACTCCTCCAGTGAAATAGTTCAAACTGAAACGCTTCAGATTCCCCGCTTCACCAGTACCCGGATAGACTATGAATCGATATGAAACACCTCTCCTTTATGGCACAGGATGCCGGGCCCGTCGCACCCGGTGTCCTGTGCCCATCAAAAGAAAACCCCCACACCCATTGCGAAGCCCTGGAGGGGAACCCGCGTCCGGTTAAAGGCCCGGCCGGTCCCCTACCAGGCAATAAAGACTTTATCGACAAGCTCCAGGAACTGGTTGCCCGTTGGGAACATCACGCGAGACGAGAGTTTCATGCGGCTGAAAGCGAAGAGAATTACATGGGGAGAAAGTTGCTGGAACACGGAGCAGTATGCCACTGCAACTGCGCGAACGCTCTCAGGGAAGTCCTAAAGGCAGCCTCAACTGAGCCTTCAGCCACTCCAGAAGGAGATCAAAAGTGACTGATACACCGGGCTTGAGGATCGTCTCCTTTGCTTTTCTCCAGAGAGAGTCGTCCGCAGCGGCATGGAGAAACTCGTACCCCGCCCAGGTGAGTTCATCGATGTGTATTCCCGATATGCCCTTCATGACCCTGACGACCCGGCCCTTGAGAAAACCCGCGTCAATGAGGAGGTCGAAATGAGCGTAAACGGCCGCAGGATCATAATCCTCGAAAGCTCGGATGTTTGTATAGGCCACACCAGCCGGCTTGGCCTCGATCTCCTTGAAGATAGCCCTGATCAGGTCAAAATCGCGCTCCATGGCGTAGATCGTATAACGGCATCAAAGATCAAGTCAAGGGTGACCGGATGAAAAAGCCTTCCGAATGTTTCCTGAAGCTCGACGACACGCAGCTTCTCGCCCTGTGTCTCTACGGGGAGACGGGCAAGAAACCCGTGACTGGGCAGCAGCTCGGAATAGCCTGGTGCGTCATGAACCGGCTCAGGGTCCTTGACCGGCGGGTTGGTGAGGTCACCTTGAAGAACGTCGTTCTCTCCTCGAGGCAGTTCCCCTGTTTTCAGGAGGGCAACCCGAACCGCCTGGGCCTCATGGCGATCGCCTGCGGGTGGGACAAGGCGTTCCAGAGAAACAAGCGCCTGCGCGAATGCTACCGGATCGCGGAGGGTGTCATGAACGGCGATCTCCCGGACAACGTCTCCGGGGCAATCCACTACAGGAGAAGCAAGGACCAGGCCCCCTGGTCAGAGGCGAGACAGCTCGTCGCCGTCATCGGCGACTACGAATTCTACGCATAATCGGAGGTGCGCGTGATCTGGCATGTCATCATCTTTGCGGTCGGACTTATCTTCGGGGTTTTCCTCGGGATCCTCGTCGCAAAGCGGAACCCCCGCTTCGTTAAGTGTTGCAACGCCCTCTATCTGAAGCTCCGCGGCAAGGCCGCCACAACGGCGGGGGAGATCCTGGACCGTACCGGTGATGAGAAAGGCAGCACCTCTGTATCACCGGTATCCGCGAATGCCCTGATGAAGTACCTCCTCAGATTCGGCATTCCCCTTGCCGCCGCCATAGTCCTCACCTGGTCCCTCAAACCAAATATGGTTGAGACGATGCTGTACAAGTGCTGCCTGATCTTCACAGCGTACGCCCTGGCAGAACTGATATGGGTCATCGGGTACAAACGGACGTTCGACAGGAAAGAGAAGGAGGGAAAGATCACCGATGTTGGCAGGATTGCGATACTTGTTTTTCGTGGTCTGCTTTTTGGCGCTGTCATTGTCGGTCTTACCCAGGGACTGTGAGGGACAGACCGTCGACCGCTGCCTGAAGTACCGCGCCCGGGTCATCCGCGAGGCCCGCTACCATATCGGCCTTAATGCCCCCTGGCACCTCTTCCTCGGCCAGATCGAGCAGGA
>MVQP01000018.1 GCA_002067235.1 Syntrophorhabdus sp. PtaB.Bin047
CGCCAAAGTATCGACGAACCCCAACGGGCAGGGGGAATGGAAACACGACCCCTCCCACAGAAAGGGCGTTGCCTACCGTGACCAGGCGACGGGGACAAAGTACGGCCAGGCCCCGAGGCCGGGCGCCGACAGCAGGAAGGATTTCAGGGGTTACTCGCCCGATGCGCGGGGTTCGCAGGCGCAGGCCGCTGGCCGGTCCGGAAGGGACTCCATGGGACAGGGAAGGCCCTCGTCCGCAAGTTCCCGGTCCCAGACGCAGAAGTTTGATCAGGGCTCCATGGGGAAGCAAGGGACCAGTCACGCCTTTGAGGGCATGGAACGCGGCGGCACGCAGGCGAAGATGGAAAGTGAACGGGGCCGCTCGAGCCGCGAGAGCATGGCCGGTTTCGGTTCCGGAGGCGAGAGAGGGGCAGGCGGCGGCTTCGGCCGGAGTGGAGGAGGCGGGCGTCGCCGCTAGAACCCGGCTGCAGGCATGACGCGCACAATGAACGTTAGGAGGAGGAAAACGTATGATCTGCGTTATGAATAGAAAGAAAGCCACATCCCCGCGAAGACTTCTCGTGATTATCGGTATCGCGGCGCTCCTTGCGGTGTTCCTGTCGGGGACGCAGGGACAGGCCGCGGCTTCGAAGTCGTCGAAGCAGCTCAGCTTTGCCACCGCCGAAGAAGCTGTGCGGGTGGTTACCGATGCGGCACGGGCGAAGGACACGAAGGCGATGCTCGCGATCTTCGGACCCGAGGGAAAGGGCGCCATCATCTCCGATGACGAGGCCGTGAACAAGGACCTTTTCGAGCGCTTCGTGAAGGCCTTTCAGGAGAAGATGAGGCTCGACATGTCCACGGACAACAAGGCGTTCCTTTATGTCGGCAACAATGAGTGGCCCTTTCCGGTGCCGATAGTGAAGAAGGGTGACAGATGGTCCTTCGATACGAAGGATGGAAGGACCGAGATACTCCACCGGAGGATAGGCAGGAACGAGCTCAGCGCCGTCCAGGCCTGCCTTGCCTATGTGGACGCCCAGAAGGACTACGCGAGAATGGCGGGCGAGAAGGACGGTACGACGCGGTACGCCCGGAAGTTCATGAGCGATCCGGGAACGCGCAATGGCCTGTACTGGGAAACGAAGGAAGGCGAGGAGCCGAGCCCTATGGGGCTTTTCATGGCGAGGGCAAGGAAGGAGGGCCGCGAGCCGAAGACGGCCGGCGGCAAGCCCGTGCCCTACCACGGTTATTTTTACAGGATACTTACCGGCCAGGGCAAGAACGCGCCCGGCGGCGCATACGATTACACGGTTAGCGACAGGATGATCGGAGGTTTTGCGCTTATCGCCTGGCCGGCCCAGTACGGTGTCACGGGAGTCATGACATTCGTCGTGAATCAGGACGGCGTCGTTTACCAGAAGAATCTTGGCAGGAACACGGCGAAAACGGCCGGTGCCGTTAAGGTCTTCGATCCCGATGCTTCCTGGAAAAGGGTGAATGAATGACAATGAAGCTGGTAGGACTGCACAATTCGGACAGAAAGATATCGGCCATCATCCTGGGGACCTGGGCGATCGGCGGCAGCCACTGGGGGCCTTACGATGAGGCGAATGCCGTGAAAGCCATCGAGGCGGCCCTCGACAAAGGAATAAACGCCATCGACACGGCACCTGTATACGGGGACGGCCATGCCGAGGAGCTCATCGGAAAGGCGATCCGCGGCAAGAGGGACGGGATCTTTCTGGCCACAAAGTGCGGTCTTGACATCTATGACCGCTCGTACAGGCGTGACCTTTCCCCGGCTTACATCGAAAAGGACCTTCACGGGTCGCTCAAACGTCTCGGCACCGATCGTATCGACCTGTACCAGTGCCACTGGCCGGACCCGCAGGTGCCCGTGGAGGAAACGATGGCGGCGCTCACGAGGTTCAGGGATGAGGGGAAGATCAGGCACATTGGCGTATCCAATTTCAGCGGTCCCCAACTCCTGGAAGCCTTGAAATGTGTCGCCCTCTTCTCATTACAGCCGCACTATTCCCTGCTTGAGAGGAGTGCTGAGGAGGATCTGCTCCCCATCTGCATTGAGAAGAACATGAATGTTTTTTCTTATGGCTCCCTGGGTGCCGGTATGTTGACGGGAAAATACCGCGAATCCCCCCGGTTCAAGAAAGGTGACGCGCGGTCGTTCTTCTATCGTTTCTTTAAGCCGGCCCATTGGCCCAAAGTGAGGCGGCTCGTGGACGAGGTGGAAGCGATAGCGGCGCGCAAGGGAACGACCCCGGGAGCCGTGGCGCTTTCGTGGCTCCTCAAACAGCCCGGGGTCACATCCGTGATCGTCGGGGCCCGTACGGCCGAACAGGTCGCGGGAAACGTGGCCGATGTGCCGGTAGACCTGAACAAAGAGGATATGAGCGCGCTCGATACCCTCTCCCGGCAGGTCTACGAGCCCTGAAGAGAAAGGCTGAGGAAGGGCCGTCCGATAAGGGAACCCCGGCGCTCATCCGACGGGTGTTCGACCGAAGCCATTTGTATACGCTCTGCTCTTCTCCGGTACCACTGATGTTTCCGGCAACAATGGCACGAGCCAGTTTTTCCGCCCTTGCGGCCTGTCGCGCTTCCATGAGATCGATGAGCGCCGTTTGGCCGTCGAGAAACGCGCGTACTCCTTGGAGGTCACGCAACCGGGATGGTTGTCCGGGAAAATTCTCCTTCAAACTGCTGTAGAGGGTTGCGAGCCGGTTGTTCCCTGAAAGGAGAAGGAGGGTGTTGCAGAACCTTTCCCATGCCCTGACGAGCTCCTGCCGGTTTCCTTTCGCAAGGTGGTTCTCAGACTGCCGCACTATCCTGCGGAGAAGGTTGAGGTCGTTTTCCGTTAGTCTCAACGTTGCCAGATAAGCCGCGTATCCCAGAAGGATTCCGGCCACTCCCCGTGTTTCCCTGATATCCTCCTCGCTCGCGGAAGTCACAGCATGCCCCCCTGTGGGGAGTTTGTAGACCAGTCCTTCCCGTTCCAGTTTGTGTATCGCTTCCCTGAGAGGGGTTCTGCTTATCCCCATTATACCGGCGAGCCTTGTCTCGACGAGGCGTTCGTCGGCCTTGAACCATCCGTTGACCACCGCGCTTTTCAGCTCCGTGTACGCGTGTTCGCACAGGAGGTGCCGCTTCACTTTCCCGTTTCCTTTAAAGACAGTATTCATTCCATCATCCTTCCGTCGAGGGTAAGATGCCTGTTATTCACGTCCCTGCCGGTCTGCCGCGAGGCAGGACAAACCTCGCGATGTCAGGGAAGACGACCCCTGCACAGCGCGGGCAAACAGGGACCAACGCGGGAGAAACGAAAAAACCGGTCAGCGATTCAGGGATAATGGTATCTCATGACGTTCCTCCTTATTCCTCGTAAGGCTTCGGTTAGGACGGTCTACCCAAGGTTTCCTGACTTAAGGGCACCGGAAGCCAACGCGCCTTCCCATTCCGGTTTCACGGGACAGTGGCCGGCTCTTCGCCAGGCGTTGCTCAAAAGCCCATCACAGTTGCGGGACAGCGGAAGATTCTCACTTCACTTCCCTTGAAGGTAAACCATGATGCTCCTTACTCTATTTACAACAACATACCTGCCCGAGTCAACACTCATGATTCCTCAGCGTTCTGCCAGCTCTCTCCGTACGGCCCGGGTTGCCGTGACCATGTTCCTGAGGCTCGGGGATACTTCCGCCCATTTTCTCGTCTTCAGTCCGCAATCGGGGTTTATCCAGACACGCGATGCCGGAAGCGCGAGGAGAAGCTGGCGTATCTTGTCCGTCAGTTCCTGAACCGTTGGCACTCTTGGGGAATGGATATCGTAGACCCCCGGACCTATGTTGTTGCTGTAGCCCCGATCATTGAAGACCTTGAGAAGCCTGTTCCCGCTTCTCGATGTCTCTATGGCAAGGACATCCGCATCCATCCTTTCAAGGGTCTGAATGATATCGGTGAAGTCGCTGTAGCACATGTGCGTATGGATCTGTGTTGTCATGCGGGCGGAACTGACGGCGAGCTGGAAGCACTTTACGGCCCACCGTTCATATTTGTCCCTCTTTTCCTTTCTCAGCGGGTATCCCTCTTTGAATGCTGCCTCATCCACCTGGACGATCCCGATCCCGGCGTGCTGCAGGTCTTCTATCTCGTCTCTTATAACGAGGGCGATCTGTTCGCACACGTCAGAGCGCTCGATGTCGTCTCGCACAAACGACCAGTTCAGAATCGTGACGGGACCCGTCAGTATCCCCTTGACCGGTTTTCGGGTCCTGCTCCGGGCGTAGGATATGAAGTCGACGGTCATCGGTTCCCGTCTGCTTATGTCGCCGTAGATCACGGGCGGTTTGACGCACCGCGTGCCGTAACTCTGTACCCACCCGTTTCGCGTAAAGGCGAAACCGGATAGCTGCTCGCCGAAGTACTCGACCATGTCATTCCTTTCAGGCTCGCCGTGGACGAGCACATCGAGGCCTATCCTTTCCTGGAATTCTATGCATGAGTCGATATGGTTCCTGATCCTCAACCCGTATTCGTCCCGGGTGATGGCCCCTCTCTTCAGGTCCTGCCGCAGTTTCCTCAGTGAGTCTGTCTGGGGAAAGCTTCCGATGGTTGTTGTCGGCAACGGGGGGAGTTTGAAGACCGTGCTCTGGGCCGTCGCCCTTTCCGCGAAGCTGCCCTGACGGACCCTTTGTGTTATGGAGCGAGAACGCCTGCGAACGGCGGGATCATGAATCCGGAGGGAGCATTGCCTGTCCCGGATGATCCGCTGGTTCGTCTGCAGTATTTCCAGGTTTCCCGGTGCGCCTTTTCCTGTTGAATGTATCTTCGAGATGTCCGAGAGCTCGGTCAGCTTTTCCCTGGCGAAGCTCATCCAGGAACGTATCTCCGGGTCAAGGGCGGTTTCATGTGAGAGAGTGTAAGGAACGTGCAGAAGGGAGCAACTTGTGGACAGCATGATATCGTCCGGTCGCACTATGTGTTCCAGGGCCTGCAGCGTGGACAGGGATCTTTGATAGTCGTTCTTCCAGATATTTCTCCCGTCGACTATGCCGGCGATAAGCTTCTTGCCGTTGAGGTGGCTGAGCGCGAGGAGGTTTTCGGGGCCGCAGACGAGATCGAGCCCCATGGCGAAAAGGTCGACATCGCGGAGGGCTTCGATGGCCTCCGTTGCATGGTCGAAGTATGTCGTCACGATGAGCCTGACACCGGGTACCGCCCGGGCCAGCGTTTCGTAGGCTGTCTTCAGGCATGTGAGGGTCCTGTCGTCAGGGTCGCGAACGATGATGGGTTCGTCGAACTGGACGAAGACCTCGTCGCTGAGTTCCGAGATGCTCCGCAGGAGGGAAACATAGAGAGGCAGGAAGGCGGGCAGCAGGTTGAGGGGGTCATCGCTGCCGTCCACTCTTTTTGAGAGGGCGAGAAAGGTGACGGGACCGATGAGGTTGATCTTGGTCTTTATGCCGATCTTCGCGGCCTCGTTGAATTCGCCGAGTACCTTGTGGGGATGCAACTCCAAATCCATGTTTGCGGAAAGCTCGGGCACAATGTAATGGTAGTTCGTGTTGAACCACTTCGTCATCTCCATCGCGACGGCGTTCCCGGTTCCACGCGCCATGGCGAAGTAGCGTTCGTGATCTTCCTTGATATGCCTGAACCGTTCAGGGACCGCGTTGAAGAGGACCGCCATGTCGAGCATGGAGTCGTAGAGACTAAAGTCGTTGCTGCTGATGAAATCGATACCGCGGGCCTTTTGGTCCTGCCAGTGTCTCGCCTTGAGATCCTTCGAGATGCCGGTGACGGTGTCAAAGTCCTCTCTGCCCTCCCAGAATGCCTCGGTGACCTTCTTGAGCTCTCTGTTCTCGCCGATGCGCGGGTAGCCTGTTACGTAGGTCTTCAATCGTTTCTGCGTCATCTTTCTTTCTCCTTTCTGTTTACGTGACATAGGGTTTGCAGTTGTCCCGGCATTCGGACTCCGGATAAGGCGGGAAAAGCGCCATCCGTTACCGCAGCACGACTGTGTCCGGTTTGCACGGACTTCCCCGGGGAGCGACAACTGCCGGAAGGACATGGGATCGGAACAGGGATCCGAAGGAGCGGGGTTGCCGTAAGGCGCTTCTAAACGGGGACGCCCCTTTGTCTGAGCTCCCGTGTTTTCCTGATGGAGCATTGCTCGCAACGATACTCGGGATGGGAATCACGTCTCCTGTCGTAGGCCCTGGCCCTGACGATCCGGTAGCCGCGGGCCTCCCGTCCGCAGTCCACGCATACGACGGTGTCTTTTACCTCCCATTCCACGGAAAGCTTCTCCGAGGTGAATATGAACATGTCCACCCAGAAGAAGATGAGTCCTCCTATAAGGTTGGCGACAATGGTCGCAGTGACCTTGTCAATCGTTGACAGCAGGTAAAGGGCAGCGGCGAGGATGGGCGTGGAGAGCTGCCAGCGGAAGAGGTAGAGTCCGTAACGTTTGAGGTTGACCTGCATGATAGTCCCTCCGTCATTGCGGGAGATGTATCTCCAGGATGTCAAGCTTTTCGTCGATGAGGTCTACGCTCGCGGCACCGTGGAGGATGGTCTCATAGGATCCCCTGGCCAGGGTCATGACGGACCGGGTTGCGGCTATGCCCGACGGGCAGTTACGGGACGCCCATCCCGCAACCAGAAAAGCCCGATTGACGCTTTCACCCACGATATCGCGGGCGGCGTACCTCGGATGCCCCACGAGGCCCATGTAAATGCTTCCGGAATTGAGGGCGATGACGAGGTCTTTCTGGTAGATCGTCTTCTTCGCATGGATGGCGGCACCGAGGGCCCTATCGGCATGATCGGCGCCGGAGAAAAAGGCCAGAAAGCCATCTCCCACATATTTGACGGGTATGCCGTCGAATCTCAGGACCGACTCGGTGATATCGTAGAAGAGGACGTTGGTGTATTCGGCCAAGTCCTTCGACTCCATCGATATGGACCGCTTTTCGAAATGGGTAACGGTCGAACAGAAGATGGTTGCTGGAAAGACGCCAGTGCCCGCTTCCGTGAGTCCGAGAATGTAGTCGGTGCTGACATCGAAGAGGCGGGCGATCTTCGCCAGGACGTGAACGTCGGGCAGGTTGGCTCCTTTCTCCCATTTGGAGACAGCCTGTGGCGTGACCTGCAGAGCGTTGGCAAGGTTTACCTGCTTGAGGCCGTGCTTTTCTCGCAGTAAACGTAACCTTGAGCCTATGTCCTTCATACAATCTAGTTATATTACGGTGAAGGGTGGATTGCAACCATGCCAGGGTTGAAAACGGTCAACGGCAGGTTGAGTGGACTGGCGGTATGAATCGGGTCCGATGGCGCAAGAGGGTGCGAAATACGATAGGAATGAAAGGTTTCGGAGGGTTCCGGGAGGAGTGTGTTCTCATCCGCCTTTTCCGGTGGTTCGGGAGAATACGGTGAGGGAGAGAAAAAGGGAGAGCTTCAAAAAAATGCTTGCAATTCGGTTAGTACTGTTGTAAATACTTAGGCGACCCTAAATATATTAGAAATTGGGGGTGACATATGACAGGGACCGAGACACTAACAGCAAGCCTTGAGGATTATCTGGAGGCTATATTTCACATCGTCGCGGAGAAGCATGCGGTGAAGCCGCGGGACATCGCGAGACGCTTGAAGGTGAGCTATGCGTCCGTGACGGGAGCCCTTCGATCCCTGTCTGAGAAGAAGCTGATCAATTACTCGCCCTATGACCTCATAACGCTGACGGAAGAGGGGGAGGTCGCGGCGAAGGACGTTGTGCGCAGGCACGAGATACTCCACGATTTCTTCGTCGAGGTGCTGGCCGTTCCCGAGGCGGACGCGGACGTAGCGGCATGCCGGATGGAACATTCCATCCCCAGGGACATAGTGGAGAGGTTCGTGAGGTTCGTGGAGTTTGTCGAGACCTGTCCCCGGGGCGGTCAGAAGTGGATCAAGGGATTCGGGTATCAGTGCGACCACACGAACACCTGGGAGAACTGCGAGAAGTGTATTGCCTCATGTCTTGATGAGGTGAAGGTTCGGGCGAAGGAAGGAGGTGCAAAGGCAATGGCATTGTCACGGTTGAAAGACTTAAGACCAGGCCAGAGATGCAAGATTGTAAAGGTCCGGGGACGGAGCGAGGCGGGAAGGCGGATCGTTGAAATGGGCGTCACCCCTGGTTCCGTTGTTGAGGTGGAGCGCATAGCGCCGCTGGGAGACCCGATAGATGTGAAGGTGAAGGGTTACCACCTGTCGCTCAGAAAAGCCGAGGCCGAGGGGATAGATGTTGAGATCATCTGACCGGGAGGAGACAATGCGGCAGGAGCGGCGTTCGATGCCGCTCAGCGCCGTTGAAGCCGGAAGAAAGGTGTATATCGTGGCCGTGGATTCGGGCCAGGATCTCAAGGGCAGGCTGGCGGCGATGGGTTTGGTTCCGGGAGTACCGGTGGATGTGATACTCAATTCGGCGCGGGGACCCTTTATCGTTGCCGTTAAGGGCAGCCGGGTCATGCTCGGTCGGGGAATGGCCGCTAAGATCATCGTTGTCTAAAAAAATTTGCCAATGAAGTTAGGCAGAGCTAACTTCATTGGCTACAACTAATAACGGCAGGAGATTATTGGAAGGATGGGAGAACCTATGGGATCAAGGATCGTTGTGGCGCTCGCGGGAAATCCGAACTCGGGGAAGACCACCATATTCAACAACCTCACCGGCGCCAAGCAGCATGTGGGCAATTACCCCGGGGTGACGGTGGAAAGGAAGGAAGGCTACAGCCGATATGACGGCCATGAGATCATGTTCGTTGATCTTCCCGGTACATACAGTCTTACCGCTTATTCGGCTGAGGAGCTGGTGGCAAGGAACTTCATCGTTGACGAGAAGCCTGATGTGGTGGTGGACATCATCGATTCCTCCAACCTGGAGCGGAACCTCTATCTTGCCGTTCAGCTCATGGAAACGGGGGTACCTCTCGTGCTGGCCTTCAACATGAGCGATGAGGCCCGTGCACGGGGATATGAGTTCGATCTGGAGAAGTTTTCCCGGTTCTTCAACGCGGCCGTTGTGAGGACGGTCGGCCACAAGGGCGAGGGCATGGAGGAGCTGATGATGCAGATTGTGGCCGTCTCGCTGCAGAAAAGGGACCCCGGTGAAACGCCTTCTGTCAACTACGGGGAGGAACTTGAGGAAGAGATCGGCAAGATAATGCCCTTCCTGAAGGGCGACCCTCTCGTCGCTGAGAAGTATGGCGCACGCTGGTTGGCTGTGAAACTCCTGGAGAACGACAGGGATGTCCTCGAAAAGGTTTCGTCCGACGCGGTCCGTGCCCAGCTTGCGAAGAGTTCTTCGCATATAGAGGGCATCCTCGGGGAGAATCCGGAAACGATCATCGCCAGCAGCAGATACGGGTACATCTCGGGTGCGTGCCAGGAGGCGGTGCACTCCACCGTGGAGGTCCTCCATACCATTTCTGATAAGATCGACACGGTCATCACAAACCGTGTCCTTGGCATCCCCATCTTCCTGGGGCTCATGTACCTGGTCTTCTACCTGACATTCACCCTGGGGGATCCTCCCATGGGGTGGATAGAAGGTCTTTTCGGATGGCTGGGGAGCAGCATTGGCGCCCTGTGGCCGGAAGGCTCGGAGAGCCTGCTCAGATCCCTGATCGTGGACGGCATCATCGGCGGCGTCGGCGGCGTCATTGTCTTCCTGCCCAATATTCTCTTGTTGTTCTTCGCGATCGCGATCCTCGAGGATTCCGGATACATGGCGCGGGCCGCGTTCATCATGGACCGCCTGATGCACAAGATAGGGCTCCACGGAAAGAGCTTCATACCCATGCTTATCGGATTCGGCTGCTCCGTTCCGGCCATCATGGCGACCAGGATGCTGGAGAACAGGAGGGACAGACTGGTCACCATGCTCGTTGTTCCCCTGATGAGCTGCGGAGCTAGGCTTCCCATCTATGCGCTCATCATCCCCGCGTTCTTTCCGCAGGCGTGGAACGCCCCGATGCTCTGGATAATATACGTCATAGGGGTACTTCTTGCCGTTATCAGCGCGAAGATCCTGCGCGGCACAATCTTCAAGGGGGAATCGGTTCCCTTCGTGATGGAGCTGACTCCGTACCGTCTGCCGACGTTAAGGGGTGTCTTGACCCACATGTGGCAGCGTGGGTGGCTTTACCTCAAGAAGGCCGGAACGATCATCCTCGGTATCTCCATCGTCCTGTGGGCGCTGACGACCTTTCCCGGTCTGCCGGAAGACAAGGCGGAGCGGTTCGAGAAGGAGAAACAGGCAGTGGAAGCGACCGTAACGGACGAGGAGATGAAGAAGGAGAAGATCACGTCGATCGAGAACGCGATGACAGAGGCGTCGCTCAAGGGCAGCATCGCGGGAAGGATCGGCCACGCCCTGGAGCCGGTGCTCAAGCCCATGGGATTTGATTGGAAGATAGGTACGGCCCTCATCGGTGCCTTTGCCGCGAAGGAGGTCTTTGTGGCACAGCTGGGCATTGTCTACAGCGTCGGCAAGGAGGCCAGCGAAGAGTCCTCGGAGCTTCGCGATCAATTGCGTGCCAACTACACTCCGCTCGTGGCATTCTGCATCATGCTCTTTTGCCTGGTAAGTGCTCCCTGCATGGCAACGATCGCGGTGACGCGCAGGGAGAGCAACTCCTGGAAGTGGGCCCTTTTCCAGCTTGCCGGGCTTACGGTGATGGCGTGGATACTGACGGTGGTTGTGTTCCAGGCGGGAAGGCTGCTCGGTATCGGTATCTGACGGGAGGTATCTCATGAATGGATCGATCGGGGAATTGACGGCGGTAGTGGTGATCGTGGGAGCGGTGGTCGTTCTCGCCGCCCGGTCCATTTACCGCCTGGTGACAGGCCGGGAAACGGGAAAGTGCTGCGGGTGCTCGTCGTGCACGTGCCAGGACAGGGACAGGAAAACGGAATAAGGAGTTTAACGGGACAGACAACAAGGAGGCATCAATGTGCGTTGCTTTGATAGGTGGAATGGATAGATTGGAGCGGGATTATGAAACTGAAGCCCGAAGGCATGGAGTGGAGTTGAGGGTTTTTACCAAAACAAAGACGGGTCTCACGACCCGCCTCAAGACCGTCGATGTCATGGTCATGTTCACGGGAAAGGTATCGCATCAGTTGAAGAGAGAGGCTGTGAGTGCCGCGAAGTCAAAAAGCATCCCCGTGATCATGGTACATTCCTGCGGTGTATGCAGTTTGCGCGAATGCCTGCAGCGTCTTGTGGCATCCGGTCAAAGGGGTGCGGGAGAGTCCGGATGCGCGGGCTCCCGCAAGGATGCGCATTGTCGCCGCACCGCCGACAGGGCGGTGGCTTAAGGGAAGGTTCTTCCTCTGTTAACTTATGGAAAGGATATTCGACTATTATATAAGGAGATATACATGGTCACATTGTCGCAGATCAGGTTGAGTAGAAAGATGATAAAGGCGGCCCTTGTTCTTGCCCTGGCGGTTTCCCTGCCGGGAGTGACCTTCGCCGCCCGGCCGCTCCTCACCGATGACGCGGGGACGCTGGGAAAAGGTGCGTTCCAGGTGGAGTTGGGTTTCGAAACGTCGGACCACAGGACGGACGATGACGGAGTGGTGACCAAGGAGGACGCGTCTTCCGCCAGCACCACCCTTTCCTATGGCATCCTCGACAACCTGGATGTCCTCCTGGGAGTGCCATATGAGTGGTCGAAGATCAGCGAAGATGGTGATACCATACACAACGAAAATGGTATTGCCGACATGACGCTGGAGGCAAAGTGGCGGTTCTTTGAGAAGGGTGGCTTTGCCATGGCAGTGAAGCCCGGGGTGTCCTTCCCGACGGGGAACCACAACAAGGGTTTCGGAACCGGCCGGATGACCTACGGAGCACTCTTCATCGCCACACAGGACATAGGCCCCGTCTCCCTGCATCTCAATGCGGGGTACAGACGCAATGATAACGACACGGACGAGAGAAAGGACATATGGGGCGGGGATATCGCCGCCGTTGTCACCGTGGCGAAGCCGCTGAAGCTCGTGGCTAATGTGGGAACGAAAACGAACACCGACAGGACGGCAGCCACCGACCCCGCCTTCTTTCTCGGGGGCCTCATATACTCCATCACGGACAAGATCGACCTCGACCTCGGCTACAAGCGTGGCCTCAACAAGGCAGAGGCGGACAACACCTACATCGGCGGATTGACGATAAGGTTCTGAGAGGACAGGTAATGGGTGATGGGTTATGGGTCATGGGACGTAGATCCCTTCCTGTAACCTGTCACCCGAGATTCGTTATCCGCCCCCCCAACTTGCAAAAATCAAGGCCGCAATGTATTGTAGAAGCAGCCATGATCGAGAAGGATGGGAGTCGGGGTCGATGACGGAGGTGTGGACGGCGCTGGGGCTGACCACGTTTGCCGGGTTGGCGACGGGTATCGGGAGCGTTATCGCCTTCGCGGCCCGCAGGACCAATTATCGCTTCCTGTCGGTCTCGACGGGGTTTTCCGCGGGAGTGATGCTCTACGTTTCTTTCGTGGAGATATTCTTTAAGGGGTCCGGTGTGCTTGTCGAGTGCTACGGAGATCCGGCGGGACATTGGATCAACGTGGCGTCTTTTTTCGGTGGTGTCCTGTTCATAGGGGTTATTGACCAGCTCATCCCTTCATCTGAGAATCCCCACGAAACGCACGCGGAATTCGAGTTTGTCCCTCTCCACGGCTCTGCCGGGTCTCCACCGATCGGCGCGCCCGCGGTGGAAGGTCCCGGGCCGGGGCAGAGCACCGACCTTCACAAGGGCAGGTTGATGCGCATGGGTCTTTTCACGGCGCTTGCCATAACCGTGCACAATCTGCCGGAAGGGCTGGCGACCTTCCTTGCCGCGCTGAAGGACCCCGGCCTTGGCCTGGCGATAGCCACGGCCATCGCCTTGCACAATATTCCCGAGGGCATCAGCGTTTCCGTACCCATCTTCTATGCCACGGGGAAACGCAGGAAGGCATTCTTCTATTCCTTCCTGAGCGGCATGGCGGAACCGGTGGCGGCGGCTGCTGCGTACCTGGCGCTCAGAGTGTTCACGGGCGGTGCGTCGGGAGCCATCCCCGAGCAGTTCATGGGGATTCTCTTCGGCGGCGTTGCCGGCGTTATGGTATACATCAGTCTCGACGAACTTCTCCCGGCAAGCCGTGCCTACGGGAAGGGACACGACAGCCTCTTCGGCCTCATCAGCGGGATGGCGATCATGGCGTTGAGCCTGCTTTTGATGAAAGGGTGAACGCGAAGAGATCGCCCCACCTTGAGCGCTGCACGAGTGAGGAGGACATGGATGAAAGAACAAGTGCGGTCTGAAGCGAAACAGATCCCCTGGATGCTTGTCAAAGTGGTGGGAGGCTTGATGGCCGTCATTGGTTTCGGGGGAGCGGTGGCGGTTCTCACGAGACGGCCGGATCCATCCTGGGGAGGCGTGTTGGGTTGGGTGCTGGCGGGCGTGATCGGCCTTGTTCTTTTCCTTGCCGCGTCCCGGTCACTCACCGCGCGGAAAGAAGCGGACAGTCCGGAGCCCACCGGGAAGGACCGGGCAAGGACCAGTGCCCTGTCATGGACGGTACTCCTTGTTCTGGCCGCTTTGTTCGTTGTCATTATTCTCATCCTGGCAGCCTGAGGGGAGGAAAAATCTTTGTACCTTTCGTCGCGATGTGGTAAATAAGTCTCGATGAAAGAACTGCTGGGTTTTTGTGACCTGTCCTGCAAGTATGCGTCGATGCCGAGCGAGACCGGTGTGGACGGCTCGGGAAGCTGCAGGACCTTCGTGGCGATCCGGTGCGCCCTCAAGAAGACCCTCGTGCACAAGAACATGCCCTGTAAAGACAAAGTACTCAGGAAGACAAAGAAATAACCAATAAACCAAATTCCAATCACCAATAAAGAAGAAAATGATCAATTCACCAATGACCAACCAACCGGGGCGAAAGTGAAAACGGAATGATCGTATGATCGTCGGTTATTGTCCGTCTGATTTGGTTATTGGTTGTTCTCTTTCAAGAGGGTCATGAGCTTTTCAAGCTGATAGTCCGATGACAGGGATGCCTGGTGAAGCGTGTCGATGGCCCTGAAACTGTCGCGGAGCTCCTCACGCATTTTCCTTTCCTCGATCTCTTCCCGGGACAATATGGAGACGCCGGCGGTGAAATGCATCCAGGCGATCATGTCCTCAAAGGCCTCCTTGCTGAACCACAGAACGCCCTGGTAACGGTTCACACCGAGCAAATAGTGGACATCACCGTCGGCCATGAGGGACGCCAGCACCGACCGGGGATCATGTTCGTCGCACCATCTCTGGTGGGTGGTGAAGATCTTGATGAGCAGCTGCGCGGAGTGTCTGTCGCTGTCGTCGTAGCCCAGTTCGCCGAGGGTTTCCCCGATGATACGGCCGAGGAGCCATTCGTCTATCCAGCTTCTGCTGACCTCCTCCCGTGCCCCGCCGCCGTCGATGAGGTCCCCCAGGACGTGGACGAAGAGCCACGCCAGGTGGGCGGCGGAAAGTTCCCGGGACAGGACGGAATGGATGTCCGTCTCGCTGTCGGTGATGTGCTCCATGAAGGGATGGGACGTGACCAGGATCGCCAGTTTTCTTGTCACTTCCCGGATGATGGTCTGTTCGTCCCGGGAGGAGCCGGTGTATGTCTTGATCTCACGAAAGAGGTCTGCAAGCTTGCGTGTGACCTCGTCGGTCAGTTCCTCCGGCGGCAACAGGACCTTCCGGTTCACGACGTCCCTGTGGGTGGTGAGGACATACCGAAAGAACCCGGGGTTGACAAGCTCCCTGAAATACTGGTGGACAGGCTGGAGGAAGATCTCGCGCATGGTCTCTTCGATGCTGGGAACGCCCCTGCCGCCAAGATACCCGCACAATTGCGCGTAATGGTGCCATTCATTGTCTGCGACCTGGCGGAAATCGAAGAAAAGATGATATTGATAGGCTTGAAGCTCCACGAAGAGACCCTTTTCGGCCAGTTCCCCATTTTCCCTTATGTACTCCAGATTGGAAATGTGGTCCCTGAAAAGAGTGAAGTGGGCGCCGTCCCTGGCGAGGCCGAGACCTTCCGCGAGGTCCCTCTGAACGAGCCTGCGGGTATCCCCGGAGCCTTCCTTGACGGAGAACGCGGCGGACTGGCGTATCCAGCCTCGTGCCGAAGCGTACCTGTTGTGGAAGACAAAGAGCGTTCTCGTATCCTCGAAGCGGTTCGAGTATGCGAAAACGTCCTCGTTGACGCCGCCGTCGGGACTGAAGAAATCGTAGAGGAGGAAATTCTCGACGTCGGCGAAGAGGTGACGCCGGCGGAGCAGGGGGGATATCTCCCGCTCATGGCGTTCGACAAGGTACTGGTTCGGCGTTTCGTCCCAGTACGCCCTGCGGTACTCCATGCCGTACTTCTCCCCGTATCCTTCCACCTGTCCGTGGCCGAACATGGGTAGCCCCGGCATCGTGACCATCATGGTGCAGATCCCGAAATACTTGTCTCCCGTACCGAACTGGTCCACCGCCGTCCTCTCGTCGGGGTTGTTCATGAAGTTGACGAATCTGCGGAGTATCTGCGGGTCGAATTCGAGGGTATTCTTCATGACCTGGCGGTACTTGGAATTCTCCTCGTCGCGAAGCATGTTCATGAAGGCGCTGTTGTAGACGCGATGCATCCCGAGCGTCCGGACGAAGTATCCTTCCAGCAGCCAGAACGCCTCGGCGAGCAAGAGCGTGTCCGGCGCCTCCACGGCGACACGGTCCACGACCTCACGCCAGAACTCGGCAGGCATGGCCTTCGAGAAATCCTCATAGGTCTGACTGTGCTCCGTCCGGGTCGGTATGGCCCCGCCCGTGCCCGGTTCGGGAAACCAGAGCCTCTGGTAATGTTTCCTCGTGAGCGTCATCGCGGCATCAAAGCGGATGACGGGAAACTCCCGTGCCACATGGATGATGGTGCGGATCATCGCCTCGCGCACCTCGGGATTGAGGTAGTTGAGCTGTGCCGTGTCGTTCCAGGGCATGCTTGTCCCGTCATTCCCGTGGTAGATGAACTTCTCGTCACCGGTCCAGTTGTCGCGCCGCTTGAAGACCACCGCCGCATCGGTGCGGTCGTAATAATGGTCCTCTATCTGGATGGAAACGCGGTCGTCGTGCGACAGGTTGGGCCCGCCGAAGGAATACCAGGGAAAGGGATTGTGGTCGACGGAGATGAACCAGTCGGGATGCTCGATGACCCAGCGTGAGTAGATGCCGACGTGGTTCGGTACCATGTCGCTGGCAAGGCGGATGCCCCTCTGCGTGGCTCGGTCCTTGAGTTGAAGGAAGGCCTCCTTGCCGCCGAGGTCCCGGGCAATGATATAGTCGTGCAGGGAATAGGCTGAAGGGACCGCCTCGGGGTTGCCGCACATCTGTTTGATACGCTGAGAGGCAGCGCTGCGCTCCCAGACGCCGATGAGCCATATCCCGGTAAAACCCCGCCTCTGGAGAATGTCGAGTTCCTCGTCGGGTATCTGGTCGAGCTTGTGTATCGGCCGGCCGTATGACTGCGATAACTGGTCGAGCCAGACGTAGACGTTCTTGGCAATGAGGATGAGCCGCGGCATCCAGTCTCTGTCGGCGCTGAACTGTTCCGGTTCGAATTCGAGGCCGGTATAGCGATACACCTGCGCCTTGCCGGGCCCGAGAAAGGGCATCTTCTCCTCTTCCTTGAAGAGGTCGAGGCTTTTGAGCATGCGGGAAATGAACCTGGTGCCCAGAAGGTGTCCCCAGCGCTCCATGATGTATTCCAGTTGCCCCGATAGCGAGTGGGGCACGGCGACGGCCGGGCTGCGGAGCAGGTCTATCAGGTTCTGGCCCTCCGGGCCGAAGGGTGGCTGCGAGTCGAAGAAGACCCTCAGCTCGGCGATGGTCTTCAGAAACGAGGTCTCTCTCCTCAAGGAAGAGTCGTCGAAGAGTTCGGTGAAGGGGGAGAAGGCGGGGTTCATGTTCGCGAGCCACAGAAGGAGCATTTCTTCGAGTACGATCCGCCGGTTGGGGGTTTCACCCGTCTGGCCGCTGAGGTACTCGTCGAGCGTCATCTTTCTCTGGTAGACGGCAAGGGGCGGAAACTCGTCGCTGAACTGGCGTATGGTCCTTTCCAGTTCGCCCGCGCCAAGCCTGGCCTCGAGGTGGGAGAGGGCGTCGGCCATCACTTCCTTCCGAGCGGATCCCGAGTACACGCTTACCATGTAATGAAGGACCTCGTCGATGAGGCCCATGGCGATGAGCGCGCCCGCGCGTATCGCGCTCTCGGGGTAGAGGATGAGGTCCCGCTTGTCGTTCATCTTCTGAGCGAAGGTGCGGGCCGCGAGAAAGTTGGTGAATATGACGTTGCCGCTTAAGGTGAAGAGGGAGTCGCTGAAATGATATGTGTCCCTGGCCTTCCGCGACACATGGAACTCTCTGATGGTCTTTATCATGGGTTCACGCGAGTTGTCCTTTGTAGAAGGAATGCTAACACAGGCTGGGGATTCAGTCAATCGGGGTTTCTTTACTTCCACTTCTTCTTGATGGTTCTGATGTTCCTCTGGATTGCGGTCATGTAGGGGTTCGTTCTTCCGCCATAGTGGTAGGGGATGTACGTTTCCATGGAACCCATCATCTCGAAGCGTTTGAGGGCCACTTTCTCGTAGAATGTGGGCGTCGACCTGATAAGCTCGTCAGCGTCGGCGTACAGGGTGGAGCCCTTCCTGTGAAGTTTCTCAACACCCTCAAAACTATAGGACTCGGCGAATTCGTCGAAGAGGACGGGGAGGGTGTCGATGTAATCGGGGGAAGACATCTGACCCAGGAGGTCGGCGGTCCCGAGGGCGCATCCGACCACGCGTTCCTGGTCATTGCGGAAGCGAACATTGAGGTCGATGGTGACGCCGGTGCACCGGATGATATTGAGGATGTGGCGTATTTCGGCAACGGGCAGGCCTATCTGGCGGAGGTAGACGTTGGCGAAGTCGATGCTGCGCTGGACGTGGGTGAGGGTGTATTTCGCGCCCGTGCCTTCGTCGTCGCCGATCTCCTTGATGTACCCTGTATCGTGAAGAAGGACAGCGATGGTCCCATAGGCAAAGAAATCCTCCGAAACCTTCGGAGAGGCTCCGCTCTTGTTCCACCCGCTGATGATCTCCACGAAAGGCGGCACGGTCTGCATGGTGTGGTAGAGGTCGTGGTATTGCGTGTCGCAGCGGTGATAACCGGGCCGCTTGCCGTCGAAGAGGTCGACGACGTCCCTGAAGACCCGGGAGACGAGGGGGATGCCATGGTTGTCGTAGTTCTCGTCATGGACCTTTCCGATATGCTTCAGGATATTCTCGGGCGTCAGCTCGTTTCTAGAGAATACGGGCATGGCATCATCTCCGGCGCAAGAGTCTTCGGTAGTAATTCTTAAAGACTATACCATAGACGGCAATTGTCAACAAAGCACTGATGATAAGCGGGAAAAGAAGGCTTCCCGGCAGGAGCCGGCGCGTAAGGACGATAAGAAAGGTGAGGAGTATCCCGGCAAGAAGGGACTTGATGATGTCCCGCACCGCGGGTCTGGCGAGCCGGTACCCCGTCCTGTGCCTGAGGATGATATAGAGGAAGAGGAAATTGTAGAGGGACACGATGGACGTCGCCAGGGAGATCCCGAGGTTCTTGAAGGGGACCATGAGGACGGAGGCGATGATGGCGTTGAGCGCGATGGAGGTGATGCCGATGATGGCCGGTGTTTTCATATCGTGCATGGCGTTGAATATTCTCACGAAGGAGATGGACAGGGCATAGAAGACAAGCCCCACGCTGTAGCCGAAGAGGGCCCGGTTCGTCATCGCCGTGTCCGTTGCGGTGAAGGCCCCGCGTTCGTAAAGGATCTTCACGCACAGGTCGCCCGTGGCACACAGCAGCATTGTTGCCGGGATGAGGGTCACGCAGATGAGGACGACGGAGCTGTCTATGTGGGCCCTGAAATCGCCCATGTCGTTGTCGTGGAAGAGTTTCGAAAGCTTCGAGAACATGACCGTGTACACGGGGACCGCGAAGAGGCTGAAGGGAAGGATGAAAATCCTGAAGGCATAGGAAAGGGATGCCACCTCCCCGTGGGGGAGGTAGGAGGCTATGATCCTCCCGACGAAGCTATTGATGGGCACGATGGACGTAGCGATGAGCGCGCCAGTGAAAAGGCGCTTGGCCGTGGTGACGGCAGGGTGGCCGAGATCGAGGGAGAAGTGGTAACGGATGCCGAATTTCCTGAGATAGGGATACTGCATGACGATCTGCAGCAGGGACCCAACACTGACGCCTATGGCAAGGCTGTAGATGCCGAGCTTCTTCGCCAAAAGGACCGCCGAGGCGATGAAGAAGAGGTTCCACAGTATCCCCGACAGCTCGGGGGCGGCGAAGTGCTCCTTCGCGTTCAGGAAGGCCTTCATGACGGAAAGGACCGTGTGGAAGGCTATAACGGGTATCATGATGAGGAAGAGATTGTTTGTGACGGCCCTCGCCTCTTCGGTGAAACCCGGGGCGATCATCCGCACGACAGTGCCGCTGAAGAGGAAGAACAGGAGGGAGACGAAGAGCGTGAGGACCACGGAGATGTTGATGAACGTCGAGTATATGCGGGAATATTCCTCGCGGTCGTGGAGATACTTCGTGCACACGGGAATGAGGAAGGCGCTCGTTGCCCCAGAGAAGAAAAGGGTCTGGATGAGTTCGGGAAAATTGAAGGCCACGATGAAGGCATCGACGAGAAGGGTGGCCCCGAAGAGATACGCCTGTATCGCCTCGCGGATGTAGCCCAGCGGTCTCGATACGAGTGTTATGATGGTGATGACGGAGCCTTTGCGGATGATGTCGAGCGCCGGGTTCCGGCGGGAAGGTTCAGATGCTTTCTGTTCCAATATTCCGTCTCTTGACGATCTTACGGAGCTTGTTGAGGGCCTTCTGTTCGATTTGACGTATCCGTTCCCGCGTCACGCCGAAGGTTTTGCCGATGGATTCCAGCGTCTGCGGTTCGTCCCCGTCAAGGCCGAAGCGCAGCATTATGACCTTTCTCTCATCGGAGGCCAGGGTGTCGAGCCATGATGCCACCTCCTCCATGCGCCTCGTGTGCTCCAGGATGGAAAGCGGTTCTTCGTTGTCGGGGTTGGGAATGACCTCCTCGAGGGTGAGCTTCGAGTTCTCGTCGATATAGCTTTCGAGGGAATAGGTTTTTATCGCCATGGTGAAAAGGTTCCTGACGAAATCGATGCGGTACCCCGATTCCGTGGAGATCTCCTCCAGCGAAGGTTCCCGGCCCGTCTTCTCAACGGCGGCGCTGATGATCTTCGATATCCTGTTCACCCGGGATGAGACGTGGACGGGCAAACGTATCGTCCGGGAATGGTTCGCTATCGACCGCTCGATGGACTGCTTTATCCACCACGTTGCATACGTGGAGAAGCGGCACTCCTTCGCCAGGTCGAATTTTTCCACCGCCTTGATGAGACCTATGTTGCCCTCCTCGATGAGGTCGAGGAGGCTCATTCCCTGGTTGACGTACCGACGGGCGATCTTCACGACGAGACGCAGGTTGGCCTCTATCATCTTCTTCCGGGCCTCGGGGTTCCCCTCCGCCACCATCCGGGCGTACATCTTCTCTTCCTCGACGGATATGACGGGCAGCTTGCGCAGGTCCCTCATGTAGAGGCGCTCCACCTCGATATCGTCGTAGCGGGCAAAATCCGCCGTGTCTCTTTCCCCGTTCATTCTCTCCATCCCTGCTCACCGATGAGCTTGACGAACCTGCAGCCGCCGTAATTCTCTTCTGTATAACTATCTTTGGCCTCACGGGTGAAGATGATGAGGTCCTGGGAGAACTCGTTTCCAATGGGAATGACAAGCCTGCCGCCGATGGCGAGTTGTTCGAGCAGGGCCTTGGGAGGGTGAGGAGCGGCGGCCGTCACGATGATCCCGTCGTAGGGGCTGTGTTCCTTCCAGCCGAGAGTGCCGTCGCCGATGTGGATGATGACGTTGCTGTACTTGAGCTGGTCGAATATCTTGCGCGCCCTTTTCGCTATCGCTGGTATGCGCTCTATGGTGTAGACCATGTCGGCAATCTCGGCGAGCACGGCGCACTGATACCCCGACCCGGTGCCGATCTCGAGGACCTTCTCCTTGCCGGTGAGCCGAAGGAGCTCCGTCATGAGGGCCACGATGTAGGGCTGCGAGATGGTCTGCTTCTCGCCGATGGGAAGAGGGTGGTCCTCGTACGCCTCCGGCCAGAGGGCCTCATCGACGAAGAGGTGCCTCGGGACCTTCAGCATCGCGTTGATGACGCGCCTGTCCGTCACCCCGCGGGCGACGATCTGCGTCTCCACCATCAATTGCCGCTTGCTCTGGTATTGGTTCATCATAGGGAAAGCTCTTTTGCCCTCTTCGCGGCCTTTTCAATGGCCTCGATGACGCTTCCCCTGAAAGCCTTGTCTTCAAGAGCGGCCAGGCCGCTGATGGTGGTGCCGCCCGGAGACGTTATCATTTCGCGCATCAGTGCGGGGTGGACGTTCTCTTCTTCGAGCATGGCGATCGTCCCCTTGATGACCTGAAGTGAGATGGCTCTGGCCTTGTCCCTGGGAATACCTGTCTTGACCCCGCCGTCGATCATCGCTTCCAGGAAGAGAAGGAAGAATGCGGGGCTGCTGGCCCCGAGGGAGGTGACGGCGTCCATAAGCTCTTCACCCACATCGACGGTAAGGCCCGCGGAGGAAAAGAGGTCCTTCACCTCGGAGACTTCCTTCTGCGAGACATCCGCGCCTGCCGCGACGCCTATCACACCCTGACCGACCTTGACGGCGATATTGGGCATCATCCTGATGACCTTCACCGACCTGCCCGCCAGTGCAATGATGTTCGCCATGGTCACGCCGGCCATGATGGAGACGAGGACCTTCGATGCGTCCATGGAGGAAGCAACGTCGGGGAGCACCTTCCGGGCATCCTGGGGTTTTACGGCAACCACGATGAGGTCGGACCTCTTCGCCAGCTCCCGGACCTTCTTCACGTCCTTGATGCCGTAAGTTTTTCCGATGTGGAGGGCGCGGTCCTTCTTTGCCTCAACAAAACAAAGATCGTCCTTCTTTACCCCCTTCTGCATGAGGGCCCTGAGGACAGACTCCCCCATATTCCCCACACCCACGATGCCTACCTTGTCCATGGCTTCCTCCTTGTACCTTATAACAGAACAACGCCCCAAATTAAAGTCAAAACTGCGTATGCGGGACGGTGGCGGTCGTTGGTGGCATCGCATGGTGGAGACGAATTCGGCTGATAGGGAACAATACAGACCAGATTGGTCACTTTCAACTGACCCGCTTGAATTGTCTCCACAATCATAGTGACATTCGTTGGGAGGTGATGCCATGAAGTTCATAGGAGTGAGGGAATTCAAACAGGATGCAGCGAAATATTTGAACGAGGGCGAAGAGATCGTCGTGATGAAACGGAAGAAGCCGATAGCCCGGCTTGTTCCAGCAAGGGAGCAGACTGTGGAGATAATAATACTCGAGATAGGAAGGGTATTGAATGATGCGGGGATCTCCCGGGAAGAGGCGCTCAAGGCACTTGACCTGGCTAGAAAGGAGGTCTATGGTTGGGGAACAGCTTGTGTTCGTCCGGGAGAAGATCGATGAACTCATCGGGGCGGCAACTCTCGTAAACGTATCGGAACGCATCATCTTATCGAGGGATGCGAAGGACGACCATCACCTGTCATTGTGCAGGGAGATCGAAGCCGAATTCCTCATAACAGAGGATAAGGACCTGCTGGATATCCCAACCGGCCTGCTCGGAAAGAAGGGCATCAAGACCCAGATAGTGAACCCGCACCGGTTTCTGGAGGAGGAAACGCCGGGGGCGGGGTAAAGACGGTTGAAGGGTTCAACGCTAAAGGATGTCCTCAAGTAATGGTGTCAACAAGTCTCAGTGTTTTGGCCAAGTCCTCTCTCAGATACCGCTGCCTCCTTGCGGCGCTATGTAACCCAGTAGATGCAGGAGCGAGAAAACGATTGCACCTATTCCCCACAAGAGAAAGCCAATTTGGACTATTCTTGTTCTATAATGAATTCCGTAGCACTCCCAGTATTTCACCGTCCAGTTACCCAGTCTTCGATGAAACACAATGGCACCAACGCCCGTCATCAGCAACAGGTAGATCAAAGACGCATCTCCTTGTTATCAAGAAGGGTTAATTCCTCAGAATACCACACAGACCGCAAGGTTCCCGCCGGGTGACACATATCCAAATTCCCAGAAATCTCCTCTATTGCCGGGTGAGAAACTATAGAATGTGTAGCCGTATTGCACTCCTGCGTGGAAACCCGCTTGAGCAGCCGCGTAGAATCCAGGTGTTGGGGCACCTTTTGATCCAGTCCAACTGTAACCGGGACTGCCAACCCCAATACATACTTCGATGTAAGAGTTTCCCTTGGAACACTTGATACCTCCACCCCCGACGACTACACCGTGAGACCCTAACATTACGTTCTGATTTGAATAGCCAGGCGCACCTGGTTTCATCTTTCGGAGCCACGGCAAGAATTGGTCGTGAAACCAACCATTGAATATCTCCGCATACCCTGCCGTAATGGCACCCTGCTTGAATCCCTCGGCAAAACTGCCTCCGTAGATCTCGGAGCCGATGCCGCCGACCACCCCGCCCACCACTGACCGTCCGATGAGCTGAAAAGCAGGATCCCATCCCTTCATATATCCCCCGGCAAAGGTACCGGCAAACCCCGATATTCCCCCGACGAGCATACCCCGACCGATGTCCTGTCCCGTGATCGCTGCGCCGATGCCTCCGCCCGCAGCACCGGCTGCCGCATGCGCGAATGGGTTCCCCGGGCAAACCTCTCCTGCACCGTAGAAGAGTCCGGCCTGCACAGCGCTTGCGAGCGCAGCATTGGCATCTCCGGTTATTCCATACCTCACAAGTCCCACGGCAATTCCTGCTCCGATGGGACCGCCAATGCACGCCCCTACCGCTCCTGCCGTGATCTCGGCCGCCGGTTGCCAGACCGCGTCCCCCACATCGCTGAAGAAATCCCCTATATCATCGAAGACATCCCCCAGCGACCAGTGTCCGCTCGAATCCGTATATACTAACGGATTATTAACACAATAGCTATACCTGTTGAACGCCTGGAGGTTCCCCGGCTCGGGTATTATGGAGTCAGCCGATATGAACCTCCCCAGGAGAGGATCGTAGAGGCGGGCCTTGTAGTTGTAGAGACCCGTCTCGTCATCGTCCTCCTGGTCCGTGAAGGTGTAGTTCACGTTGGGGAAGGAGCCGTCGAGGTCCTGCCTCACACGGTAGCTCCCGAAGGGGAGGTACTCTATCGTCTCCTTCACGCTCCCCGTACTGTCCGTTATGACAGAGGCGGACCCGAGGTGGTTGCCGTGGTAGTACTGGATGGTCCCGTCCGTCCTCACCGAGGCGATCTGGGTGGTGTTGGCGAAGAGATGGATGACACCCGTCGTGCCCCTCTCCTCATAGACCTCCCCGTAGTAGCGGGTGACGAACCCCGTCGCCAGGTTCACCTTCCGCACCCTCGTGCTGTTTCCGTCGTAGGTGTACTGGATGTAGTCGGAGCCGTTCCTCGTGATGAGGGTGGGCCTGTTGTCCGCATTCCATGTGATGCCGAGGGTCACCCCGTTCGACACCTTCTGGGTCATGTTCCCGGCAAGGTCGTACTGGAGGGAGACGGCCCCCGCGGTGCGCACGGCGTGGGGCTGGTTGTTGTACGTGTAGGCGTAGGACCCCACGTCGGACTTGTAGGTGATGTTCCCGATGCGGTCATAGGAGTAGGACCGTGTGTAGGCGTTCTGGCCCGGAGCCATGGACTGGCCCGTTAGGGCTAATGCTTGCGTATGGGAGGACAGAATGTGAAAATGCGCGGCACTCCGCTTGAGGAACTGTCAGGTAGAGTCTTAGACAAAAAGCGTGGTATTATCTATTTCGATATGCGGGCAGAAAAGACAGAAGGGACACCGGCGCGGGTCCCTGCGAGGAGGTATCCATTATGACCACGGTAGACGCGACGTCCGAAGTATTCATGACGGCATTCCGGGCCCTGCCGAAGAAGGTCAGAGAGGCGGTGGTCGACAAGATGCTCAGCGATAAGGAGTTCCGGGAAGACCTGATGGACATCGCAGTGATTGAGCAGCGTCGCAAGGAGCCGTCGCGGCCTTTGGAGGAGTATCTGTCCAGGCGGAAGAAAGGCTGACGATGTATGCCGTTCATCTGAAGAGATCGGCAGAGAAGGAACTGGAGGGGTTGCCTCCAAAGGTCCACGACAGGATTGTTGAAGTGTTCCTTTCGTTAAGGAAGAATCCTTTCCCCCGCAATGCCAAAAAACTTCACGGTCGCGAAGCTACCGGATAAGGGTCGGCAGTTATCGAGTGCTCTATCTTATCGATGACAAGAGGAATAGGATAGAGATTGTCGCTGTCGGTGACCGGAAGGATGTCTACCGCTAGTGACCGGGGGGAAGCAGTCCAAGGAACGGCTCAAGGCCGACGAATTCTGCCGGGCCTGCCTCGAAGAGAAGACAAAACTCAATCTGGCGACACCGACAGGCATGATGCAATGCTTCTGCCGGCCATGGAACAACTAGAGGTGGCATCGAGGCCATGAAACAGCTTTTTTGTATTGGTAGTCTTCCTGACCCTATTGCTCAGCGGTTGTCTTTCTCAAATTGCACCGGTTAAAGAGGCCGCGACGAGTTGGATAGGGCATCCCATTACAGAGCGTGAAGCGCTGGTTCGCGATCCAAACTCATATGCATCACGTATCGGCTGGCGTGAGATTCTCCGTCGGCTCGACAACGGGAACGCAGTATACATAGAGCCCGTCAGGAGAGAGTGTCTCATATATTGGGAGGTAAACCCGCAGGGAATAATTGTCAGCTATAAGCTTGAAGGAGATAGATGTTACTGACGGAGATCATGAGGTCCTTTCGATCCCCTCCGAAAGAACCTCATGATGTAATCAGGGCTGTACCCCCATCACGAGCTTTTTTATGTCCTCCGCCTTCTCGATCAGTTCATCGGGACTCTTGCGTGTCCGGATGTCCTTCTTTGGTTCCTCCAGGTGGTACTCGATGTCAAGTCTTGTTTTCTCCTCCAAATATGACCGCCTCAACTCGCCCGACTTCAGCTGTTTCTTGAAATACTTCTCCGCAATACTCATTGTTGCCACCATGATCGCCTGATGGCCCTGGCAATTTCCTTTGGACGATGAAGCGGAGGCTACTTCTCTGATGTCGGGGTGATTATCGGAAGATGCCGATAACGGACGGAATTCTCATCGATCGTCACGACCACGCCTTTTGCCAACTCCTCTTCCAGTTCCGCCACCGCGTCGGCGATGCGGCTTGTGACGTGCTCCGGCTTTGCCTCTTCTAGCCGGATATTAATGAGGCTCGGCTTCTCATAGCCCCTGACCGCAAGCAGCATGGAGAAATCAAGGTCCTGCGTGATGATCACCATATCACGCCAGCGGGCGTACTCCAGCAGGTCAAGGTCTCTTGTCGCTTTGTCCATGACATCAGAAACCCGCACGACGTTCCAGCCGCGCCCTCTCAAATCGGTGACGGTCAAGGGAGATATGTTCATATCCGCAAGAAAAGAGAGCTCAGGCACCCGCCGCCCCTTTTATGGGGAGAGGCTTTGCTTTCTCAGAAGAGAGCCAGGCGGCATACCGCAAGGCCTGGTTGATGTCTTCCTTTTCAAGCTCAGGATACGCTTCGACAATCTCTTTTGCGGACATGCCTGCTGCAACCTGCTTCAAAATAACGGAAACGGTTATCCTCATACCCCGGATTGTTGGCTGTCCCAAGCATATCTCAGGGTCAATGGTAATACGGTCCAGTTGCGCCATAATGCCCACCTCTCTGCCCCTTTTAAAGGGTATCCATCGTTTTGAGTAATGTCTTCTGCTGGCTCGGGGGAAGCTCCTCGATCTTCCTGGTTCTTCGCGGGAGTCTTAAGCCTGTCAAGCCCTCGCTGACCTTCTTGGCACCATTCACATCCAACAGTTCATCAGTTGTTACTTCCAGGGCTTGGGCAAATCGAATCGCCATCCCAGCATGAAGACACACCTTATCTCTTTTATAGTCTGAAATGAGCGCCTGAATTATCCCTATTTTCTCAGACGCTTCCGCCTGAGTACAGCCTCGTTCCTTTCTCCATCGCGCAAGCCTCTGCCCTATTGTCTCGTTATCCAATTGCAGAAGTCGCAGCGTTAGTCCCGATCTTCTCGGCATGCCCATAGTATATCCCCTGTTTTTGAGATGTCCAGTTTTTTCTGAATCAGACAAATCCCCCAGTTCTTCCAGGATGAGAGTGTTGTTGTTCACCTCGTGGATGTGGTGCGGGGGGGAAGTTCCACAGGCCTTGGTGGGGTCTTTGCGTGTTGTAATGGTCGTTGTATTTGCCGATCCTATATCGGGCGGATGTCTCGTCGGGATAGCTGCCGACAATGTGAATCTCCTCCTGCTTGACGGTACCGAAAAGCCCTCCGGTCAGCGCATTGTCGGCGGGCCCCCGCACCCGTGCAATAAAGTACCTCCCCTTCGGGAGCTACCGTGTGAGGCAGGACATCGACGGCTCCTTCCCCAACGTGAACTACACGTTCACAGACCAGGAGGATGATGACGAGACGGGTCTCTACAACTACAGGGCACGCCTCTACGATCCCCTCCTGGGGAGGTTCATATCGGCGGACTCCATAATACCCGAGCCGGGGAACCTCCAGGCGTTCAACAGGTATAGCTATTGTGTTAATAATCCGTTAGTATATACGGATTCGAGCGGACATGATTTTGGCCTGACGGCCTTTATTGTCACTGTCCTTATTGGTGCCGCTATTGGAGCTGGGGTTGCGGCAGCTACAGGCGGCGATATCGGAAGGGGTGCCCTTACAGGGGCTGTGAGCGCTGCGGCCTTTTACGGAGCAGGTACACTAATTGAAGGGATAAGGGTAAGCGCTTCCATGGCAGCGGTAACTGAAGCGGGCGCTATAAGTGAGTACGCGATGGCGGCCGCATATCAACAGAGTGTGAGTTCTCTGGGTGCTGCGAGCATTCATGCGGGTGCCGGAGCCCTCGCAGGCGGAGTTAATGCGGCCATCACTAGCGATGATGTTGCGAAGGGGGCGGCCGTTGGCGGTATATCAAGCGGCCTAGGCACTCTCTCTGGAGGCTTGATACGGGACGATTTCGGGTCACAGCTCGTAGGCCGCTCACTGATTGGCGGGGTAAGCGGAGGAATTTCTTCAACAATCTACGGCGGCAACTTCGGGGAAGGCTTTCGACAAGGGGCCATGATGGCAGGCTTTGCAGTCTTGTTCAACGAGGGTGCGGACCGAGCTTGGCTAGTGATTCAGGCTGGCGGTGATTTTGCCACTCCAGTGAGAGGTGCCGGCGGAGGCGCTACGGGATTTTTCAGAGGTGATGAATCAGCTCAACTTTCTGCCAAGACTGGATTGGGAAATCCTCGATGCTCTATCCGATGATTATGAGTGTATAGAACATGTTACGCAGCTGATCAACGATTTCTCGGACATGTCCATAAACCAATCGGATGTATTGGATAGGCTGGAGTATCTCCATCAACACCATTACGTTTTTCTACTACTGAATGAAGTATTTGACAAAGCAAAGATGAGCGAGGAGATTCTTGGGAGAACCCAGAATCGACGCTATTGGTTCGGGCGGACTGAGGCAGGTTACTCTGCCTGGAAGGAATTCGCAAATAAATATACCGGATAGGAGAATAGGCAACGTGAAGTTGGTGCAAAGGGGGATGCCTTCATCTGATAGGGGGCTGCATTGCTTCGATGGTGTCAGTATTGCCTGCAGCGGTTGACGAGATCCAGGATTCCGCACACTGTTACGTTCTTCTTGATAGAATATGGTTCTTCCACGGGTGCCACGATGGCGGCCTCTGTTACATTCAGGGTGTCAAGGGCGTTCCAAAAGCCACGGGTGACGCCGGGGGCGCGGGACGACTTGAACTCCACGGCAACCACTTTCCTGCCTTTCACGAGAAGGAGATCGACCTCGCTTCCTGTCGATGCCCGGTAGAAATATCCCTGCCAATCCGGCAACCCGGAGAGGAGCATTTCGACACCAAAACCCTCCCATGAACTGCCGAAAACAGGATGGCCAAGGAGGTCGTTGAAACTGCCTATTTCCAGAAGGGAATGGAGAAGCCCCGAATCCCTGATGTAGACCTTGGGAGACTTGATGATCCTCTTCTTAAGGTTGTTCTCGTACGGTGGCAGCATCCTTACGACATACGCCTGCGCGAAGAGGTCGATATAGTCGCGGACCGTATGATAGGTGACGCCGAGGGAAGCAGCCAGTTTCGAGCTGTTCAGAAGCTGTCCCTGGCTGTGCGCCAGCATTGTGATGAGCCTTCGAAGATTTCGGGCGGTTATCCTGACGCCTAATTGAGCTATGTCTCTTTCTATAAAGGTACGGAGAAAGTTCTGCCGCCAACGGTTGCTGGTTTCATCGTCATCGGCCAGCAAGCTCTCCGGATACCCTCCCCGGAACCAGTGTGCAAGAAGTTCATAGCCAGGTGCGCCCGCCACCTCTGATACCGTGAAGGGGGTCAGCTCTATGAAGGATATTCTTCCTGCAAGCGACTCCGAACCCTGGCGGAGAAGGTTTCTGGAAGCAGAGCCCAATATCAGGGCCTGCCCCTTCCTTCCCGTGCGGTCCACAATACTCCTGAGAACAGGGAAGAGTTCTGGTCTCAACTGGATCTCATCAAGACAAACGGTTGTGTCCTTGTTAGACTGGAAGAATAGCTCGGGATCACTCAGTTTGCGGAGGTCGGATGGGCTTTCGAGGTCAAGATAGACAAAGGCTCCGATTCTGTCTTTCAATGCCTTCGCCAGTGTCGATTTACCGCACTGACGGGGACCAAGTATGGCAACGACAGCGAAGTTTCGGAGGTCCTTCAGCACTAGAGGCTCGGCATCTCTCGTGACATAACCATGCATATTAGAAGTCTATCTTCTAAATTACACAATTGCAAGAGATTTTTGCCGGGAACCCACTCAAACTCCTCCAAGCCAGGTCTTTCCACGTTCAAGCTGCTGCCGTCTTCACCCCACTATCCTTATCCTCTTCTTCTCCGGCTTCGTTCTCAGGAGGATGTAGGTGGCGCCGGGGCCGCCGTCGGACATTGTGGCGTTGGAGAAGGCGGTTACCCATTTGCGGTGCATGGCGCGGAGGATCCATGTTTTCAGGTAGTCCTTGATGGTGGGGTCGCGCTTGGACCTTAAGCCCCTGCCGTGGATCACCTTCACGCATCTGAGACCTTTCTTGACGGCGTTGCTAAGGAAGTATTCGAAGGTTTCCCGGGCGCCTTCTATGGAGAGGCCGTGGAGGTCTATGACCTGCTGGACGGAGAATTCGCCCTTGCGGAGTTTTTCCATGATGAGGGGGTTGATGCCTTCGACGTAGCCTTCCATGTATTCGGGGAGGTTGGTGACGTTGATGGTGTTGTGGTCCGCCAGGACTTCTTGAAGGAGCTTCTCTTCCTCGCTTTCCCTTGGGGGTCCCGCGACGGGTGCCGGTCTTTTTACCTTTACCCTCTTTTCCCCCTGCCGGATCGTTCGCACGCCCTCCATCGCCTCGCTCAAGAGGTGCTCGTCATCCTCGGGTGTGGAGACAGTCTTCCTGGCTGGGACGGAAGACGGTTCCTTCTTCACCTTGATCCGGTGTTCCTTGAGAAATTGAGAGAGCTCGGAAAAGGGTTTGTTGATGGAATCGTTGTCATCCATGGACCACTTCTCTTCAGGCAAGTTCCATATCGGTGACGGCTACCGTATAAGTCTCTGCCGTCTCCTGAAAATCGACAAGCTTGACATCGCATGTGCCCTTCTGGCCCGCCTCCACGGCGATCACGTCGGAGTAATCGGCGAGACGCTTTCCATTCGCGTCGAAGAGGGTGACGACGACGGTGAGGACCGCCTCCTCCTCCCTTTCGTTGACGAGCCAGCCCGACACCTTCGCCCAGAAGGGGAGGGCAAGAAGGCCGCAGCAGGGCATGAGGGAGAGGAGAAAGACATGGCCTTCGAAAGAGATGCCGTCAACACAGGTGATGCCGGTGCATGTCAGCTCTTTGGTGTCCTGCGGGGTGATGCATCCGATGAGGTTGTTGGTTGCTGTCATATGGCCACTCCCTGCTTCGATCCTCATATTTACCACAGGAGAAGAACTTTTGACAACAACCAGTATTTATAATAAATTACACACATGCAATGGCTCGGATATGTTGTGGATTACGGGATCATTGGCCTCCTTGGGGTGATGTCCTTCTTTTCGGTCGCCTTTTTCGTGGAGCGTTACCTTTTTTTCAAAAGGCTCGACATAGCACGGTACGGCAATGACAGGAGATCCCTGGAGATCGATATCACGAAGAGGATGTCCGTCATCGCCACCATCGGCAGCAACGCGCCCTACGTCGGCCTTCTTGGTACCGTGCTCGGCATCATGCTCACCTTCTCGACCATAGGCAGCCAGGGATACGTCGACGCGACGGGGGTGATGTTCGGTCTTGCGCTGGCTCTCAAGGCCACAGCGATCGGTCTTGTCGTGGCCATACCATCCATTGTCTTTCACAATTACCTCGTCCGGAAGGTGAAGGTGGCCCTTTTGAAGTGGGATGCCCTCAATACCGGACAGGACGGGAGGAAAGACGGCGACCTTGTACCCAAACCCCTGAAGTCCGCAGGGCTGTAACAAAGAACACCGACTGACACAATGGAAGAGAAAGAGTTCAGCTATATCAACATGGTTCCCTTTATCGACGTCATGCTCGTCCTTCTCGTCATCGTCCTCATGACGGGAACCTTCGTGGCGACGGGCATAATCCCCGTCGAGCTGCCGAAGGCGTCTCGGACGCAGGAGAAGGTCATGAAGACGGGCGTCATCGAGATAGACAGAGGCGGCGTCGTCTACTACCAGGCGAAGCGCGTCGACCTCGCGGGCCTGAAGGAATCGCTTTCCGGCACCTCCCGCGATACCCCGTTCCTCATACGGGCGGACAGGGGCATAGAGCTCCAGCGCTTTGTCGAGGTTCTCGAAACGGTGAAGTCCATGGGTTTCAGGAAGGTGAGCCTCCAGACGGAGGAAGAGAGATGACACGGAGCCGTCACGCCGGTTATGCCGTGTCGCTGCTGGTGCATCTCGCGTTAGTGGCGGCCGTCCTCATCATTCCCTTCGAGATGGTGGCGCGCCAAAAGAGCATCATTCTCGATTTCAGCATCGTCAGGGGACCGGGGAACGAGAACGCGGGTGGCGGGGACAAGCAGGGTCGTGCTGGCAGTGAGAAACAGGGCGGTCCACGGGTAAGGCAGCCGGTGCAACAGGCGAAGAGATCTGCGGTCGACACGCGGAGGACGGAACGGGAGACCCCGGCAGTTGTTGCCCGTGACGAGGTTCCCGGAGCGAAGAGTTTCACCGGGTCTGACCCGCAGGGGCAGGTGACCGTGGCCGGTGATGATTCACCGGGCCGGTATGCCGGGACAGGCACGCAGTCCGGGACAGGCACGCAGTCCGGGGGAAGTTCTTCAGGTACCGGCGGCGGGGGTCCGAAGACGCTCAACTACCTCGGTTCCGGCGGCGCCGACGAGCGGAATTTTTCCTTCATCCGCGACAGGATCATGCAGGGCATCGTCTACCCGGAGCGTGCGAGGAGAATGGGATGGGAGGGGAAGGTGACCCTTTCGTTCACCGTCCACGAGAACGGTTCCATCGCTGACGTGAGGGTCGTCGGCAGCTCCGGTTTTCCTATCCTTGACGAGAGCGCCAGGGAATCAGTTGCGAAGACAAATCTCAGGAGAAAGGTACCCGTCCGGCTTGTCGTCCTCTTGCCTGTGGAATACAGGCTTCGTTAGGGACAGGCTCACGGCGCCTGCTGCAGCGGGACGGACAAAGTGAATCTATGAAGACCATCGAAGATAACCAGCTCATACTCCTCATCTGGCGCGGCAGGAAATACCTCAAGCGCATAGCCGCGGACCAGTCGTTCCACGGCAAGGGCGGGATGCTCCGCTACGGCGACCTCATCGGCAAGCCTTACGGGATCCGCATCGGTGACTACGACATCTTCGAACCGACCATCGAGGACATCGTGATGCTCGGCCTCAAGAGGGAGACGCAGATCGTCTTTCCCAAGGAAAGCTTCTTCATCGCCTTCCGCCTGAGCCTGAGGAAAGGCTCCCGCGTCCTCGAGGTGGGAACGGGCAGCGGCGCCAACACCTACATCATGTCCCACGCGGTGGGGCCCGAAGGCCTCGTCGTCTCCTTTGAGCAGGAGGAGAGGCATTTCAGGAATGCGAAGCGCAACATCGAACGCTTCGGTGAATGGGGGAACGTGGAGCTTCACAACGAGGAGTTCGCCGGCTATGCCGGCGGTGATTTCGACGCCGCATTCATCGACGTGCGGGAACCCTGGACGGTCCTGGAAAAAGTGAGGGATGCCGTGAAAGGGAGCGCCCCCATAGGCATGATAGTGCCCACGGCGAACCAGATATCGGACGCCTTGAGGGCCCTCGAAGAGGGCTTCGGCGACACGGAGGTCCTCGAGATCCTCATCAGGAAATACAAAACCGTCGCCGAACGCGTCCGCCCCACAGACCGCATGATAGCGCACACGGGGTATTTAATTTTTACCCGAAAACTGGATACCGTAGACGGATAAAGACACGGACGGGCATACGAGTCTGCGTTTCGCGCAAACGGGCATACGCGGTCAAACGGAAGAAAGAAGTTATATCCTTTCCCCGTGTGCCCGTGTGCTCGTTTTTTGGCTTAAGCGAAAGACCCGTATGCGTTTACAGGATCACGAACTTCTTCACGTACTCCACGATCTCCAGGGGGTCGTCCATTATCTTGAAGATGTCGAGGTCTTGCTCCAGGATTCTGCTGTGGCTCAGCATCTGGTCCTTCATCCAGTCTATGAGCCCCTTCCAGTAGCATGAGTCGTAGAGGATGACGGGGAAGGGGCGCATCTTCTTTGTCTGAATGAGGGTGACGGCCTCGAAGAACTCGTCCAGGGTGCCGAAGCCGCCGGGCATGACGACGTAGGCCATGGCGTATTTGAGAAACATGACCTTGCGGACGAAGAAGTACCGGTAGCTCAGCCGGACGTTCGCGTAAGGGTTGGGTTTTTGCTCGAAGGGCAGTTCGATGTTGATGCCGATGGACTTTGCCCCTCCGTCCTTTGCCCCCTTGTTTGCTGCCTCCATGACGCCTCCGCCTCCGCCGGTGATGATATTGAAGCCGTTCTTGGCAAGCAGCTTGGCCAGGCCGTACGTTTTCTCGTAGAGTTCATGGCCCTTCTGACAGCGGGCACTCCCAAAAACGGTTATCGCGGGGCTGATCTCGTTGAGGTTCTCGAAGCCCTCGACGAATTCCGCCATGATGTGAAAGAGCCTCCACGATTCCTTGAGGGTCATGTCGTCTATGACGTACTGTTTCTCCATGGTCTCCCCTTTTTGCCTTGAGATTTTGAGCGCTGACATATATTATTTACATACAAATTGCTTGTCAAATCAAAACGAAATGGGCGAAATACTGGTCGGAACTAGCGGGTTTTCCTTTGATGATTGGATAGGAGAGGTTTACCCGCCGGGCACCAGGAAACAGGACATGCTGCCCTACTATGTCAACAAGCTGGGATTCAAGACTTTGGAAGTGAACTATACGTACTATTCGATGCCGTCTCAGAGGACGATGGAGTCATTCGCGCGGCGGACTACCCGGGACTTCTCCTTCGTCGTGAAGGCGTATAAGGGCATTACCCATTCCATTGAGGACGATGTGAGTGCAACATGCCGCTTCTTCAAACAGGGTATCGAACCTTTGGGGGAGGGCCTGAAGGCGCTTCTCTTTCAGTTCCCCTACATGTTTTTGCCCACGGACGAGAGCATCGGCTACCTGCGGAAGATACGGGATGAATTCGCGGGGTACGAATCGGTCATCGAGTTCCGCAACGCCAGATGGTTCGAAGAGAGGTACTTCGACCTTCTCAGGGACCTGTCCCTCGGTTTCTGCATCGTCGACGAACCGAAGCTCAAGGGTCTCATGCCCTTCACGCCGGTCCTCACGTCGCGGACGGGTTATTTCCGCTTCCATGGCAGGAACAGGGCGTGGTTCAGAGAGCCCGTCGATGTCCGCTATGATTATCTATACTCGGAGAAGGAATTGAAGAGCTTCGTGCAGCCGATCGAGGACATTGCCTCGGGCACGGAGGGCACGACCTTTGTTTTCTTCAACAACTGCCACGCGGGAAAGGCAGCGAGGAACGCTCAAACGATGATCGAACTCTTGCGCGAGAAGCCGTCGTTTGGTCCGGCGGCGCGAACCGTTCCCCTCAACTGACGGCACAAGACGGCATCGTTCCCGTTGAGGGGCCCCGACAAGGAGTCGCAATGAACAATGAGATATTCAGGGAATACGACATCAGGGGAAGCGTCGAGCCCGACCTTACCGATGACGTGGTGCTGAGCATCGGCAGGGCCTTCGGGTCTTACATGACGAAGCTGGGGAAGAAGAAGGCTGCCCTGTGCCGGGACTGCCGGCTCAGCTCCGAGCACTACCGGGACCTCCTTGCAGAGGCGATGGTCGCAAGCGGCCTAGATGTCGTCGACGTCGGTCTCGCGCCAACGCCGCTTTTTTACTACTCGCTTTTCACCCTCGGCGTGGAAGGCGGCATCATGGTGACGGGAAGTCACAACCCTCCCACGATGAACGGTTTCAAGGTTGCCGTGGACAGGGCGACGCTTTATGGAGACCGGATACAGGACTTAAGGAGGATCATCGAGTCGGGAGAGTATGTCGCGACACGGGGATCGTACCGCGAATACAAGGACATCGTCAGGGATTACCACGAGTACCTGCGTGGGAACATCAAGCTGAATAAGGGCTTCAACGTCGTCATGGACGCCGGGAATGGCACGGGAGGTGTCGTCGCCGCCCCCATCATGAAAGAGTTCGGCCAGAAAGTGACGGAATTGTTTTGCGACATGGACGGGCATTTTCCCAACCACTTCCCCGACCCCACCGTGGAGAAGAATCTCGTCTCGCTGAGGGACACCGTCCGCAGGGAGAAGGCGGATGTCGGCATCGGGTATGACGGCGACGCGGACCGGATAGGTGTCGTGGATGAAAAGGGCGGCATCATCTGGGGCGATTACCTCATGCTCATCTACGCCCGGCAGATCCTCAAAGAACACAATGGGGCGACATTCGTCTCCGAGGTCAAATGCTCCCGGAACCTTTTCGACGATATCGCGAAACGCGGCGGCAAGCCTATCATGTGGAAGGCGGGCCATTCGCTCATCAAGCAGAAGATGAAAGAGGTCCACGCCATGATGGGCGGCGAGATGAGCGGCCACATCTTCTTTGCCGACCGTTTTTTTGGATTCGACGACGCGATCTACGCATCCCTTCGATTCCTGGAGATAATGGAACAGGACGGCAGGCCCGTATCGGAGTTTCTCGCCGACCTGCCGAAGACCTATTTTACACCGGAGATACGCACCGACTGCCCGGACAGTGTGAAGTTCGACGTCGTGCGGGAGCTGACGGAACTCTACCGGTCCCGGTACCCCATCATAGACATCGACGGAGTGCGGGCCATATTCGACGACGGCTGGGGACTCGTGCGCCCATCCAACACGCAGCCCATCCTCGTCCTGAGGTTCGAGGCCGAAACACAAGAGGCCCTCGGCCGCATCCAGTCGATGGTCATGGAAGACCTGGAAAGGATAATGAAAAAATACGGGTGATGGGTGATAGGTAATGGGTGATAGGAAATAGGAAAAGAAGAATACCATTCGGCTGTTCTGTTTTTCCCATGACCCATGACCCATGACCTATAACCCGCCTTTAGACTGATGATCGATATTCCCCGAAATATTCTGAGGCCCGCGCGGTATATCGGGTGCGAGCCGAACCATGTGAGGAAGGACCCCGGCGATGTGACTGTCCGGTTCGCCCTGTGCTATCCCGACATATACGAGATAGGGATGTCCTATTACGGGCTCTTTCTCCTCTACGAGGTCGCCAACAATGTGCGGGGGGTCTGGTGCGAGCGCTGCTTCGCCCCCTGGGCGGATATGGAGGAGCACCTCAGGAGATCGGGAACGCTGCTTGGGACCCTGGAGTCGAGGACACCTCTTCGCGCGATGGACCTCGTAGGGTTCTCTCTGACCTACGAGCTCAATGTGACCAATGTCCTCAACATGCTTGCCCTTGGGGGGGTGAAGATACGGGCCGAGGAGCGGGCGGGAAAGGCCCCCATCGTCATCGGGGGCGGTCCGCTCATGCTCAATCCCAAGCCGTACGAACGTTTCTTCGATGTCATCGTGGCCGGAGAAGGCGATGAAGTGCTCCGGTCCCTGCTCGAAACGGCGCGCGACATGAAAGGAGAGCCACGGGACAGTGTCATCAGGGAGATGGCCCGGCTGGAAGGGGTTTATTCCCCCCATATTCCTTCGTCGCGGGTCAAGCGCCTTTTCGTGAGTGATCTCGACAGCGCGTACCACCCGGTGCGCCCCCCGATACCCACGGTGGACAGCGTGCACAACCGGCTCAACATCGAGATATCGCGGGGCTGCGGGAACGGCTGCAGGTTCTGCCTCGCCGGTTTCGGCTACCGCCCCTATCGCGAGCGTTCCTTCGAGGCGGTCAAGGCCGTGATCGACGAGGGGCTCCGGCACACCGGGTACGAGGAGATCTCCCTGCTGTCGCTGAGTTCGGGGGATTACCCCTTTCTCTTCGATGTGCTGAAATACGCGAAGAGAACCTACCGGGGACTTTCCGTGAGCCTGCCTTCCCTCAAGATAGGCAGCATCGGAAAGGACGAGATATCCGCCATGGGTGAAATGGCGCGCACGGGGTTCACCTTTGCCCTCGAGGCGCCGACGGGCTCCCTCCGGTCCCGCCTCAACAAGGACATCGATGTTCAGGCCCTCGTGGCTCAGCTGCCTCATCTCAAGGCCCTGGGATGGCGCAGGCTCAAGCTGTACCTCATGGTAGGCTTTCCCTGGGAGACCGACGACGACCTCCTTGCCATCCGGGACGTGATAACACCGTTTCGGGCGGCGGGCATGGACGTGAACCTCTCCGTGTCTCCCTTTACGCCGAAACCGCACACGCCTTTCCAATGGCTCCCCATGGACGAGGAGAACGTTCTCGCGGAGAAGATCATGGTCATCAAGGACGCACTGAAGAAGACAGGCGTTCGGGTGCGCTACCGCGACACCTCGGTGAGCGTCGTGGAGGGTATCGTGGCACGGGCGGACGAACGTCTCGCGTCCCTCTTCGAGCATCTTCACGACCGGGGGGTGCGTCTCGAGGCATGGAGGGAGTTCTTCTCCTTCGAGCCATACAGGGACTGGTTCGAGGAGAATTCGGCAGACATGAGGGCATACACCGGCGGCCGTGACAGGGCGGGCAGGCTCCCCTGGGATATGGTCGACATGGGTCTTGATGGGACCTTCCTCGGGACGGAACTGGACAAAGCGGGGTCGGGGGAGATGACTGTGTCGTGTCTTGCCGGCTGTGCCGCCTGCGGCCTCGGCTGTTCTCTTCCGCAACGGACGTTCCGTCAGGAGAGGCCCGAGGGGGTCACCGTTTCGGACGCGGCCGTGCGAACCGCTGAGGCCGCTGAGGCCCCGAAGAAGTTCACCTTCCGCTACGGCAAGTACGGCGATGCCCGGTACATAGGCCATCTTGACGTCATGAACATCATCGTGAGGGCCATGAAGTCTTCCGGTATCACGATGAGGACACGGGGAAAGTATCATCCACTGCCGAAGATAGCTCTCACGGACGCCCTTCCGGTGGGTGTGGAAAGCTTCGCCGAGTTCATCGAGGTCGAGACGGGCGGCGGTCAGCGGGTGGAGGCGTCAACGGTGAGGATGATCAACGAAAGACTGCCCTCGGGCATAAAAATATACGAATTTATTGAAGGTTCTCTAAGAGATATGGTAAAAGAATATCTGTTCCTGCTCATTGCTGATGCTCCAGTGGAAGATGGACCCACTCTCTGGAGGCGGGCGAAGGACAGGTTTTTCTACATGTGGCGCGGCAAGGGCGTGAAACAGCTCTGGATGGAGGGCAGGTTCACGAGGATCATAAAGGTGGAGTCGAAACGAATTGATGGCTTCTGAACTGGTAATCAACGTAACGTACAGTGAAACAAGGATCGCCTTCCTGGAAAACGGGACCCTGGTAGAATTCTTCATCGAGAAAAAGAACGATCACAGCATGGTGGGGAGCATCTACAAGGGCAAGGTCGTGAGGATCGTGCCCGGCATGGATGCCGCATTTATAGACATCGGGCTCGAGAAGTCGGCCTTCCTCTACGTCGGCGACATCATCCTCGACCGCATGATGTACGAGGAGTTCGACAACTCGGATTTTCACTTCGAGGCGGGAGAAAGGATCGAAGGTGTCCTCGAGGACGGGCAGGAGCTTATCGTCCAGGTCTCACGCGAGCCCATCGGACAGAAGGGGACGCGCGTCACATCGAAGATCACCCTTCCGGGACGGCTCCTCGTCCTCATGCCCGGCACGGACCATATCGGTGTCTCCCGGAAGATCGAGGATGAAGAGGAGCGCAAGCGCCTCGCCACGGTGATGAGGGGCATATGCCCCAAGGGGTACGGGCTGATAGGCAGGACGGCGTCGGAGGGAAAGACAGCCGACGAGCTCGCCACGGACCTCAACTTCCTGAAGCGCATCTGGGAAAGCATTCAGGTGAAGGCAAAGGCGACGCGCGCGCCGGCCATCCTCCATCAGGAACTGGGCATCATCTTCCGGGTCATCCGCGATCTCCATTCCCACAACCTCAAGAGGATCATCGTCGACGATCAGTACATCCACAGCCGCCTGGAGGGGTTCCTCAAGGAGTACCTCCCCGAGGAGGGCTGCGAGGTGATCTATTTTGATGAGCGTGACCCCATATTCGAGGTCTACGGTATCGAGATGGAGGTGGCCAAGCTTCTCCAGAAAAAGATATGGCTGAAGTCAGGAGGCTACATAGTCCTCGACTATACCGAGGCGCTCACCGTCATCGACGTGAACACGGGAAGGTATTTGGGCAAGAAGGACCTGGAAGACACCATCCTGAGGACGAATCTGGAAGCGGTCAAGGAGATAGCTTACCAGATACGGCTGCGCAACATTGGCGGCATCATAATCGTAGACTTCATCGACATGGAGCGCAAGGAATCCCGCGAGACGGTCTTTCAGGCGTTGATGGACACCCTCAAGAAGGACAGGATCAAGACCTTTGCCTATCCCATCAGCGAACTGGGGCTCGTTCAGCTTACGAGGAAGCGCACGCGTCACAACATCGTCAACCTCCTCACCGAGACATGTCCCAACTGTGAGGGGTCGGGATATGTCAAGTCCCGCCACACGGTCTGCTACGAGGTCCTTAGAGAGCTGAGGAGTTCCTGCAGGAAAGGCGAAGGGCGGGTCTTCAACATCTATCTTTCTCCCGACGTGGCCAATCTGATGTACGAAGAGGAAAGGAGTTCCCTCGAGCACCTGGAGACCACCTACGGGACAAAAGTGAACCTCATCGCCAATCCCGGGTTTGCGATCGACAAGTTCCAGATAGAAGGGATAATGTAGCAGCCGTGAAGACTACCGTTCTTTCTCCCGCCAAGGTCAACCTCTATCTTAAGGTCCTTTCCCGAAGACCCGACGGATACCACGATCTCCGAAGCCTTGTCGACCTCATCTCCCTGCACGATACGATACACATTGAGGACATCGGCGGCGACGAGATCGTCGTTGACGACGACAGGGGTATCCTTCCCCGGGGCGAGGGGAACACGGTCTACCGCGCCGTTCGAATGTTGCGGGAGGCCGCGGGGGTGCGCAAGGGAGTGCGCGTTCTCATCGAGAAGCGGATACCCATCGGTAGCGGACTTGGCGGACCGAGCAGCAATGCCGCGACGGTCTTGAGGGAGCTCTCCGAGCGGTGGGAATTGCGCCTAAGTAGCGAGGACCTCAACGGTATCGGCAGTCGGGTGGGTGCGGATGTCCCCCTCTTTCTCCATGGAGGGCCCTGCATCATGGAGGGTATAGGAGACGTGATCACGCCGGTACGCCTTCCTTCCATGTGGTACGTCATAACCTATCCGAATATCAGTATGTCGACGAAGGCCGTGTACGAAGGTTTGAGAATCGTGTTGACAAAGAAGCAAAACGATATTAAATTGATGGAAAATTTTAGTACTCCGAGACAAATTGCGGGCATTCTGGAAAACGATCTGGAACGTGTCGCCTTAACGCTATGTCCGCAGATCCAGGGAATAAAGGATGCACTCCAAGGGACAAAGGCCCTCGGTTCGCTGATGAGCGGAAGCGGTTCATCGGTGTTCGCCGTCTTCGAGAATGAACAGGATGCGATTCAAGCATCATTATTGTCGGTAATAAGAGAGATGGGTACTGTTTTTGTTGCGCACAGCGTGCAGGGAGGGGTAAACTAATGGAGATTACGGATGTAAGGATATT
>MVQP01000019.1 GCA_002067235.1 Syntrophorhabdus sp. PtaB.Bin047
GCTCCTCTGGCTGGTAGCCCATGCCACCCGCTTCACTGTACGTGACGGTGGACGTGCCGAGAGCTGCTGGCTCGAGGAGTGGACAAAACTGGCCGAGGAACAGGGCGCCCGCGCGCTGGACTCATTGAAGGGCGGCGTTGAAAAGGCGCTGGAGGTATTGGGTCAGGGGATTGTTGGCCATCCACGGAATGTGTCTCTCCGGGAAGGCCTGCGCTCAGGGACAGTCTCACTGACCGATTTGCATAGCCAGCTACTCAGGGTGGTGTACCGGCTCATCTTTCTCTTCGTGGCGGAGGACCGTACCCTGGAGGGCATTTCCCTCATTCATCCACGGGATGAGTCGGACAGGGACAGACAGGGGCGGGAGCGCTATGCGGTTCACTACAGCACTGCCCGCCTCCGCGATCTGGCCTCGAGGATTCGAGGCAGCCGCCATGGTGACCTCTGGCACCAGTTCAACCTTCTCGTCGGGGCCCTCTCCGGAAAAGAGCGGTTCGAGGCCGTGCGCGAGCACCTTTCGTTGCCGTCCCTGGGGAGTTTCCTCTGGTCACCCGACAGCACCGGAGCTCTCAACGCTCCGAGTCTGGCAGGGGAGGACGGGGCCGAGCTATCCAATGCGGATCTCCTAGAGGCGATCCGTCACCTCGCCTTCACCCGCCAGGGCAGGATTCTGCGCCCCGTGGACTACAGGAACCTGGGATCCGAGGAACTCGGTGGTGTCTACGAAAGTCTCCTTGCCCTCACGCCGCAGATCAGTGGTGACGGATCCCGCTTCACATTTGCCGAGCTTGCCGGCAACGAGCGGAAGACGTCCGGTTCCTATTATACACCGGATTCTCTCGTGCAGTGCCTGCTCGACTCCGCGCTCGGCCCCGTGGTGGAGGAGACAATTAAGAACAAATCCGGGGTTGATGCCGAGAAGGCATTGCTCTCGCTGAAGGTATGCGACCCTGCCGTCGGCTCGGGGCACTTCCTTGTCGGTGCCGCGCACAGGCTGGCCCACCATCTGGCCCGGATACGGGCGGTTGCCCATGGTGAGAGCGAACCCTCGCCACCCGTGTATCAGAGCGCGCTGAGAGATGTCATCGGTCACTGCCTGTATGGAGTGGATGTCAGTCCCATGGCCGCCGAGCTCTGCAAGGTCAGCCTGTGGCTCGATGCCCTTGAGCCCGGCAAGCCCCTATCCTTTCTTGATCATCACATCAGAGTTGGCAATAGCCTCCTCGGGGTAACACCGGACCTTGTCGTTAAGGGCATACCTGACGACGCCTTTAAACCCATCGAAGGGGACGACAGAAAGGCCTGCGGCGAACTCAGGAAGCGCAACAAGAACGAGCGCAAGGGGTTGGGGCCCCTTTTTGCCAAACATGAGGAAGAGATTCAGGCGAAGCTCGCTACAGCGGCTGCCGCGCTTGAAGAACTCCCGGATAACAGACCCGAGGACATCCATCAGAAGGAATCGAAGTTTGGGGAGTACGAGCGGACCGAGGAATACGCACACAAGAAACTCCTCGCCGATACCTGGTGTGCCGCGTTTGTTATCAAGAAATATCTTCGCGAACCGAACCGTGTGAACAGTGCCAGAGGCATCACCCAGGGACACCTCAATGACCTGGCAAGTGACAGGCCGTTGCCCCTGGAAATCCATTCCGAGGTCGAACGGCTTTCAGCGCAATACAGGTTCTTTCACTGGCATCTCGCCTTCCCGGAAGCGTTCGCCAAAGGAGGGTTTGACTGCGTCCTCGGCAATCCGCCATGGGAACGCGTAAAGCTGCAGGAAAAGGAATGGTTCTCCCAACGGAGCCCGAGCATAGCAAACGCCCCCAATGCTGCTGCCCGGAAGAGAATGATCGAGGACCTCAAGGCATCTGATCCCAGCCTCCACAGGCAATTCCTTGATGACTCACGCGAGGCTGAAGGGGAGAGCCACCTTCTGCGCAACAGCGGCCGCTACCCGCTGTGCGGGCGGGGAGACATCAACGTGTATACGGTCTTCGCGGAAGGCATGCGCAGTCTCCTCAATGAACGGGGCCGGGTGGGGTGCGTCCTGCCCAGCGGCATCGCCACCGATGACACAACGAAGTTCTTCTTCCAGGATGTCATAGAGACCAAATCGCTCGTCAGCCTCTTTGATTTCGAGAATAAGGGGATTTTTCCCGGTGTACACAGCAGTTATAAGTTCTGTCTCTTCACCACCGGTAACGGGATTCGCCCGATTGCCGAGAAGGCCGAGTTTGTCTTCTTCGCCCACTCCGTTGACGACCTGCGTGACCCCGAACGTCGCTTTACCTTGTCCGCGGAGGATATCGAGCTTCTCAACCCCAACACGCGTACCTGCCCCATCTTCCGCTCCAGCCGTGACGCGGAGTTGACCAAGGCGATTTACCGACGAGTCCCGGTACTCATCAGGGAGCCCTGGGACGGGCGACCGGAGGAGAACCCGTGGGGGATTCGGTTCAATACGATGTTTCATATGTCCAATGATTCGCATTTGTTCCGGACACGGGAACAGCTGGAGGCTGAGGGCTGGCGGCTGGAAGGGAATGTATTTCGGAAGGCCGGGGAAGAGTACTTGCCGCTATACGAGGCAAAAATGATCCATCACTTCGATCACAGGTGGGCAACATACACCTCAAGTGACGAGACGCGCGACACATTGGTATCCGAAAAAACACAACCGTCTTTTACCTGCCTTCCTCGCTATTGGGTTGAAAAGCGCGAGGTAATGCTCCGCACGGCCCTTCTTCCCAGAGGACTTGTTCAAGCGCTACGCGAGAACGATCAACAACTCATCATCCTGGCTCTAACCCACCTGCTGTTTGGAAGATGGCTTATTGCGGAGGGTTTCTCGCCACGGGGGGGAGCGGCGGCACAAGGATTGTTTCCGGCCTGGAGCAAGTTTGTGGATTCCCATCCCTTTGCCCGCAGCATAGCACCGACCCGGCTGGGTTTGTGCGGGGACAACGAGGCCTGTCTCCAACCTGCTGATTCTGATTACTTTCCCGCATCACCAATCGATGAAATCGAAAATGGCGAGGTCAGGAACACTGCTTGGTATGCGGTTGATAAAAGAGTGTTCCATGCTTTTCTTGAAACCATGGGAGATTACCCCATCGAAATAGACAGGTCGATGGAACTGGCCAGTGAGAAAGATGCCTTGGCCTTCGCTGAGGCATGCCTCGAAAGGATGACGCCCAAATGGTTCTTAGGTTTTCGTGATATCTGTCGCAGCACAGATGAGCGGACGGTGATAGGGGGAGTATTCCCCATGGCCGCCGTCGGAAACAATCTTCCTATCTGGCTTGTTAGGAACGAAGAGAGTTCGATATTTGCAGCCACGTTGGCCAGTTTTGCGTTAGATTATCCCAGCCGTTTCAAGGTTGGTGGTACTCACTTAAACTTTTTCATAGCCGAACAGATCCCGGTTTTGCGGCCGACACTTTTCTCAGGCCCATGTCCTTGGGCGTCTTGCACGTTACGGGAGTGGTTGTTGCAGCGCATTCTGGAGCTCACTTATGCCGCCTGGGACTTAAAGTCATTTGCCAACAACTGCGGGCACTCTGGCCCTCCCTTCCGTTGGGACGAGGAGCGCCGTTTCCTGCTTCGCTGTGAGCTGGACGCCGCCTTCTTCCATCTTTACCTTGGCTCAGATGATGATTGGCGGAAGCAACCGGAGGCCCTCGCAAGGGCTTTTCCAACTCTACGTCATGCTGTCGATTACATCATGGAAACATTTCCTATCGTGAAGCGTAAGGACGAAGCGGCTTGGGGGACCTATCGCACCAAGGAAACTATCCTTGAGATATATGACGCTCTCGCCGAGTCCATTTGCACTGGCCGTCCTTATCAAACCCGTCTCGATCCTCCCCCCGGTCCACCGGCAGACCATCAAGGCAATTTCCTCCCGCTTCCTGAATGGCAACCCGGTCAACCCAAACCCGCAAACTGGCCCAGCCATATCCATGCACCGAAAGGAGTGGTCGATGGTGAGTAGGATGCCCGGTGGCCAGAGGTTTCTACTTCCGCAAAACGAAGAGAGCTTGCTGATCATATCGGTCTTGATTGGTGGGCTGCGAGGAAGCTGCACGATGACCAATGGTTGAGCTTCGATCCGGAGAAGATGCTGATAGAGAGCGATGCTATGAGGGCTGAGCTCATATTCCTCGGTTCCCTGGTTGCTGCAGGATGCGGTCCTCATTTGCTTAAGCGCTTGTTGACCGGCTTGGAGAAGCCCTATTCCTACGATTTATCAACCATCTACTATGATTGGCGGACGAAGAGTTGGAAGGGTCACTTTGGGAACATCCTTCGAATCTTCGCGTTCTCTTCTGCTGTGTGCAGGTATCGGAATGGGGGAGATACGGGAATCCATGGGTGACTGGTTGTGATAACCTGAGGCTGACCCACCCCGGAGACGATCTCTGGAAGGTCTGGTCTTGAAGACAAGACCGACGGCACCGGAGGAAAAGGGTGATGACGATGAATCAGTATGATGAGTACACGAGAATTGCCCGCCAAGCACGAAAAGGAGGTAGTAATGAGAAGAACTGGTATGGATTTTTCATGTGAGCATTGTCGTTTCTCCCTAAAGAATTTACAAGAAATGGCCGAGTTGGGGGGAAAGAAGGAAGCATTTTACACGTTCGGGGGGAGGGTTAAGATGAACTTGTACAGTGTGGATACTGAGAATGGATTTATCGTGATGAGGCGGTCAACTGGCAAACTCACTGAAGCATATCCTCTGAAGATTGACGCACTAATACGGGTTCATGATTTGATCCATAGCGGAGAGGTAGACCTTGATCCTCATCAAATCGATGAAATAATCCATATGTGGGGAAATTACACAGCAGGATTGCTTAGGCATCTCGGATGCCGAAAGTTATGAGGCATTTGCCAGCATCCGCGACAATCGTAAGGGGGAAAGGACGCCCTATGTTCCTCGGCTGATCTTTTCTGGAGGAGCGGAGAATTGGAAGCAAACCCGCATTCTTGAAGCGGAAGTGCAATGAAAAGCCGTGCTGCTAGATGCGAGAATCGAAGAGGCGCTCGACATTCAAGAATAACCATTTGTTGACATACACTCAAAGCAAGCACTCCGGCATCTTTCCTCCTTGAAATGCTGAAAGAAAAGGAGTAATAAATTGATGTACTTCGGGTATTGCACGAAGTTTCAGGATTTCAGAACTGTTTCAGGGCACCAGACGTTCTTGGAAATGGTTCTGCAGTAGGGCGTTTGCACAGGGTTCTTGCCTTTGCATATTACCCGAAGCGTAACGCCTAGTGACGTATCGCTGAAAGCTCTCCAGTCGTTTCAACTTGGGCAACGCATCTTGAGCATTCGAAGGAAACGGGCCGTTGGTGACAGTGTGCCCGAAACGTTTCAAGGTTGAGAAATATCGGTCGCTAGATGGGCAAGTCCTCTAGGACACGGTCAATTTTGATTCTGAAATGAAAGATAAGAGTACGTTTTGATTGTGAGGAAAGTCGAGATATGTTTGACACTACGAAAGAAGACCTGAAAGACATTCTACGCAAAATTGATGAAGGAAGGCTGCAACTCCCCGACTTCCAGCGCGACTATGTGTGGGGAGATGAAGATGTGAGGAGTTTGATCGCTTCGATTGCTAAGGGGTTTCCCATTGGGGCTCTTCTGACACTCGAAACGGGTGGCGAAGTAAGATTTAAACCTAGGTTGCTTGCCGGGGTACGACACAACGGTACAGATCCCAGTGAGCTTCTGCTCGATGGCCAACAGAGAATGACCTCACTCTTTCAGGCGATGTTTGCAAAAGATCCTGTTCGTACTCGTACGCCGCGCGGCACCATGGTGGAAAGGTTCTATTACCTTGATATCAAGAAGACGGTCGGGAGTTCTGCGGAGCTTGAAGAAGCAATCGTTGGTGTGCCAGGCGACAAGATAATCCGCGAGAACTTTGGGAAAGATATCAAGCTGGACCTTTCCACTCGTGAATCTGAATTCAAGCAAGACATGTTCCCGCTAAATGATGTATTTGACAGCCGAAATTGGTTCTATGACTGGCGGGACTATTGGCGCGCCCTTGGTCGCGATGTGAGTGATCTCGATCGCAGCTTTGTACGGGGGGCGATTGAATCGATTGAGCGTTACAAAATGCCCATAATTAGGCTGGATAGACGGAATACTCGAGAAGCCATCTGTCTCGTTTTTGAGAAAGTTAATGTCGGCGGCAAGAAGCTGGATGCATTCGAGCTTGTTACGGCAATCTATGCTGCAGATCATTTTGACCTCAGAGAGGATTGGAATGGCGGGCAATCAGGCACGTTGTCTGGGCGGCGTTCCCGAATAATAGGCATGCCCAACAGGCGTGACGTGTTATCACAAATTGCCAATACGGATTTCCTGCAGAGTTCCACGTTGCTCCATACAAGAGATGTTCGCCTGGCCAAGGAGACCGCCGGTCTAAGGGACAAAGAATTGCCCAAAATCAGCTGCAATAGAGATTCTCTCTTGGGATTACCCCTAGACGCCTATCGAAAGTATGCTGATTCTGTAGAGGGTGGATTCATAGAAGCGGGGGCAATGCTTAATGAGATGAAGATCATATGGCATCGGGATGTCCCGTATCCGCCTCAGATCATAGCCCTAGCATCTGTTTTCGCTGTTCTCGGGAAAGAAGCACGCACAGCAGCGGCAAAACAAAAACTTGCCCAATGGTTTTGGTCGGTAACCTTGGGAGAATTGTATGGTTCCAGCACGGAATCGCGTCTGGCCCGTGACGTTCCCGAACTCGTCGATTGGATCTCAGGGCGCGGTCAGAAACCTAGATCCTTGGACGAGGCGTTGTTTCAGCGCGACCGGTTGCTTTCTCTGCGGTCGCGTCTATCAGCGGCGTACAAAGGTCTCCATGCTTTGCTCATGAAACATGGTTGTCGAGATTTTATCAGCGGACGGGGTGTTGAGTTGATGACCTTCTTCAACGACAGGATTGACATCCATCACGTTTTTCCTCAGGCTTGGTGCAAGAAGAATGGTATTTCGCCAAACATCTACAATTCAATTGTCAACAAAACAGCGCTATCCAAACAATCAAACATCGCGATTAGTGGTGACGCTCCGTCCGTTTACCTGAAGAGAATAGAGGACAAACAAGGCATTTCAAAACAAGACTTGGATGACATTCTGCGTAGCCACTTGATCGAACCCGATTATTTGCGTTCAGATGATTTCGATGCCTTTTTTTCATCACGTACCAAGTCTCTTTCATCCCTTATCACAGAGGCTATGGGTAAGCCAGTCGTGGAGGAGCAGGGTACAAATGAAGAGGAATCCGAAGATAGTACTAAGGACTCAGAGATTGACGAAGATGGAGAGTCCTGATTACAGCTGCTTTCTTGCGGGGGGCGGGCCATTGTGGCAAGCTGGTTTTTCCTATAACGCAGTGCTGGAATGACGGATTTCCAGGAAGAGGAGGAAGGTGTGCCCCTAGGATTTGTGAGTAGTCCGAGACATGGCCAACATTTTGATCTGGCAAAACTTGCCGTCAGAAAACTGAAGAGTGCGAATCTTGCGCTGAAGGGAAAAAATGAGAGGGAATTCGAACAAGCAGTTGTTGGTCACCTGCAGTCATCGCCAACCATTCGAAAGAATCTAATCACTCAGGTGGGGACAGATGAGGTCGACAAAATAACTCAAGCCAGCTTGTTTGGCTTTTCCCACAGACCTGATGCTTCGATTGGAAAAGACGGGACCGCCATTGAGATCAAGGTGATATCAGGTGGACAATCGGCTAGGGAGATCTTGGGTCAGTCAATTGCCTATCGCATGCAATATAGGTTCGTTATCATTGTGTTGATAGACAGATCCGAAGGCAGACAAATTGTAGATCTCTGCAGCGATAAGAAGAGCAGCGAGTTCTCATTGTTCGCAGGACTAGCCGAATCCATGAACATATTTTCCGTGATAGGCCCGGACGGACCTTCAAGCAACATTGCCTTTATTTGAGGGGCGACCCCGGGGCACTTTCCCACTCTGTTGATAAAGGCCAAGAGACTGATGGCAGGAGAACCGATGGGAAGGGAAGAGAACTCGCGACCCGGGGCATACGACCCGGCCCAGACGATGGCGGTTACTTCAGGTCAAGTATGTTACCTCGGCACTAAACGGTGCTGACCAGGAGGTGCTTCAATAGTGCATATAACAATGGAAATTGCTGAACCATTCGAACGGAAAGGCGATGATGTAATCGTAAACATCACCAAGAGGATAATCGATGCAGGAGCATCCCCTAGGACTGAACATTTGTTCCTCCGCCTAAAGAACCACGCCGACGCGTCTGACAAGGAGATTGAACAACTCGCTTGGTCAGCAATAATGGAACACCTTGAAAAGATCCCAGAGGACAGATGAGTTCAGTAAACCTTCGCCAAGAGAATAGAATGAGATGCAGAAGGATAACCGTGCGAGGATCTGAATGGCTGAATATGAAGAGTTGGAGAAGTATGCGGTAAAGGCTTTCAAGCGGCATTGGTCTGGCGCGCTCAAGAAGCTGGAGCGGACCAATGGCTCATATGCACTGAAACAGTACCACTATTTCGAGGCGGACACGGAAGCGCGGCAGTTAACGCTTGCCGAGAGATTCTATGGGCCTTCGCATGCGACCAAAATGGCAAACCTCAGCGATGGATCAATACTGAAAAGAATATCATGCTATTTGCCCAGAGCAATAGAATATGCTCTGCAGGAATATGAAGACGATTTCAAAGAGCAAAAAGACTTTATTAAGAAAATAGTCAGCCATGAGTACGTAATCTTCAACTCGTCTCAGTGCCAGACGGTGGAAGAATACGACGAGAACTGGGAAGGACTCTGGGTCGCTCCGTACCCGGAGAGGGTTGCCTATGATGATTGGTACGAAAGATCAGTGGGCAGCAGTAACTTCACGGGTGGCACCTTCCTGCTGATGAAATCAACCGGTGAGACTTTTTCAAGAACCGAGGTCGAATGGCTACGGAATTCCGTTGTGAAGAACATAGATGAAAACGATCCATATTCCCTGTGGTGGTTCGAATGCGAACCCCTTGAAAAGAATAAGATCTGGATAAAGATCTACGAGTTCCTTGATCGGGATTATTATATAGAAGACGTATCTTATCTCATAGCCGACCTGTCCAAAGAACAGCTGCGCACCTTGGTAGACAAGACCATTGGCTATCTTTCGGAAGACGTGGACGAGGATAGCGTCCCCTTGCTCGAGTTGCTCAAGATACCTAGGACAGAGAAAGCCATGTACAATGCGATTCAATCAATCCTGGAAAAGGCGGATGACATGATCGTCCGGGCGGTAGAAGAAATGGCATGCAACGTCATGGGGTTAAAGGACAGAGACTATCATCGGGGGCAGAACTGGTGAGGGCGCGCGGTGGACCATCTTTGGAAGCTAGGTAATTTCTGAGCAGGGGCGATTGTTCTGCTACTACTGAGCTGCCAGGGAACATTCACTGGCCGCCCGAGGAGGGACCCTTTGAAAAGAAAGATAGCTTCAGAACGATGCGCCCTGTGTGGCTGTCGGTTAACTTGGGGCAATGCCAAGAATGAATATGCGAAGCCCACCCCTGAAGGAAGATCGCATGGTACACGTCATCATCATGTACCGGAACGGTTCTTTGGTCGCTCGACCAACCGAAAAGGAACCCAGCGGGAGAGGATCTTTGATGAATGTCCCTGGCATAGCGAAGGCTACATCGACTGCTTCTGCTACGAATGCCACGAAGAACTTCTCCACAATCCAGTCCTCCTGCCTGAAGACGTAGAGCTTTATCGAAAACTCGTGAAAGAGCGTGGACTTGACGAGGACATCAAGACAAATGAACGCACAAAAATTGCTGGGAGAATAAGACTGTTCCATGAGGTAATCCATACAGGGCTCAAGAAGCTTACAGATGATCATGGTTGAATAGGCGAATAGGATAGGGCAGGGGCGGGCTCAGATGTCACATGGTACCCTTTGTGCAGTTCACGGTACGCGCCGGGTTTGGCAACTAACGAAATTGGCGCGGTGTTCAAGGACACGAATTCTACCCCTGGCGTCCAGAAGACATCCAAGACGCTTTGGATAACCGTTGCCTCTCGGTTTATGGGGCATGAACGTCATGTAGAAGAAACACGCTACCAATCCAGAATGAGGGGCCGCTGATGAATCACGTAATGCCGCTGCCAAACGCAACCACCCTTGAAGAGTACGTTGTGACGCGCCTGTTGGGACAGGGTGGCGTTGCAGGCCTACTTGATCTGGAAAAGCGGCAAGGCTATACATTTAGCGAAATAGCATATAGGCCGGTCGGTTACTTGATGACCTTGGATTCCGAGGTGCCTGACGGTCGCCCGGTAGACATTTTGTTTTTCACCGACTACCGTTATAATGATCAGAAGGAGTTTTCTCTCAGACACCGGGGGGAAGGTTGACCGTTGAGGGGTAGGTTCCTCACTTCCTCGCTTTTCAGCTTTTGGCGACCACCGCATTATCAAGGATTGATATATGTTATTGTATAAGTATCTGCCGCTGTCATGGTCGGAAGAGCCGTCCGCGCAAGAAGAAAGGCTAAACTATAGCCGTTGTCTTTGCATTAAAGATAATACCTTCTGGTTCTCAACACCAAAAACGTTGAATGATCCATATGACTGCAAACCTTCGTTCAAAAAGATTCGCCGACCAGATGACATGCGGCGAATTCTGCAGGATTTGAATGAGGAAGAGACGAGATTTGTGTTGAAACACTACCCCACCTGCAAAACGAAGGATGAAATCATTGAACATCATCAGGTGTTCAGCAATTTAAGGGCCACTTGGTCGGGTGCTACACCTAGGCAATTGTCAGAGCATCTTTTTCAGATGCTGGCAACTACAATTGTCAACGCCAAAATACAAAACGTGGGGATTCTGAGCCTAACGACAGATTACGCCAACTGCCTGATGTGGTCCCATTATGCGAAGAATCATCAAGGAGTGTGTATAGAAATAGAAATACCAGAGAAAACAAGGGGGCTGGACAGGGTTACATACACCCGAGAACAACCTTTGCTAATGGTATACGAAGGTAATCACGAGAGGTACGGCAGGCTAACGGACATCTTCTACACGAAATCAAAAAACTGGGCCTACGAAAAGGAATGGAGAGTAGTTGCCGGGAAAGGGAATGAAGTGAGGTCTATACCAAAAGCATCGATTACGAGAATTATCTATGGGCTGAATACCTCGGAGAAAACCAAGAACAAAATAGGAGAAATAACTGATAGGAACATTGAGACGCATCAACTAAAGATGAAAAGGAACTACGTACTACAGTAGCCATGGCCTTGATAATCCCTTGGTAAACCTAGAACAGGTAAACGATCCCGATGTTCGGTTGATTATTCAGAAGATCATGTCTTCCGACTCTTTTCCGGTAGAGACAGCTCTGTCTGAAAGCCCGATAGGGGAATTCCTGAAGGGTTAGCTTGATGAAAACGACATAGAGAATCTTGCGGACTTGCTCTATTCTTGGTGTCAGCCACCAGGAATACATTCAGGGCATCTATGAAATAGGTGCTCTGACATTGTCTTGTGGAGAAATCCCTGAGTATCTTTCAAGGTATGTGCAAGAAGCACGTCAATGCTACGCATTTCAGCAATGCAATGCCGTATTTTCTCTCTGCCGGGTGATGGAAATTTGTATCAAGGATATCGCAACGAAGTGCAATATCCTGCCGACAGATGTGCATAACATCAGGCACATGGCCTCCCGGTCTACGGAACTCTACTCCTTAATCGACCAGTTGTGCGATAACTTCACCGTTTTCGACGCCGTGCGTAACCGGCTTCATACGATAAGGAAAGCAACGAATCCCATTATTCATGGGAATCGTCGTGTCAGAGGAAAGGAAGCTAAACAAATGCTAAAGGAAACCCTCCTTACTATTCATCACCTTTACGAACTGGAATCGGAGCGGCAGCGCGCGAACAGTGTGATGGTTTAGCTTTTTCCGGTAAACTGCGCCTCGCACATCTCTTCCCATTTTTTGGCCTCCACCAGGATCTGCTTGGCCTCACCAATTGTCTCCTGGCCGCGCCACGCACCTTCCAGGGTCCTCCAGACACCGTAGACCCTACCGCCCTTGACCACGATGTCGTCATATGCTTCCTCTTCGACGTGGGCCCAAAGGTACTCCAGTATCAAATCCTCTTCCCACTCGCTTACCTTGTTTGCTTTTTCCATAAGCCACCTCCCTTTCTATATTTGGTTTCGTTACGCATGTTAAATAGCATCGTCGTCGAGGTCCTCATCGAACTGGATTTCCCGGACAAGGCAGGGAACTTCTATGCCACGGATGGGTGTAATTCGGATCTGCCGTCTCCGTCCACGCTGTGCTCATCACGGCTGGCGGTGTACCACGGTAAATCTCGTGCTTGTACCCTTAACATGCTGCCAATATTGCTGCCCTTATCCCGTCTCTCGTGTCCTCGTCGCAGATATCCTCCACACATAGTCGTAAGCCCGATGACCCGTGTCGTCCGCCGCTCCTATGTCCGCCCCGGCAGCCAGGAGCATCCTCACGATTTCTACATGCGCGGGTCCGGTGTGGGTTCCGATGCAACGGTGGAGCGGTGTCGATCCGGAGGTCCCCGATGAGTTCGCGTCAGCCCCGTCTTCGAGGAGGAGCTTGACGATCTCTACGTGGCCATTCAGGGTAGCGCCTTGGATAACGGGATCACCCGCGAGCCTCGTTTCTGGCCAGGCCCCGGCCTCGAGAGCTTCCCTCGCACCGGCCGTGTCCCCGTTCTCTGCCGCCGATGCCAGCTTTTCCCCTGCTGCTTGCATCTCCTCGATTGCCCCGTTCTTCGTATATCCCATATGATACCTCCCGTGTTTGTATTCGACTGTTCTGAGTGTCACCCTCGGCACCACCCTACCGCGGGGCGAGGAGGGGGTTGGGCACAGGCCCGGACGGTCGCCTCGCTCCGCGTTTCCGGCAATCCCGAGCGTCCGCCCGTTCGTTCTCCGACCTGCGTGCCCCTCGGCGCGTCCGGTGGGGTAAAAGATCTGGTAGATCTTTATACATTTCATTTCCTATACCCGTTCTTCGTCGAGATGTGCGCTCTCACAGTTCATTTTCTGTACCCTTTTGAGCCGTTTCTTGAGCCCTCTTTTACCTGTCACCCTATTCATGCTCTCGAACTGCCGGGCTTGTCTCCCCGCCGCCCGTCACGGCCCACCTCCTGTAGTTCACTGGGCGGAAACCGCTGGTGCCAAAGGCCATCCACCTCTGCGAGAGGCGGTAGACGCTCGACACCTTCCTCCCGTTGTACACCCCGCCTCTCCTCACCGGATCGAGGAAGCCGTGTCCGACGAGGGCCTCGACGACAGCGAGGAAGGTGGCCCTTGCGCATCCGAGTTTACTGGCTTCTGAGTAGGTGAGGCTGAAGGTTGTCTCGTATGCCTGACGGTCCGAGAGCGGTATCCCAAATGCTTCCCCGGGCCTGGACAGGAAATGAACCAGCATCTTGGCTGCGCTCGGTGGGAGGTCGCGGTACGCTTTGCTTTTAATCAGTTCCAGAGTCAACCTTACGAACGGCTCGCTCCTCTTCCTTCTCCTCTTCTTTCTCACCGGCCGAGTGGCCTTGCCGGTTTTTGTCTCTCCTCTCCTCTTTCGAGCCTCTGACCCCTTCAGTGCCTTCGCCAGTCTTCTTTCGAGGGAAAGGGAAGGGCGTGCCGGTGCGATCTGATCGCTGGTACGGATGATCCTGTCCGTTTCCGCCATTATTCCACCTCCCCGTTTGACATGGTCCTCGCCAAGGACGCCGGTTCCTTTGTGCTGCAGTTGTTTTTCATTGGACGCCTCCGTGTATATTTTTATTCTTCACACGTCAAATAGCGTCCGCGATGGTCATGTTTTTGTATATCCAGCTTTTGTTATGAAGTTTTTTGAAATATGTGCGAAAACGGTGGCCTTTCCTGGCGAGGTCCCCGCATAAGCATCCAATTATGTCTTCGTTTTCGACCTCTTCCTCAATAGGTCAATTGTGTTTTTAGAAGGAAATGCCCCCAAGGCTTCTCCCGGGAAATCTATGCAGGCTTGGGGTGATCACTCGGTTCTTATCATCATTTGCGAAGCGTAAAAGGGAGGTTTCTCTGAGGTTGCCGGCAGGTCCTTGTCGTCATTCCTTACGCCTGCGAAACCTCTCCCCGGGAACAGTCTGGGGACACATAGTCGTGTTAAGTTGATTGGGTAGTATTGGTATTAGTGAAGAGAATTTGGTAGGTGCGTATCCTTATTGAATTAATACCCCCTATCTGTCGATTATCTGTCGATTTAGGAGATACATTATTGTTGAAATCATTAAAGAAAAGTGGCGGAGAGGGTGGGATTCGAACCCACGGTACGCTTATTAGACGTACAGCCGATTTCGAGTCGGCCCCGTTATGGCCACTTCGGTACCTCTCCGCAGGGCGAAAAACTGTCTGAGCAAATCAGCGCTCTCGTTTTCGAGGATGCCACCCGACACCTTGACCCGGTGGTTGAGGGGCAGCGTGTTGATGTCGATGACGGAGCCGAAGGCGCCGCGTTTCTCGTCGTGGCAACCAAAGACGAGTCTTTCGAGGCGTGCCTCGACGATGGCGCCGGCACACATGGCACAGGGCTCCATGGTGACAAAGAGCGTGCAGCCCGTGAGCCGGTAGTTGCCGCGCCGGAGCGACGCTTCCCTGATGACCAGCATCTCGGCATGGGCCGTCGGGTCTATGCGCTTGCGCGTCGCGTTATGCGCCCTGGCTATGACGGAGCCTGATTCGTCGGCCACCAGCGCTCCGACCGGTACCTCTTCCTCGTCCCAGGCCTCGCGCGCTTGTGCGAGGCACATCTCCATGTATTCGTCATCGAGCATCACTCAAGTATACTGATAACGGTTGCCGAAATCAATACAGAGGCAGGTGAAGGGGCAAAGGCGGGTGATGGGTTATGGGTGATAGGTCATAGGGATCATGGTTTCAGGTAACCCATCACCCATGACCTATAACCCATAACCTGTCTTATCATAACCCGTCTTCTCATCGCCCGTCTTCTTAGTTTACAAAGACCCGTTCATCCTGTTATGATGATTAGCAATTAGCTGGTCAGTGAAGAAAGTGACAAGAATGGTGGATAATGATCATCCTGGGCATTGATCCCGGTCTCGCCAGTACCGGTTTTGGGGCGTTGCGATGCGATGGGCCGTCGCCCGTACTGGTCAGGTGCGGCTCCATCAAGACCTTTCCCCATGACACGGTACCGGACAGGCTCATGCAGATCCATAATGATGTGGACCGCATCATCGGCGAGGTGCAGCCTGATCTCCTTGCCCTCGAGGACGTCTTTTCCCTTGTCCGTTACCCGAAAGCGGGCATACTCCTCGGCAGTGTTCTCGGGGTTCTCTATCTGACTGCCCGGCAGAGGGGTCTTCCCGTGCAGGAGATTGCCCCGAAAGAGATCAAGAACTCACTCGTGGGTTTTGGCAACGCGGGCAAGAAACAGATAAAGGACGCCGTGGCAAGCGCGCTCAAGATCGGGGACATCTCCTCCTTCCACGCGTCGGACGCGCTCGCTGTGGCGCTTGCCGTGTATTACCGCAGAGATTACCGGAGGGTCGTATGATAGCCTATCTCGAGGGGAAGCTGAAGGGCATCTACGATGAGCGCCTGACCCTTCTCGTCGGAGGCATCGGGTACGACGTCCTCATCCCGGCGTTCGTCATGAGCGAGATAAGAAGGTCAAAGAAAGCCGAGGACGACCTGAACCTCTACATATCCTTCCACCAGACCGAAAGACAGCCCAAGCCCGTCCTTGTCGGTTTCAGACATGAACTGGACAGGGAATTCTTCGAGCTTTTCATCACCGTGGAAGATATCGGCCCCATGGCCGCCGTCAAGGCGCTCACGAAATCCATACGGGAGATAGCGCGCCATATCGAGGAAAAGGACGTGAAGTCCCTCCGCAAGTTGAAAGGGATAGGAGAGAGGAAGGCCGACAAGATCGTGGCAACCTTGAAGGGCAGGGTCGCGAAGTATGCCCTCATGCCGGAGATAGCGGCGGCCGCACCGATCGCGGAGGATTTCGTGAAAGAGGTTGAACAGGTGCTTGTCACACAGCTCGGCCACAGGATATTGGAAGCACGGCAGATGATCGAGGAGGCAATGAAGAGGAACCCGCGCATCGCCTCGTCGGAAGAGCTTTTTGAGGAAGTCTACAGGGGTCAGAGGCAATGATACAGGAAGAGAACTCCACGGAGATCTCCGAGCTTTACAGGAAGGAAGAGAACGGGGGCGAAGAGGGCATCATCACCCTGCGGCCGAGCCGCCTGTCCGAGTATGTCGGCCAGGACACCATCGTGGAGACCCTGCAGATAGCCATCGAGGCGGCGTTGAAAAGGGGGGAGCCCCTGGAGCACATCCTCTTCAACGGGCCCCCGGGGCTGGGAAAGACCACGCTGGCGCACATCATCGCAAACGAGATGGGCACACGCATCGTGACATCCTCGGGCCCCGCGCTGGAAAAGGGCGGTGACCTCATGGGCCTCCTGACGCACCTTGAAAAGGGGGACGTCTTTTTCATCGACGAGATCCATCGCATACCGAAGATCGTCGAAGAGTTCCTCTATCCCGCTATGGAAGACTTCGCCGTAGATTTCATCTTCGACAAAGGTATTCATGCGAGGACGCACAGATATCGCCTCGAGCAGTTCACGCTCATCGGCGCGACGACACGCTCCGGCCTTCTGTCGTCCCCGCTCAGGGAGCGCTTCGGCATCGTACGGGACCTCGATTTCTACAAGGATGAAGACCTGGTGAAGATCATAAAGCGGTCGGCCGCCATCCTGAGTGTCAGCGTCGATGACGAGGGCGCCTACGAGACGGCGAAGCGTGCCCGGGGGACGCCCAGGGTGGCGAACAGGCTCCTCAAGCGAGTCCGTGACTACGCCGATGTCAGGGCTGGCGGGGTGATAACGAAGAACGTGGCCATCGACGCCTTGAGCCTTGAGGGCATCGACGGCCATGGCCTCGGCGAGACGGACAGGAAGTTCCTCAAGACAATTATCCTCAACTACAAGGGCGGTCCCGTGGGCATCGAGGCCCTTGCGGCGACGCTGCAGCTGGAGTCCGACGTGCTCATCGAGGTCGTCGAACCCTTTCTGCTGAAATCGGGGTTCATCATCCGCACCTCCCAGGGCAGGAAGGCCTCGGAGAGGGCCTTTTCCCATCTGGGCATTCCCCTGACGGGGACGCCGGCCACGGGTGGGCTGTTCGACGATGTGCCCGCCGGAAAAGGCAAATAGACATACCTTCCCCGGATTGTCCGCCAGACTCCCCGTTTCCCCCGATTAGCCTTGATTTTAGCGGGATAGTATATTAAAAAGATATGTTCTTCAACGAAAAAGCACAGGAGAAGACCATGGCCAATGTGGGAGTTGTCGGGGTTCAATGGGGTGATGAAGGCAAGGGGAAGATCATCGACTATCTCAGCGGGTTCGCGGACATCATCGTCCGGTTCCAGGGCGGGGCGAACGCCGGTCACACCATCGTTATCGGCGACAAGAAGGTCATCCTCCATCTCATCCCTTCCGGTATACTCCGTGAGAAGACGTACTGCATAATCGGCAACGGTGTTGTCATGGACCCCGAGGTCCTGGAAAAGGAAATAGAAGAGCTGAAGGGTCTCGGTTATCTTCAGGATGACAGACGGCTCATGATAAGTGGGTATACCCATGTCATAATGCCTTACCACAAGAAGCTCGATGCCCTCAAGGAATCGAGGAGCGCTAAGAAGATAGGAACGACGGGACGAGGCATCGGTCCGGCTTACGAGGACAGGGTCAGCAGGATGGGTATCCGCGTCGTCGACCTCATCGACAGGAAGGTCTTTCGCGAGAAACTGAAGGCCAACCTGGAGATTAAGAACTTCCTCATCCGCCGCTATTACAAGGACGAGCCGCTCATGATCAGGGACATTTTGAAGAAGTTCGAGCCCTACCGGAAGATGCTCAAGAGGCACGTCACGGACTCGACGTCCTTCCTCCACAAGGCGATGGCGAAGAAGAAAAAGATACTTTTCGAGGGAGCCCAGGGAACCTTTCTTGATATCGACCACGGGACGTACCCTTACGTCACCTCGTCCAATACCATTGCCGGGAACATCTCGGCAGGCGCTGGCGTGCCTCCGAGCGCCGTCGACTACATACTCGGGATATGCAAAACATACACAACCCGTGTCGGAGAGGGGCCCTTTCCGACGGAACTGCCCGGTCCCGAGGGGGAGCTCATGAGGAAGATCGGGGACGAATACGGAGCCACCACGGGCAGGCCGAGGCGGTGCGGATGGTTCGACGCGGTCCTGGTGAGAAGGGCCGTCAAATTGAGCGGCATAAACGGTCTTTCCCTGATGAAGCTCGACGTTCTCGACTCATTCGACACGATCAAGATATGCACCCACTACAAGATCGGCAAACGGCTCTACGAAGAGCCGCCGATGGCCCTTCAGGACTTCTACCGGTGCGAACCTCAATATGAAGAGATGCCGGGCTGGAAGACGTCGATAAAGGATGCACGGAGACTCGAAGACCTGCCGGAGCAGACGCTGAGATATATAAGGCGCATAGAAGAGCTCGTCGGTGTTCCCGCTGCCATCGTATCCACGGGGCCCGACAGGGAAAGCACCATCATTCTCACAAACCCCTTTGCCTGACACGGCTGTCTGCTGTCAGAAATCCGACGCCATGACCGGCCCATGACCGCCCCTGTCGGGAGCCTTCTTACGTAACCCGTCAAAATCTAAGAGGTGGCATGGTTGTTGCAAAAATCTCACCACTATGGCTACCAATCTCGATATCACCCAGACAGTATCGATGCTGCAGTATGTGCAGAACGGTCGGAAGAAGGCGGACAACTTCATTGTCAATCCCGACGCCTCAGGCTTTCAGGATGTCCTGCTTCGATCCCTGACAACGGGACGGGGCGCGGAGTTCAGCTCCGCGCAGGCGGGCCCGGGCATATCCCCCGCACCGGTCGTTGACAATGAGGAGACCAGGTTCCGGAAGTGTCTCGATTTCGTTCTCGAGAAAGAAGGGAGCCGGCTTGTCAGAGAAGACGGAGAACGCGGCGCGTCCCGCTACGGCATCCTGCAATCCACAGCAAGGGCCCTCGGATACAAAGGGAACATCAGGAACATCACCAGGGAGCAGGTGGAAGGGATCTACAGGAAGCTCTGGGACGCATCGGGTGCGTCTTCATTACCCTATCCTCTGAGCGTCGTTCACTTCGACACCTATGTCAACAGCCCTGCAGCGGCCAGGAAGCTCCTCCAGAGATCACAGGGGAATATCGACGACTACCTGGCAATGAGAGAGCAACGCTATGTGAGGCTTGCTTCCGCCAAGCCGCAGGTGTATGCCAAGTACCTGAAGGGCTGGAAGAACAGGATCAACAGTCTGCGGACCGTGGTGGCCGAACACGACAGGGAGAGCATGTACGCCCGGAACGACCTCTCGACCCCCGGTAAGGGGTAGGGTTTGAGGCCCCCCGCCGGGAACTCGGTCAACCCCCTTCAGACCATCGACTATCAATGCCAGACCGCGGAAATCTGTTGACTTTGGCTGTTTTTTCGGGTTTTAATAAGAAGCTTTAACTAACGGACCAATGGAGGGAGGGAAGAATGGATGCCAGCAGTTATTATAAGAGAAGGTGAATCCTTCGAGAGTGCCCTCAAGAGATTTAAAAAGCAGTGTGAGAAAACCGGGATCCTCTCAGAGATAAAGAAAAGAGAACACTACGAAAAACCCAGCGTTAAAAGAAAGAAGAAAATACTCGCTGCGAAAAAGAGAGCTCTGAAGAAACTCAAGAGAACCATGGATAAAGGTCTTTACTAGGAGTAAATGGACTATAGATCCAAAATTGAAGAGGGTTTAAAAGAGGCTTTAAAGAAGAGGGACAGCATAAGGGTGTCCGTGTTTCGGATGCTCCTTGCCTCCATAAAGAACAAGGAAGTCGAGAAAATCAGACCTCTGTCTGACGAGGAGTTCTACGCCCTCGTTAAGACGTCGATCAAACAACACAACGATTCCATCGAAAGCTTCACGAAAGGCGGGCGTCTCGAACTCGCCGAAAAGGAAGAGAAGGAGCTGGAGATACTCAAGGAGTTTCAGCCCTCACAACTGTCGGAGGAAGAGATCCTCAGGGAGATAGAGGAAGCGGTCGCAGCCGTCGGCGCAACGAGCCGGAAGGAGATGGGGAAGGTGATAAAGGTCCTCATGGATAAGTTTCCGGGAAGGATAGACGGCAAAGTGTTGAGTGCAATGGTGCTTAAGAGACTGTCATCGTGATGACGACAGTCGAAAGCCCCTATGATCGATAAGACATTATCATACCTCGATTACCTCAAGCTCAGGGATGTTATACTCCAATTTTCTTCGACGCCCTTTTCCAGGGACGCCCTCGGAGACCTTCGTCCGCTTGACGATATAGAAGAGATCAAAAGGCGCCATGACCGCATAGAAGCCGTCATGGATGTCATAAAGTGGGACGGCAGGGTGCCTCTCTCCGACGTCCCCGACATAACCGGGGTGCTGGCAAGGATCGCCATCAGGGATTCTGTCCTCGAGCCCTCGGAATTCCTTTCGCTGACAGATTTCCTCAGGGTCTGCGAAGACGTTTCGGGCTTTCTCGCAAAGGTGTTCAAGAGAAGCGCCTTCACCGAGGAACTCGTCGCAGGGATCGACAGGCTGCCTGTGCTCTCCCGGCGCATCGCGCGCTCCGTGAACGTGGAGGGTTACCTGGAGGACAGCGCGTCCTACGAGCTGTCACGCATACGGGCTGATCTCTTCGTGAACAGGGAGAGGATCAAGAAGCAGCTCGAGAGGATAATGGGCCGGGAGGCAATGCGTCCCATCATCCAGGATGACTACATATCCCTGAGGAACAACAGGTACGTCATTCCCCTGAAGCCGAACTTCAACGAGGCCATCCAGGGCATCGTCCACGACTATTCACATTCCCTCAAGACGTCCTTCGTCGAGTCCGTGGAGTGCGTGGAGCTCAACAACGGCATCAACATCCTCGTCAATGAGGAAAAGGAGGAGGAAAAGAAGGTCCTCCACGAGCTCACCGATTTCACCCGGGGTTTCAGGGAGGCGCTTGAAAGGAACGTGCGGTGCCTCGCTGAGCTCGATTTCTTTCACGCCATGGCTCTTTTCTGCCACGAATTCAGGTGCGTCAGGCCCGATGTGACGCCGTCGGGCGCCCTTGAGATCAAGAAGGCCATCAATCCCTTCATAGCGATGTCGCGCAAGAAGGATGCCGTGCCCATCGATATCGTCATGAAGGAGAACGAGAAGGTGATGATCATAAGCGGTCCCAACGCCGGGGGCAAGACGGCGGCGCTGAAGACGATCGGGCTTCTGTCGCTCATGGCGAAGACGGGGCTCTTCATTCCCGCCGCCGAAAGGCCGGTGGTCCCCCTCTTCTCAAACGTGTTCGCGCTGATCGGCGACGAGCAGGACATATCTCTTGAACTGAGCAGCTTCACCGCCCACATGTACGCCATCAAGGACCTCTATCTCAACGCCAGGGAGAACGAGCTCGTTCTCATCGATGAGATAGGCGGGAACACGGAGCCCCAGGAAGCATCGGCACTGGCGATGGGGGTCATCGATGCCTTCGTGGAGAAGGGATGCCGAATTGTCGTCACAACCCATCTCAACCTCATCAAGGCCTACGGGTATATGAAGGAATACGCCATGAACGTGGCGACCTCCTTCGATACCACGAACATGAAACCTCTTTACCAGCTCGTCTACGGGACCGCCGGGTACTCGAACGCCATCAACGTTGCCAGAAAGATCGACGTTCCCCGGGTCATAATAGAGAAGAGTTACACCTATCTCAACGAGCAGGAATTCATGCTCAACGACCTCATAACGAGCCTTGAGGAGGAGAAGACAAAGACGGCAGAAGAGCGCCGGGAACTGGCGAAGGTCAAGGAAGAGGCCCGCGAGCGGCTCAAGGTCATCAGGGAGAAGAAGGATGAATACCTCCGAAAATGGGAGGACAAAGCCCGTGAAAGGCTCCTCGAACTGGAGATCGAAGTCGATGAGATCAAAAAAGAGGTTGCAAAAAAGGAAAGAACGTCTATAACAAAGAGTAAGGACAGAATACGTTCCCTGAAGGAAAAGCTGGGGGGACCCGCTAAGGAGGTCGGGGAGGACATCCGAATAGGCGATTACGTTCTTGTGAAGACGCTGGGAAGCAAAGGATACGTCGTCGATGTCGACAAAGAGGGAAGTGTTTTCGAAGTTGCCGTCGGCAATGTCAGGACGAAGCTGAAACGGATGTTCATCTCGAAGACCGTCGAAGACCCGAACCGGGTGTCGCGGGACAGATCCGAAATAAACGTAGAAAAAACAGAGCAGCGGGACCTGAAGATCATCGGCATGCGGGTGGAAGAGGCGCTGAAGACCGTCGATACCTTCCTCGACCGGGCCGTTGTCGAGGGTACATCGCAGGTCAGGATAGTGCATGGGGTGGGGACAGGGCGGCTCATGCAGGCCGTGAGGGACCGTCTCGCCGAGACGCCTTATGTCCGCGCGTTTCACGCGGACGAGCGCAATGCCGGCGTCACCATAGTGGAGTTCGCATGAAAGGGTCACTCGACGAGCTTCTGCAGAGAGTGAACATCATCGACGTCATATCCCAGCACGTGAAGCTGAGAAAGGCCGGAAAAGACTACATGGGTCTGTGCCCTTTCCACAAGGAGAAGACGCCATCCTTCACCGTGAGCGTCGAGAAGCAGATCTTCTATTGTTTCGGCTGCAGGGAAGGCGGCAACGCCATCAACTTCGTAATGAAGTACGAGAACCTGACCTTCGTCGAGGCCCTTGAGCATCTTGGCCGTCAATACGGCATAGAGGTCGAAAGGAAGGGAGACAGGAGAAAAGCCGGGCACTACGATGCCCTGGGGAAGCTCTGCGAATACTATCAGAAGACCCTCAGGCGCACAAGCTTTGCCCTCGAGTATCTCGCCAGGCGCGGCATTTCCCGTGAGATCGCGGACGAGTTCAGGCTCGGCTACAGCGTGCGTTCCCGGGGCGCCCTGAAGGCGGCCCTGAAGGCAACGGAGATACCCGCCGACGTGTTCCTCGGCACCGGCATCGTGAGGATGAAAGAGACGGAGCTCTACGACATGTTCGGGGGCAGGATCGTCATTCCCATCATCGATGTCAACAAGAGGGTCATTGGTTTCGGAGGAAGGACGCTGGAAAAGGACGGCATACCGAAGTACGTGAACTCGCCCGAGTCGTCCGTGTTCTCGAAGCGCACGTCCCTGTTCGGCATAGACAGGACGAAGAGACACATCACCGATCGGGACGAGGTGTACATCGTTGAGGGCTATTTCGATCTCATAGCCCTGTACGGGGCGGGGATCACCAATGTGGTCTCGACGCTGGGAACATCGGTCACCGAGGGGCAGATCATGAAGCTGAGGAACTACACGGAGAACATCACCCTCATGCTCGATGGCGACGAAGCGGGGATCAAGAGCGCCCTGAGGCTTATCGGCCTCTTCGCGGAGATGGATGTCAACGGCAACATGGTCGTCCTGCCGGAGGGGCATGATCCCGACAGCTTTGTCCGGGAAAAAGGCGCCGCCGCCGTGGCGGAGGTCGTGAAGGGCAAGAAGCCCATCCTCGACTTCTACTTCGACCGTTATGCCGGAAGAGAGAAGATGACGACCCTTCAGGGCAAGCAGGCCTTCATCAGGCAGGTGATGCCTCACATCGATGCCATCCGCGACAGGGTCAAGAGAAGACTGTACGTCAAGAGGCTTTCGGAGTTGACGGGGGTCGAAGAAGAGCACTTTGCAGGGACGAGAACGTACGAGGTGAGAGGCGGGACCCCGGGGGCGGATGCCGCGAAAGGGATGATCGAGAGGAAGGTCATCAATGTCTGCATGGCACGCCCCGAGCTTCTTGAGTATTTCAAGGGAAAGGAGGTATTGCATTATATCAGGGATGACGATGTCAGAGAGATCATAACGAGAATGGTTACCTGTTTTGAACAGGGAAGGAACCTTGACGTGAAGAACTTTATCGAGACGCTTGATAAGGAGGACCTGAAAGGGCTTGTCCTCAAAGCGGCCTTTGACGAGGCCGGGGTGGACCCCGATGAGCCCGAGAAGGTGCTCCTCGATTATTTCAGGCATATTGAACGCCAGTTCTTCAGGGAGAAGTCGAAGAAGATCACCGAGAAGCTCGCCGAGGCGGAGAGATCGGGGGACGCAGCGGCGGTCACAGAACTCCTGGAACAGAAGAGGCAGGTATTGACGCATATAAAAAATAATTTTTTATAGAGAGGTGGCCATGCCTGAGAAAGTAAGGAGATACTATCCTTATGAAGAGAATCTTGAGAACAGGGAGCTGTACGCATTCATATCACATGGTGAGAAGCCCAGTAACATCCTTGATGACATCGACCTTTTCGAGATCGAACACCAGGACGCGATCGGCGGGGTGGAGAACGTGGACGCCGACGAGACCCTGGAGGGGGATCTTGAGGAGGTCTACGATGACGATCTTATCAACCCTATCCGTCATTACATCAAGGAGATGGGAAGCATGGCCCTCCTGACGCGGGAGGGCGAAAAGGAGATCGCCCGTCTCATGGAAGAGGCCAGGGAAGAGATAAAGCAGGTGCTCCTGTCTTTTCCCGGCACCGTCAAGGAGCTCCTTAACGCCCTCATGGCGCTCAAGACATCGAAGGCGGCAGTCAAAGACATTACCGTCGAGGCGGATGATGAGGACGAGGGGGACACGGAACTCGAATATCAGAGGGAAAGGGTGATCGCCCTCCTCGAACGGCTAAAAGAAGAGCATGCCCGGTCGAGGGAGAATGCCAGGGGCAGGAAAGACGGCCATGGCAAGGAGATGCAGAAGATAATAACCGAGATCAACCTCAGCAGGAAGATCACGGAAAAGATCATCATGCGCATGAAGAGGTACGTGGAGCGCATCGACAAGATCGACGTCGAGATCGCACGGTACAAGAGATCAAAGGAAAAAGGAAGCAAGAGACATCTCCAGGCGCTCATGAACAGAAAGGCGAGGATCGAGGACGAGATCGGGATATCCTCGAAACTCCTGAGGCAGAGCCTGAAGAGGATCGAACAGGCTGAATCCGATTTCGCGGGGGCCAAGAACGAGCTCGTCAAGGCCAATCTAAGGCTTGTCGTGAGCATCGCGAAGAGGTACATCAACAGGGGCCTGTCGCTGCTCGACCTCATCCAGGAGGGGAATATCGGCCTCATGAAGGCGGTGGACCGCTTCGAATACAAGAGGGGCTACAAGTTCAGCACTTACGCGACCTGGTGGATCCGCCAGTCGATCACGCGGGCCATCGCCGATCAGGCGCGGACGATACGGATCCCCGTCCACATGATAGAGACCATCAACAAGATCATACGGGTGTCCCGCGGACTCGTGCAGGAACTGGGCAGGGAGCCCTATCCCGACGAGATAGCCGACAGGATAGGCTTCTCGTCGGAAAAGGTGAGAAGGGTCCTCAGGATAACCAAGGAGCCCATCTCCCTGGAGACGCCCATCAACGATGATGAGGATACACACCTCGCGGATTTCATCGAGGACAAGAATGTGCTCACGCCCCAGGACTCGGCCATCTACGAAGACCTTGTGACCAACCTCAATTCCATCCTTTCGACGCTCTCCCCCAGGGAGGAAAGGGTGGTGAGGATGCGGTTCGGGCTCGGGGAGAGACAGGACCATACCCTGGAAGAAGTGGGTCAGGTCTTCGAGGTCACCCGCGAGCGGATAAGGCAGATCGAGGCCAAGGCCCTGAAGAAGCTCAGGCACCCGATGAGGGCGAAGCTCCTGCGCTCTTTCGTGGATCTGTGACATAGAGGACAATGACCAATGACCAAATTCCAATAACCAATTGACCAAAACGAGAGGCAGCACAAGGCTGTAGTGCTTGTTGCCGTTTGGTAATTGGAGCTTGGTGATTGGTTATTTTCTGGTCATTGGGATTTGGTCATTGGTCATTGTCTTCTCGTTGCCAGTTTTTCCTTGACAAAAGGGCATCGGTAAAATAATTTATGCAAAATTTCCCATAGTTGTGATGACAAATTCAAGGTAAAACAAGGGGATTTTTACATTGCTCATGGTATAAGTACAGTCCTGTTCGACTCCCGGTCGTTTTGTTTTTTTTTCGTGGTTTTCGGTGTAAATCCACATACAGGAGGAGGCTGAAAAAGTGAAGGTCCTAGTGTTCATGAAGCAGGTGGCTGATACGGAGGCGCGCATCATCATAAGCTCCGATCAGAAGAGTCTTGAGGTCGAAAACAAATATGTCGTGAACTTCTTCGATGAATTTGCCGTTGAGGAGGCCATACGCATAAAAGAGGCGCTGAAGGACGTTGAGATAACGGTATGTGCCTTTGCGCCGCAGAGGGCCGTCGAAGCCTTGAGGACGACGATAGCCATGGGCGCGGACAGGGCTTTCCTTATCGACAGTACGAACCGCGAGACCGACGATCCCCTTATCGTTTCGCGCGTTCTCGCGGGATTCGCACGGAAAGACGGGTTCGATGTCATACTCTGCGGACGCCAGGCGATGGACGACGAGAGCGCCAACGTGGGTCCCATGGTGGCGGAGTTCCTCGGCATACCGCACGTGAGCCAGGTGACGAAGCTCAGCATCGCCGGCGGCGGCAAGGCCGAGGTCGAAAGCGAGATAGAAGGGGGCATGAGGACGTCGGAGGTCTCGCTGCCGGCCCTTTTCACCTGTCAGAAAGGCCTCAACGAGCCGAGGGTGCCCCTCATTACGGGCGTGATGAAGGCCATGAAGACGCAGATAGATGTCCTTGATCCAGCATCCATCGAGATACCCTTCGGCCCCATAGGCAAAGAGGCATCGAAGATCACGGTGCTGTCCTACGAGGCACCCGCCGGCCGGCCTTCGGTCCGCATCATGGATGGAGCGTCGCCGGAAGAGAAGGTGCAGAACCTCGTCAGGGCGCTCAAGGACGAAGCGAAGGTCCTGTAGAGAGGAGGATTGCACATGACCAGGGACGTTTTTGTTGTTGTGGAATGCAAAGACTCGAAGCCGAGAAAGGCATCGTTCGAATTACTGTCCATCGGCAGGGAGATGGCCTCGCGGTTCTCGTCCACGCTTTTTGCGGTGGTGCTGGGGTCCGGCCTTACGGACGCCGCCGATGCCGTCGCCAGCTATGCCGGCAAGACCATCCTTGTCGACAACGCTTCGCTCGCGGAGTACGGGTGGGATACCTATGGATCGGTCCTCGAAAGTATCCTGAAGAAGTATGAGCCCATGGTCGTCCTGGGAACATCGTCGGTGACGGGAAAGGACCTTTTTCCCAGAGTGGCCGCGCGTCTGGCGGCCGCGATGGTGTCCGACGCGGTCGGTGTCGACATTGCAGGCGAAGGGGTAAAGATAAGGAAACCTCTTTACGGCGGCAAGGTGATCTCTTGGCTCGCGCCGAAGACGGACTCGACGGTCATCGTCACCTTCAGGCCCAATTCCTTTGCCGTGGCCGACGCGGGTGAGAAGGGCGAGATCATCGAGGAGACGGCCGCCGTGGCTGGTAACCCCGCAATGAAGACCCTGTCTTTGGAGAGAAAGACCTCCGGCAAGGTCGACCTTCAGGAGGCCGATTTTATCATCTGCGGAGGCAGGGGTATGAAGGCGGCCGAGAACTTCGCCATGCTCGATGAGATAGCCGACCTCATGGGCGGCCGCACGGGCGCGTCGAGGACGGTCATCGACAGCAAGTGGAGAGACTACGAAGACCAGATCGGAAAGAGCGGGAGAACAGTCTCTCCGAAGCTGTACATCGGATGCGGCCTGTCCGGCGCCCTCCACCACATCATGGGCATGGACACCTCGAAGGTCATCGTGGCCATCAACAAGGACCCCAATGCCCCCATATTCCAGTACGCCGATTACGGCATCGTGGACGATGTCTTCGCCGTCCTTCCCGCCCTGAAGGATGAACTGAAGAAGACACGGGAAGAGACGTAAGGGGCATGGACAAGATCGATGTCGTGATCGTCGGGGCCGGTCTTGCCGGCCTGTCCTGCGCCTTTGTGCTTTCGGGGCACGGCCTGCAGGTTATCGTCGTGGAGCGCGGCGACTTCGCGGGCAGCAAGAACGTGACGGGCGGCAGGCTCTACCTCAAACCGATAAGCGGCATGGCATCGGAGATGCTGGAGGGAGCGCCCTTTGAGCGCAAGGTCGTGCGTGAGCGCTGGAGCCTTCTGGGTAGCACCAATTCCGTAAGCATCGACCACACCTGCGACAGGTTCAGGAACGAGGACCACAGCTACACGGTGCTCAGAGCCCGCCTCGACCGGTGGCTCTCGGAGCGCCTTATGGCGCGGGGCGTCTTCGTGATCCCCAAATATCGTGTCGACGATCTCCTGTGGGAGAACGGGGCGGTGGCCGGGATACACGCCGGCGTGGAAGATATCCCGGCGCACGTCGTCGTGGCCGCCGATGGCGTCCTCTCATTCATGGGCCGCAAGGCTGGGTTGGTGCCTCCCCTGTCCCCGAAGGCATCCGCCGTGGGCATGAAAGAGGTGCTCGAGCTTCCCGAAGAGAAGATAAACGACCGCTTCAACGTCGGTGACGGCGAAGGCGTCGCCCACCTTTTCCTCGGTGATGTGACGAAGGGTGTCTTCGGGGGCGGTTTCCTCTACACGAACAGGGATACCGTGTCCCTCGGTGTCGTGGCGGGTATCGGCGCCATGATGGGAAGGACCCCCGCGATGGACGCATCGACGCTCCTTGATCTGTTCAAAGAGCGCTACGAGATGCGAAGGCTCCTCGAGGGCGCGAAGATCGTCGAGTATTCGGCGCATGTCATACCCGAGGCCGGTTACGACGGCATCGGGAGGCTCTGCGGCAACGGAATCCTCCTTGCCGGCGACGCCGCGGGTCTCGCCCTCAACATGGGCGTGACGGTCCGGGGGATGGAATTCGCCATCGCCTCCGGCATAGCGGCAGCCGAGGCCATCGTTGAGGCGAAGGCGTCGGGTGACTTTTCGGAAAAGGGCCTTTCCCGCTACAGGGAACGTCTCAAAGAGACCTTCGTCCTCAAGGACCTCGAGGCATCGAGGAAGATGCCGGGATACCTGGAGAACGACTCGTTCTTCTCATACTATCCCGAAACCTTCCCCGCGCTCCTGGAGAAGATCATGTGGTTTGACGAGGACCCGAAAGGGCCCCTGGGAAAGACCCTGTGGAAGGAGCTTCGCTCGTCGGGCATGCTGAGCGTGAAACGGCTCATCGAACTTTACCGCATCAGGAACATCTGAGGTGACAGGCCATGAAGATAGACGAAAAGCTTGCCCTTGACGCCTTCAAGACGGACAGGGAGAGCCACATCCTCGTAGACCACGATATCTGCAGATCCAAATGCACCGCCAGGCACTGCCTGACCATCTGCCCCGGGCATCTGTACTCCTTCAATGAGCAGGACAATGAGATAGTCGTGGAATACGCGGGATGCCTTGAATGCGGCACGTGCATGATAGCCTGCACCGAGGGTGCCATACGGTGGAGCTATCCGAAAGGCGACTTCGGGGTACAGTACAGGTACGGATAGAGAACAGGTTATGGGTTATGGGTTATGGGTGATGGGAACTGTCACAAAGGTTTCGTTCTTCCTTCCTTTCCCATGACCTATCACCCATTACCTGTTTTCTGTTTCTAACCTGTTTCTTCTTCTCCCCCTTTCTGCTATCTTAATTACGGGTTTTCCATGGAGATCATAACCGCCAGAGATCTTATAAAGGATTATGATGGGGTGAGGGCCGTCGACGGGGTCAGCTTTTCCATCGTCAAAGGGGAGTGCTTCGGTTTTCTCGGGCCCAACGGGGCGGGCAAGACGACGATAATGCGCATCATCCATTGCTTCCTTCCCCCGACGAGCGGTGAGGTCAGGGTTCTCGGGCATGACGTCACGAAGGAGCCGAGCCTCATCAAGTCGCGCATGGGTGTGATGCCCCAGGACGACAGTCTCGACCCCGACCTTTCCGTGATCCAGAACCTTGTCGTTTACGGCAGGTACTTCGACATGCCGAAGAGGAAGACCGCGCCCCTGGCGAGAGAGCTTCTTGCCTCCGTCGGTCTCACGGACAGGATGAAGGCCAGTATCAGGGAGCTGTCGGGAGGCATGAAGAGGAGTCTTCTTCTCGTGAGGTCCATCGTGAACGACCCCGACGTCATAATACTCGATGAACCGACGACAGGCCTTGACCCCCATAGCAGACAGATGGTCTGGAGAAGGCTTGGAGACCTGAAACAGCAGGGCAAGACCCTTCTCCTGACAACGCACTACATGGAGGAGGCCGAGAGGCTCTGCGACCGCGTGGCCATCATGGACAGGGGAAAGATCATCGTCATTGCCTCTCCGCGAGACCTGATGGACGAACACGGCGGGAACCTCGAAGCGGTGTATCTGAAGCTGACGGGGAGGAAGCTTGAAGATTAGACGGGCCATGAGGGTGTGGCAGAGGCACTTCACGGTGTACAGGAAGCTCTACCTGTCGAGCATCGCGCTGAACTTCGTGGAACCCGTCCTTTACCTTGTCGCCTTCGGTTTCGGCCTGGGGGGGTATATCACCGAGGTCGAGGGGAAGCCCTACATCAATTTCATCGCGCCCGGCATCATCGCGTCCTCATCCATGTTCGCGACCATCTACGAATGCACCTATGGCACCTATGTGCGGATATTCTTCCAGAAGACCTTCGATGCCATCCTGGCGACGCCCGTCAACATAGACGACCTCATCGCGGGCGAGCTCATATGGGGCGCGACGAAGAGCGTGCTCTACGGCATCATCATTATCGGGACGATAAGCGCTTTTCACCTCGTCGATTCCCCCCTTGTCGTCCTCGTCATTCCCGTTCTATTCCTGAGCGGGCTCATCTTCGCGGAGATCTCGCTCATGTGCGTGGCATTGGTCCCCGGCGTGGATTCCCTGAACTATTTCTACACGCTCTTTCTGTCACCCATGTTCCTCCTCTCGGGGATATTCTTTCCCCTCCACAACCTCCCTGCCTTTGTCGGCAGGGTCGCCTGGTTCACGCCCCTGTATCACCTCACCAACGTCTGCAGGGCCCTTGCCGCGGGATCCCCCGGCAACGCCCTTGAGGGCACAATATGGATAATCGTTGTTGTTATCCTGCTGTCTCCCTTTCCATTCAGGTTGATGCGGAGAAGGATAATCAGGTAGGGGTTTCTATCGTTCCGATGAGGAATAATCGAGGAGTCTGAGGATGATCCTGTCCGTGGCGGCGTCGACGGCCGATGTGGCAACGTGGTTGTTGGAGAAGAGGGAAAAGACCAGCGTCTCCCCTTTCACCGTCGTCACGTATCCCGAGAGACCCCTTACGTGTGTCATCGTCCCCGTCTTCGCCCGCACTCTTTCCGCCGCGCGGGAACCCTTTAGCCTCACGCCGAGAGTGCCGTCGACGCTCATGACGGGGAGGGAGTCGATGAAGGAGCGGGCATGGGGCCCCTGAGCCATGATCCTCAATAACCGGGCGACGCTGTCGGGCGTGACGAGGTCATGCCGGGAGAGCCCCGATCCATCCGCCATGACGACGCCGGAGGTATCCATCCCGGCGCGGCGAAGCGCGGCAAGGGCGGCCGCGGCGGACCCCTCGGTCCCGGTCGCCCCCGCGGCCCTGCCCGTCGCAAGGAGCAGAAGTTCGGCGTAGAGGTTGTTGCTGAGCTTGTTGACAACCTTTATGATCTCGGCAAGCCGGGGAGAACGGTAGACGGCAACGGTCGTCCATTCTTTCTTTGCCTTTCTTGCCCCTATGTCCACCGTCTTCGGGCAGTTGCGGGCGCACAGGATATCGCCTTTCAGGACGATACCGGCGGCATCGAGGGTTTCCCTCAAGACAAAACCCCCGAAATAGGCGGGATGGTTGACGGCCACATAGCGGGTTATCGTCCTTGTACCGGAGCCGATGGAGCCGGTTACGGACAGGGCCCTCGGCGTCGTGTACTCGAGGTTGACGACATCCGGGCCGGCGTCCTTCCGGCAGATGAGACCGCTCGTGACCCTGACGTAGTCCGTGACGGGCTCCATGGCGAAGTGTGCCCCGTCCCCTGTCCTGCCCGACGGGGTCATGTCGAGCTGGATGCAGTTGTTGTTGAAGGTGAAGGCGTCCCTGGGGGCGCTGAAGCAGTTTACCGGGTCGACGTCCCAGCCCTTCCCGTAAGGCTGGTCCGGGAATGCGGAGTTGTCGATCACGAGGTCGCCGCCGATCTCCCTCACGCCCTGCTCCTTCAATCTCATCGCCCACCGGCGGAACACGTGGAGCACGTCTCCGTCATGGAAGTATCCCGATATCGTTGGGTCGCCCGATCCCTCGACGATGATGTCTCCCGTGAGGACGCCGGAGGTCACCGTGCCGTCCGTGAGAAGCCGCGTTTCCCACCGGAAATCCGGCGAGAGAGCGAGGAGGGCCGCGGCCGTGGTGAGAAGCTTCATGTTTGATGCGGGGACGAACAGCTTGCCGGCGTTGTATCCGAAGATCCTCCGCCCCGTCGTCAGGGAGTCGACGGCCACCCCAACGTGGGCCGCTCTGAGCGCGGGGTCGTCAAGGATGGCCGTGAGGTCTTCGTTGAGCGTCCCAACCGTTTCGGCTGGAGCCAGGAGGGGAAGAGAGCACAGGACGGCCAGAAACAAAGGGACCAGGGGCAGGTACCGGGGGTGCCTGCGGGCCCGGTCTCTTGCCGTCATACTGCCGGTTGTCATCGTGTCACATCCTCAGGGGTCAGTAGTTCGACAGGAGGCATCTGTCGTTCTGGCACAGATGTGTCCTTATCCGTCCCGGGAACCTCTTCTCCAGGTTCTCTAGCCTCTTGGATTTCGTGATGAAGAGGACCTTCCGGTCGGAGCCGAGAAGGCGGAAGAACTCCTCTTCCTCCATGAATATCTTCCGGGCATCGTCATACTTCGCGCCCATGGCGAGCTCTCCCTTGTAGGACGCGATCACGACGGGCCGTTTGAGGTAAAAGGGGATCGTCAGGTCGAGCCCGGAGTAGTTCACGACAATGTCCGGCTGCGTCTTCAGTTCCGCTGCGGCCAATGCCAGCTTTTTGGCCGTGTTGATCCTGTCCACCACCCCGGAATGGGCCATGATGGCAACGATGGTGGAGAGAGAGAAGAGCAAGAGGATGATGAAAAGCCTCTTCGGATCGCGGAAACTCCGAAAGAAGAAGAGGACAAGACAGACGGCCGAGGTGAGAGATACCCAGAGAGAAAAGTACCTGAGGTCAAGTGTGATGGACGTAGCGTCCATCGAGATGTCGGCGATGTAGGCCATGAAATCCCTGCTGAAGTACAGGAGGCACGAGAAGGCGAATATGGCCATGAGGAATGCGTAGATGACGATCTCCCAGTGCCGCCGAAAACGGGACGCCCGACTTTCGTGAAAAAGGATGCCCAGGGGAATGGAAAGGGCGGGGAAGACGGGGAGGATGTACGGCGGAAGCTTGGAGCCGGAGACACTGAAGAAGACGAAGACGATTGCCGACCAGAGGATGAAGAAACGGCAGTCGGCGCGTCTGAAGGTCGCGGCGACGGCGCGGGGGATGAAGAGCGACCAGGGCAGCATCCCTCCCAGCAGAACAGGTATGAAGTAGTACAGGGGCCCGCCCCTGTCATGTTTCGTGGTGATGAAGCGAAGGAAGTGCTGGTCCACGAAGAAGAAGTCGACGAACTCCTTTTCTCTTGCAGATATGATGACGAACCATGGTGCCGCCATGGCAAAATACAAAAGGAAACCTGTGAGAGGTTTCATGCGCCTTACGAAGGAGATATTCCTTTCCATGAGGAGGAAGATGAGAATTGTACCGCACAGGAGGACCGGCGCCACGGGGCCTTTTGTGAGTGTCGCCATCGCCATCGCCCCGTAGAATCCATAGACAAAGATGCCCCCTCTCTGACGGTAGTGTTCGTAGAAACACAGGAGGGCCAGAAAGAGCCAGAAGGTGAGGACCATGTCCGTGGTGACCAGACGTGCCATTCCGAAAAAGCCGAAGGACGACAGGAGGACAAGGGAGGCAAGGAAGGCCGCTTCCTCGTCGATCCACCTTCGGCAGAAGAAAAAGAGACACATGACGCACAGGAAGGCGGCAAGGGCGTTGGGAAACCTGAAGGACCACTCGCTCACCCCGAATAGCTTGTACGACACTGCCGCGGCCCAGTAGAGGAAAGGCGGTTTTTCAAAGTACCGCACCTCGTTGAGCCGCGGGACGGTATAGTCCCCGCCTTGCACCATCTCCCGGGGTATCTCGGCATATCTCCCTTCGTCGGGTTCCTTCAGGGAATAGTCACCGAGGCCGTAGAAGATGAAGGCGTAGGACAGGACAAGAAGGATGATCGTGTACTTGACAAAGGTATTTCCCGGTCTCATAACCGTTATCCGCTGTTCCCCCTCTTGAATCTGAAAAGGACCATTGCCGTGTCCCCGATGCGGTCTTCCGTTTCCATGGCGGCTCCGGGCAGGGCGCCCGTCACTTCATCCGCGTCCCGGCCGCGGGTCAGGAGGTAGAATTCGTTCCGGCGCGACGCAAGCTCCTTAAGCCCGGCGACGTCATGTTCCTCCACGTGGACGGCGAACCGTCCGACGTAGTATACATAAACTCCCCGCATGTTGCCATAGTAGACCCAGGGCACGGTGTCCCCGGCGAGCGCCCGTATCTTCAGGGCCATGGGTTTCGGTGATTTGTACCGGTTCCATTTCTCGAATATGGAGACGTTCCCCGTCATGTACGCGAGGGCCATGAAGACGGCTATCGAGGCGAAAGCGGCCCGCGCGCGGTGAAGCCGCATCGAGAGAAAGATGAGAACGCCGGCGCATATGGCGAGAAGACCGAGGATGATCCTTTCGGGTAGGAATTCGCCGTACAGGGACGTCCGGTATACGATAAGCGCTATTCCCAGGGCGGCGAGGATTCCCGCCGTCACGGTGGAGACTATCCTGTTGTAGATGTGCCTTGTGTCGGTGATCGTTCCCGACACTATGACCGCGAGGGCAGGCAGCGCCGGGAGCATGTACTTGCTGATCTTTCCCGACGAGAGGGAAAGGAAGAAGAAGAACCAGACAAACCACAACGTGAAGAAGCGCGTCCACCGGTCTGTTTTCCAGCTCCTGACGGCGGCATAGAGGCCAAGCGGCAAAAAGAGGCTCCAGGGGAAGAAATCCAGGGGGAGCGTTGTGAAGTAGTAGTAAAAGGGTCTCTTGTGGCTCCAGGCGTCGAAGAACCGCAGGAAGTTCTGGCGCAGGATGTTCTCGTAGAGATAGGGAAAACCCTCCCGGGCGTACACGGCGAGGTACCAGGGAAGGACGATGGCGATGAAGAGGAGTATACCGAGACAGGTATGCCGGTTGAAGAGCGGCCTCCACCTTCTCTCGGTAGCGCAGTACAGGACGATGACCGGTGCGGCGAGCGCCACGCTGAGGGGACCCTTCGTCATGAAGGCAAGGGCGAGACAGATGAAAAAGAGGTAATACCAGGCCTTCCTTCCCGTTTCCATGAACTGGAAGAAGAAAAGGAGCGCCACGACCAGGGCCGCCGAGAACACCATGTCCACCTGCAGGTATCGGGCCTGCCAGTAGAACAGGGGCGCAAGCCCCAGCATTGCCGTGGCATACAGGGTGCGTGTCAGACCGAAGCGCGCCTTCAGGGCGAGGAAGAAGACAACGATAACGGCAATGGCGGCGAAGCTCGAAGCGAGACGCATGGAGGCCTCTTCCGGGAGCCATCGGAACAGTTTTGCGCAGGCGAAGACGGCATAGTAGAAAAGCGGCGGTTTCTCACCGTAGGCCTCACCGTTGAGATGCGGCACGATAAGGTCATTGTCGAGCTCCTTCGTGATCTGCGCAAAATCCCCTTCATCAGGGGCCCAGAAATCCCGTCCCCCGAGATTCGTAAGGAAAAGTGCGCAGCAGGCGGCAAGGACCAAAATGAATGCGGTCTGTGTCTTCTTCATCGCAACACACTATCCTGAATCCATTCCAAACAAAAGGGGAGATGACCCATGACCGGGGAGCAAGACAATGACCAATGACCAAATTACAATTACCAAAGAAAACAATAATGACCAATGACCAATGACCAATGACAACGACCAACGACGGGATCTCAATGACCAGGGATAGACAACTGTTGAAACTGAGTATTTCTTTTTGGTTATTGGACTCTGGTCATTGGTCATTTTTTTTAAAAAAAGGGTAGACTGTAAGCCGGGTTCTGTTTTTCCGCCCGCAGGCGGAAACGGCGATCATTTCTCTAAGGATCCGGGTCACCCCGGACCTCAAGCGGCCTACCCGGGTACTGGACGGGCCATCCATGCCGCCACTTGAGCGGCACCCTCTTTGGCCTTGCATCGGATGGGGTTTACAAAGCTCCCGCGTCGCCGCGGGACTGGTGGGCTCTTA
>MVQP01000020.1 GCA_002067235.1 Syntrophorhabdus sp. PtaB.Bin047
GGCAAAGAAAGTCATCGCATTGGTAAAACTCCAGTTACAGGCCGGTCAGGCCACCCCCTCGCCTCCGGTCGGCCCGGCGCTCGGCCAGCACGGCGTAAACATCATGGAGTTCTGCAAGGCCTTCAACGAAAGGACGAAAAGCCAGGAAGGTACGATCATACCCGCCCTGATCACGATATTTTCGGACAGGACCTTTACCTTTGTGACAAAGACGCCCCCCGCGTCATTTCTTATCAAGAAGGCGGCGAAGCTGGCAAAAGGCGCCCATGCTCCCAGGAAAGAAACAGTGGGCTCCATAACGAGGTCTTCGATACAGGAGATCGCCCAGCTCAAGATGGTCGACCTCAACGCCAAGGACCTCGAAGGGGCCATGAGGATCATCGAAGGCTCGGTGAGAAGCATGGGTCTCGAGGTCGTCGAAGGATGATGGAGAACAGCGCCTGGCACGTGCACGACAGCGTGCTGACGCCGACATAACGAAGAGGTGAAACTGGATGGCACTTGCAAAAAAATATGTCGAAGCGAGAAAGAAGATCGATCGCGAAAAACGTTATGAGATGGACGAGGCCCTGGACCTCCTGCCGCAGGTCGCGTACGCGAAGTTCGACGAGACCGTGGAACTGGCCCTGAGACTGGGTGTTGACCCCCGTCACGCCGACCAGATGGTCCGTGGCAGCGTGGCACTCCCCAACGGATTGGGCAAATCGGTTCGCGTCCTGGTCTTCGCGAAGGGCGAGAAGGAGAAGGAGGCGCAGGAATCAGGGGCCGATGTTGTCGGCGCCGAGGACCTTATCGAGAAGATCCAGAAGGGATGGATGGAATTCGACAAGGCCATAGCCACCCCTGACGTCATGGGTATGGTCAGCAAGCTTGGCAAGATACTTGGGCCAAGAGGTCTCATGCCGAATCCCAAGGTCGGAACGGTGACCTTCGATATCGCGAAAACAGTGAAGGAGATGAAGGCCGGCCGTGTCGAGTTCAGGGTGGACAAGGCAGGCAACCTCCATGTTCCCGTTGGTAAGGTAAGTTTTGGAAAAGAGAAGCTTCTTGAAAATCTCAACTCACTCCTCGATGCGGTTAACCGGCTCAAACCGCCCACAAGCAAAGGAACGTACGTAAAGGGAATGGCGATCAGTACCACGATGAGCCCTGGTATAAAGATCGACCCCTCATATGCGCGAAACCTGACGAAATAGGGAAAAGGTCAGAGAAAGCAGGTGTGACGCACGGGAACAAGCGTCAGTAAGCGAAGACGGCCTGCCGAGACTTTTCAATTAGCATGGTCTCCCTGACTTTCCATACATATTCTAAAGAAAGGAGGGACAAAAACCATTGGAACGGCAAAAGAAGACAAAGGTTGTTGAGGAACTGGGGTCAAAGCTCAAAGAGCTCGACTGCCTTTTCCTGGCCGACTTCAGCGGCATGAACGTGGCACAGGTGACAAAGCTCAGAAGAGAGCTGCACAGCGTCGGTACGGATTTCACCGTCGTCAAGAACACCCTGCTCAGAATTGCCTCGAAAGGCACGAAGGCAGAGGCTCTCTATGACAAGTTCGATGGTCCCAACGCGATCATCTGCACGAACGGTGACCCGATCGGCCCGGCGAAAGTGATCGCCGGCCTGGCCAAAGAGATTCCCAACCTGAAGATGAAAGCGGGTTACATTGGCAACCGGACCATCACGCCGGAAGAGATCCAGAGGCTCGCGACGCTTCCGTCAAGAGATGTTCTGCTTGGCAAGCTCGTCGGTGTTCTGAAAGGTCAGCCGGCACGCCTCGTCTACGCGTTGTCGGGGAATCTGAACAGGCTTATGCTCGTGCTTAATTCGATCAAAGCACAAAAAGAACAGGCATAAAGGAGGATTTAACATAATGAGTATATCACGGGAAGAAGTGATCCAGTTTATCGAGAATATGACAGTGCTCGAACTCTCCGAGTTCGTCAAGGAATTGGAAGACAAATTCGGCGTCCAGGCAGCGATGCCCATGATGGCCGCGGCACCGGGCGCGGCAGCGGGTGGAGCGGCCCCCGCAGCGGAAGCCGCGGAAGAGAAGACCGAGTTCAACGTTACCCTGACGGGATACGAAGCGGACAAGAAGATCCAGGTCATTAAGGTCGTCCGCGCCATTACAGGGCTCGGCCTCAAGGAAGCCAAGGATCTTGTAGAAGGAGTACCGAAAGCGGTGAAAGAAGCTGTCTCCAAAGACGAAGCTGCCAGCATCAAGAAACAGCTTGAAGAAGTCAGCGGACAGGTTAAGGTTGATTAAAAGACAATTGTGCAGGAAACAGGGGTCCGGTTATGAAGCGGCAAGCCTCATACTGGATCCCTGTCTTCAGTTTCAACACCCAAATGAGGTGAAATGATCTATGAAAGAAACCTTCCATAACAGGATATTCCGGAAGAATTACGGAAAGATCAAGGAGGTTCTCGAGATACCGAATCTCATAGAGATCCAGCTTGATTCCTACGAGAAGTTCTTGCAGAAGGACATCGCGCCGGACAAGAGAGATGCGATAGGCCTGCAGGCCGTGTTCAACAGCGTCTTCCCCATAAGGGATTCACATGAGACGACCACCCTGGAGTTCGTGAAGTACGATATGGGCGATCCCAAGAACTCCGAGGAGGAGTGCATTGTCAGGGGCCTTACCTATGCCGCCCCCATGAAGGTCACCATCCGGCTCGTTGTGTGGAACATAGATGCCGATACAAAGGCGCGTGATATACGCGCCGTCAAGGAACAGGATGTCTACTTCGGTGAGATACCGCTCATGACGGAGCGGGGAACCTTTATCATAAACGGAACGGAACGCGTCATCGTCAGCCAGCTTCACCGTTCGCCCGGCGTTTATTTCGACACGGACCAGAGCAAGACCACCATCGGCGGAAGTCTCTCGTACACCGCCCGCGTCATACCCTATCGTGGTTCCTGGCTCGATTTCGAGTTCGATCACAAGGAACTCGTTTATGTGAGGATCGACAAGAAAAAGAAGATACCCGTCACCCTCTTTCTCAAGGCGCTGGGTTATTCGGAGAAGGAGATTCTCGATTACTTCTACGAGAAAGAGACGATCGTCGTCAAGGACAGGAAGTTGTTCAAGGAAACACCGCTTGCTCTGCTTGTGGGCCAGAAGGCGCCTTCGGACATCATCAACGAAAAGACCGACGAGGTGCTGGTCAAGAAACACAAGAAGATCACGAAGGCCGTCATCAAGAAGATGGAGCAGGCCAATATCCATGCGATCCCCGTAGGCGAAGAGGACATCATCGGCAAGGCGACCTCGGGCGACATCATCGATCCCAAGACGAAAGAGGTTCTTATACCTATAAACAAGGAGTTGACCGCGGAAGACCTGGAGACCCTTGTTGAGAAGAAGGTGAAGAACTTCGAGATCCTTTTCATAGACAACCTCAACGTAAGCCCCTCGCTGCGCAACACCCTCAATATCGACAAGGTCGTCACGAAGGAAGACGCCCTCATCGAGATATACCGTAAACTGAGGCCCGGCGACCCGCCCACCATCGAGTTTGCCGAGACGCTGATACAGAACATGTTCTTCAGTCCCGAGAGGTATGATCTTTCCCGGGTCGGCAGGCTCAAGATCAACCATCGCCTCGGCATCGACGTCGCCTTGGACACGACCATCCTCCGGAGGGAGGATATCATCGAGGTCGTGCGCCAGCTCCTCAAGCTGAAGGATGCCCGCGGACCGGGAGATGATATCGACCATCTCGGCAACAGGAGGGTCCGCACCGTGGGCGAACTCCTCGAGAACCAGTTCAGGATGGGTCTTGTGCGCATGGAGCGCGCCATCAAGGAGAGGCTGACCTTTCCCGAGATGGAAACGCTCATGCCCCATGACCTTGTCAATCCCAAGCCTGTTGCCACCGCGGTCAAGGATTTCTTTGCCTCGAGCCAGCTCTCCCAGTTCATGGACCAGACGAACCCGTTGAGCGAGATCACCCACAAGCGCAGGCTTTCCGCGCTGGGTCCGGGGGGTCTCACACGTGAAAGGGCCGGTTTTGAGGTGCGCGACGTTCATCCCACCCACTATGGAAGGATATGTCCCATTGAGACCCCTGAAGGTCCCAACATCGGCCTTATCGCCTCGCTGTCCACCTTCGCGAAGGTCAACGAGTTCGGTTTTATCGAAGCGCCGTACCGCCAGGTCGTGGACAAGAAGGTTACCGACAACGTCAAGTACCTGAGCGCCCTCGAGGAGGAGCAGTACTATATCGCGCAGGCCAACGCCCCGGTGGACAAAGAAGGCAGGCTTGTGGGCGAGCTGATTCCCGCTCAGAAGGGCGGCAGCGTCTTCCTCGTCAGCCCCGACCAGGTGGAATTCATGGACGTGTCCCCGAAACAGCTTGTCAGCGCCTCAGCGGCGCTTATCCCCTTTCTCGAACATGACGACGCCAACAGGGCGCTCATGGGTTCCAACATGCAGCGCCAAGCGGTGCCGCTGCTCACCACAGAGGCCCCCATAATCGGCACCGGCATGGAGCGCGTTGTCGGCAGAGACTCCCGCGTTACCATCATGGCCCGTCACGACGGCGTCATCGAAAGCGTCGATGCGAGCCGCATCATTCTCAAGTACGAAGAGAAGAAAGGCCACGACGAGACGGCCACGAAGATAGATGTGTACAAACTGCTCAAGTTCCGGCGTTCGAACCAGGACACCTGCATCAACCAGCGTGTCATCGTCAGGGAAGGGGATTTCGTGAAGAAAGGCGATGTCCTCGCCGACGGTCCATCGACGGACAGGGGCGAACTCGCCCTCGGCAAGAACGTCATGGTCGCCTTCATGCCCTGGAGGGGGTACAACTACGAGGACTCCGTTCTGATCAACGAGCGGCTGGTAAAGGAAGACGTTTTCACGTCAATCCACATTGAGGAGCTCGAATGCGTGGTCCGCGACACGAAGCTCGGCAAGGAAGAGGTGACGAGGGACATTCCCAACGTCGGCGATGACGCCCTGAAGGACCTCGACGAAAGCGGTATCGTCAGGATCGGAGCAACGGTCAAACCGGGCGATATACTCGTCGGCAAGGTGACGCCCAAGGGCGAGACCCAGCTTACCCCGGAGGAGAAACTGCTGAGGGCCATCTTCGGCGAGAAGGCCGGGGACGTCAAGGACACGAGCCTCAGGGTCCCCCACGGCATAGAGGGCATCATCATCGACGTCAAGGTCCTCTCAAGGAGAGGCATCGACAAGGACGACCGCAGCCGCGACATCGAGGATAAGGAGATATCGAATATCCTGAAGGACCAGGAAGACCAGATCAAGATCATCCTCGACAGCAAGAAAGCAAAGATAGCGGAGCTTCTGGAGGGCAGGCCAGCTCCCGCCGATATCAAGGACGGCAAGGGCAAGGCCCTGCTCAAGAAAGGCGAGGCCTTCACGAGAGAGAAGGTGGATTCCCTGAGCTTCGACAGGCTTCAGGACATACAGTTCGGAGACGAGGAACTGCAATCCCGGATAACGAAGCTCGTGGAGAGCAAGGAGAACCAGGTCGAGCTTATCCACATCATATATGAGGACAAGATCAACAAGATAAAGAAAGGCGACGAGCTGCCTCCGGGCGTCATCAAGACCATCAAGGTCTACGTTGCCATGAAACGGAAGGTCGCCGTGGGTGACAAGATCTCGGGGCGCCATGGGAACAAAGGTATCGTTTCCGTCATCCTCCCCGAGGAGGACATGCCTTTCACCGACGACGGAACGCCCATCGACATCGTCCTCAATCCCCTCGGCGTTCCCTCCCGTATGAATGCGGGCCAGATCCTCGAGACCCACCTGGGGTGGGCCGCGAAAGAGATGGGAAAGCGCATCGGTGAAATGGTGGACAGCTATTACCAAGGTCGCGCCGATTCCCAGGCCGTCAAGAAACTCCTCAAGAAGACGTTTTCCAATAACGAGCTCAAGGGTGTTATCGACCGTCTTGACGACGATGAGATCGCATCCGTCGCGGAGGCGATGAGAAAGGGCGTGAACATTGCCGTTCCTGTCTTCGACAGCGCCAAGGAAGAGGAGATCAGGGAGTTCTTCAAGATGGCTGGCCTCGTCGATTCCCGTCAGACAACACTTTACGACGGCAGGACGGGCGAGACCTTTCATCACAACATAACCGTCGGGAACATGTACTTCCTGAAGCTTCACCATCTCGTCGACGACAAGATACATGCCCGGTCGATCGGCCCTTACTCACTTGTGACCCAGCAGCCCCTGGGCGGCAAGGCGCAGTTCGGCGGCCAGAGACTGGGTGAGATGGAGGTCTGGGCCCTCGAAGGGTACGGAGCAGCCTACTCCCTGCAGGAATTCCTTACCATCAAGTCCGACGACGTCAATGGAAGGATCAGGGCCTACGAGGCGATCGTCAAAGGCGAGGATGTCCTTGAACCGAATCTGCCGGAGTCTTTCAACGTTCTGGTCAAGGAACTGCAGGGACTGTGCATCGACGTAGAGCTCCTCAAAGAAGAGTAACAAGGAGGAACAACCTTGGAAGAATATTTTAAATCAGACAAGCAGCGGGACCCGTTGAGCTACATGGCGATCAAGATCTCCCTTGCATCGCCGGAGCTTATCGAGAAATGGTCCTATGGAGAGGTGAAGAAACCGGAGACCATCAACTACCGGACATTCAAGCCCGAGCGCGACGGACTTTTCTGCGCCAAGATATTTGGTCCTGTCAAGGACTACGAATGCATCTGCGGCAAGTACAAGAGAATGAAACATCGCGGCATCATCTGCGAAAAGTGCGGTGTCGAGGTTATCCAGTCCAAGGTGCGCCGCGAGCGCATGGGACACATCAAGCTTGCCTGTCCCGTGGCCCACATCTGGTTTTTGAAGAGCATGCCGAGCAAGATCGGCACGCTTCTGGAACTCACCATAAAGGAAGTGGAACGGGTCCTCTACTTCGAGATGTACATCGTCATCGAGCCTGGCGATTCCCCCTACAGCTTCTGCGAGATCATAAGCGAGGAGAAGTATATCGAGGCCCGTGAGAAATACGGCGAGGGTTTTGTCGGCGGGATAGGGGCGGAGGCCATCAGGGAATGCCTCAAGAAGATCAATGTCGACGAGCTCGCCAAGACGCTCCGCATCGACATGCGCGACACAGCGAGCGACGCGAAGAAGAAGAAGATAGCGCGGCGCCTGAAAGTGGTCGATGCCTTCAAGGTCTCCGGTGTGAGGCCGGAGTGGATGATACTCGATATCGTCCCCGTGCTGCCACCGGAGCTGAGGCCGCTGGTTCCCCTCGATGGCGGGCGGTTCGCCACGAGCGACCTCAACGACCTCTACCGGCGCGTCATCAACAGGAATAACCGTCTCAAGAGGCTGATGGAGCTCAATGCCCCGGAGATCATCATAAGGAATGAGAAGAGGATGCTTCAGGAGGCGGTCGACGCCCTCTTCGACAACTCGAAACGAGGCAGGGTCGTGACCGGGGCAAGCAAGCGCCCCCTGAAATCGTTGAGCGACATGCTCCGTGGAAAACAGGGGAGATTCCGTCAGAATCTCCTGGGCAAACGGGTCGACTATTCAGGCCGCTCCGTCATCGTTGTCGGGCCGGAGCTGAGGCTCCACCAGTGCGGTCTCCCGAAATACATGGCGCTGGAGCTCTTCAAACCCTTTGTGTACAACCGCCTCATCAGGAAGGGCTACGCGACGACCATCAAGAACGCGAAGAAGATCGTGGAGAAGGAAAGACCCGAGGTCTGGGACGTTCTGGAAGAGGTGATCAAGGAACACCCCGTCCTTCTCAACAGGGCGCCCACGCTCCACCGACTCGGCATACAGGCCTTCGAACCGCAGCTCATAGACGGCAAGGCCATCCAGCTCCACCCCCTCGTCTGCCCCGCGTACAACGCGGACTTCGACGGCGACCAGATGGCGGTCCACGTGCCGCTGTCCACTGAGGCGCAGACCGAGGCCAGGGTCCTCATGATGTCGACGAACAACATCCTTTCCCCTGCCAACGGCAAGCCCATCATCGTACCCACGCAGGACATAGTTCTCGGGCTCTATTACCTCACCATCGACCGGAAGTACCGCAGGGGAGAGAACAAAATATTCGCGGATTCCGAAGAGGTCCGCGTGGCCTACGACTCGGGAGAGATCGACCTCCACGCAAGGGTCAGGGTGCGCCTCAACGGCGAGATGGTGAACACCACGCCCGGCAGGATAATCCTCAGGGACGTTGTGCAGGACGCTCTAATGGAGCTGCCCCAGCCGAAGAGGGACACCGTCCTCAAGGACATGTTTTCGAACATAAATACCATCATGGACAAGAAGACGATCGCGTCTCTGGTGGACAAATGCTACCGCGACGCGGGCGAGAAATGCACCGTTATACTCTCCGACAGGTTGAAAGACCTCGGCTACAGTTACGCGACGCTGGGCGGCATCTCCATATCCATCGACGACATGAAGATCCCCCAGAAGAAGAGAATACTCATAGAGAAGGCCGAAGAGGCCGTGAAAACCGTTCAGAACCAGTACCAGGAAGGTCTCATAACGGACGGCGAGCGGTACAACCAGGTCATCGACATCTGGGCGAACGTGACGGAAGAGATCGCCAAGGCGTTGATGGATGAACTCGGCTCCGACGTCGTCCTCGACATGTCGGGAAAGCCCGTCATCGGGACAAACGGCAAACCGGAGCACCAGAACAGCCTCAACCCCATCTTCATGATGGCCCACTCCGGTGCAAGAGGCAACGCCCAGCAGATCAGGCAGCTTGCCGGCATGAGGGGGCTCATGGCGAAGCCTTCGGGCGAGATCATCGAGACGCCCATCACCAGCAACTTCCGGGAGGGGCTTGACGTTCTCCAGTACTTCATATCCACCCACGGCGCCCGGAAGGGCCTCGCCGACACGGCCCTCAAGACCGCGAACTCCGGTTACCTTACGAGAAGGCTTGTCGACGTCGCCCAGGATGTGGTTGTCTCCGAGCACGACTGCGGGACCTTCGACTACATCGAGATCGGGTCCCTTGTTGAGGGCGGCGAGGTCATCGAACGACTCGACGCGCGTATCCTCGGCCGGGTCTCCTTCGAGGACATGAAGGACCCCGACGGTGCCATCATAGTCCACAAGAACGAGGAGATAACGGAACACCACCTCAAGCTTATCGAAGAAGCCGGCTTTGAAAAGGTGAAGATACGCTCCGTGCTGACCTGCAGGGCGCGAAGAGGAGTGTGCGTGCTGTGCTACGGCCGCGACCTCGCGCGCGGGCGGCTGGTGAGCATCGGCGAGGCCGTGGGTATCATAGCGGCGCAGTCGATCGGCGAGCCCGGTACGCAGCTCACGATGAGGACGTTCCACATCGGTGGCGCCGCGTCAAGAAGGGTCGAACAGTCGACGCTGGAAACAAGGAACGACGGCATCGTCAGGTTCATCAACGTGAGGGCCATTCTCAACCGCGAAGGTGTTCCCGTCGTGATGAACCGCAATGGCGAGATCGCCATCATGGACGATGCGGGAAGGGAGAGGGAGCGCTACTCCATCATCTACGGTGCAAAGCTCAGGGTCAGCGATGGCCAGACGGTCGAAGAGGGAGAGACACTGGCCGAATGGGACCCCTACACCATCCCCATCCTTTCGGAAGAGACCGGCAAGATCAAGTATGGCGACATATTCGAAGGCGAGACCATGCAGGAGAGCAAGGACGAGGTGACGGGACTTTCATACAAGGTCATCATCGAGCCGAAGAACCCGGAGCTCCGCCCGAGAATCTCCATCAAGGATGAGAAGGGCAGGACGAAGATGATCCCCGGGTCGACGAGCCCCGCCCGGTACATACTCCCCATAGGGGCGCACATTGTTGTCAATGAGGGCGACGAGATCTTCGCGGGCGACGTCATTTCGAAGATGCCCCGTGAGACCACGAAGACGAAGGACATCACCGGCGGTCTCCCCCGTGTCGCGGAGCTTTTCGAGGCGCGCAAGCCGAAGGAGAACGCCATCGTCACCGAGATCAACGGCGTCGTCACCTTCGGCAAGATGGCCAAGGGAAAGAGGGAGATCATCGTGACCCCCGACACCGTGCATGGTGAGCCGAGGAAGTACACAATACCGCGCGGCAAGCACGTCATCGTCCACGAGGGCGATTATGTCAGGGCCGGCGAGCCGCTCATGGACGGTCCCGTGAACCCCCATGACGTTCTGAGGATACTCGGTATCAAGGACCTCGCACGATACCTCGTCGACGAGATCCAGGAGGTCTACCAGCTCCAGGGCGTCAAGATAAACGACAAGCACATAGAGACGATCGTCCGGCAGATGCTCAAGAGGGTCCGGATAAAGGACATAGGGGACACGAATTTCATAATCGACGATTACGTGGAATGGTGGGTCTTCGAAGAGGAGAACAGGCGCGTCCTGGCGGAAGGCGGCAAGCCCGCGCAGGCGGAGCCGCTCTTCCTCGGCATCACGAAGGCCTCACTGATAACTGACAGCTTTATCTCCGCGGCAAGCTTCCAGGATACCACCAAGGTGTTGACACAGGCATCCATCGAAGGCAGGGTCGACTACCTGAGGGGTCTGAAAGAGAATGTCATCATGGGACGGATCATCCCGGCCGGGACAGGTTACCCGAAATACCGGAATTATGATATGAATGTTTTGGATAAGCCGGAAGAACTTCCCGAAGAGGAAGTCCTTCCGGAACTGGCAAACTAGGGGTTGCGGAGCTTCCGTTCCGCTATCACGGCCTCTTCGCTTTTCGGATAAAGCTCTATCACCCTTTTCAGGAGGGTGGTGGAGCTTTTCTTGTCATTTGTCAGCCGGAAGGCCTCGGCCTGTGACAGGAGGGCCCTCGGGGCCTTTTCGCTCTTGGGATGCTTGTCAATAACCTCCTGGAAATAGAGTATCGCCTTGTCATAGTTCTTGAGGTTCATGTAGCATTCGCCGATCCAGTAGAATGCGTTGGATGCGAGCGGCGTGCCGCTGTAAGTCTCCGTGAAGGCCGTGAACTTCGTCACCGCGTTCTCGTACTGCCCGCGCTGAAAGCTCTCGAATGCCTCCTTGTACGCCTCTTCGTAGCGTGCGTCCGTCTTCGGGGCCTTTTCGGGCCCTTTGGTTTCCTTCGTGGTGGATATCGGGGGCAGTTGCTCGGGGGTGCGTTTCGTGGCGGCCATGGTCTTCGTTTCCGCCCAGTAGGTCTTGATCTGGTAATCGAGCTCGTCGAGCTTTCCCATGATGGTGCGCATCTTCTCGTCGCGGGAGTCCACCGAAGAGTACATGGTGACGACCTGCTTGCTCAGGTTCTCCTGTTCCCTTTCTATCTTGGAAAGCCGTGCCTCCGCGTCCTGGCGGAATTGATAGAAATCACCCTGAAGGGTGGTCATGTTCCCCTGGAGCTTCGTCGCCTCTTCCGTGGTTACGCATCCCGCCAGAAGAGATGCGCAGAGGAAGGACAGCACTAGGAGGCATCCGGGAAAGGCTGTAAGGCGAAAAGACTCCTTGCCGCCGATGATGGATCTGTATTTCATTGCTCACCCCTTCCGGTCGAGTTTGAAATGGGCCCGCCTGTTCTTTGCCCAGGCGTCCTCAGTCTTTCCCGTATCCACGGGAAGCTCCTTGCCGTAGGATATCGTGCGGATCCTGCCGCCTTCTATGCCCAGCTTGAGAAGGTACGCCTTCACGGCCTCTGCCCTCTTTTGCCCCAGGGCAAGGTTGTAATCGACGGTGCCCCGTTCGTCGCAGTGGCCTTCGATAACGATCCGAACACCCCTGTCCTCTTTCATGAAGGAGCCAACACCTTCTATCTTGGGCAGCTCTGAGCTGTTCACGGCGTAACTGTCAAAATCGAACTGGACGTCCTTGAGTATTCCGGCAAGGCGTTCCTGTTCTCTCAGGAGACGATCGCGCTCCGCCCTGGCCAGTTCTTCTTCACTGATGCCTGTCCTGTCCTTGTCCTTGTCGGACAGGGACCTGTCCGTCGCGCTTGTCGCCGGGGGCGTGGTCTGAACCGCTTTCGGCGCGCACCCGACGGCAGCGAAGATCAATGCCACCAGAAGAATCAGAATCTTTTTCATAAATCCTCCCCGTTCTGTATTGTGCCCTTCCTTTTGTTCATCCCTTCTTTGCCCCCTATGGTGCAAATCTCGGTTGCTCCTCGGCAAAATCGGTGAAACGCAGGGTCCTCTTGTTGTCACCGTTGAAAAGCATGACGTTCAGCCTGTTGACGCCTCCCTTCAAGGACGTGTAGATGATGTAGCGGCCGCAGGCCGAGAACTGAGGCGAATCGTTCACGGTGCCGTCGTTGGTGAGTACCCGTTGGTTCGAGCCGTCGGCGTTCATTGTGCATATCTCGAAGCCCCCCGATATGTTCGCCACGAAGGCAATGAGGTCACCCTTGGGCGAGAAAGCCGGGGCGCTGTTGTATTTGCCGTGGTAGGTCAGTCTCTTGGGCTCACCCGAGGGGAGCGCTTTGGAGAAGATCTGGGGGCTTCCGAACATGTCGGATACGAAGACGAGGCGGGAGCCGTCGGGTGAGACCGTGGGTGAGGTGAGTATGCCATCACGCTGGACGAGGATCTTCTTGCTGCGGCTCCCCACGTCGAAGGCGTAGATGGTCGATGTCCTGCCCGACGTGTGGGAATAGACAAGCGTCGAGTTGCCAAGCCACGACGTGCCGATCTTCATGCCTTCCGAACGATCGACAAAGATCTCGCTCTTCCTGTCGAAATCGGTGACGTAGAGGTTGGGTCTGCCCTCCCGGTAGGATGTGTAGGCGAGGTACTTTCCGTTCGGGGAGAGCGATGGAGAGAGCGTAATGCTCCTGTAATTGGTCAGGCGTGTCACGTTCTGACCGTCGAAGTCGGTCAGGTAGATCTCTTTCAGGTTCCTGCGGCCCGCCGTGAAAAGTACGCGGGAGCTCATGATGCCCTTTTCGCCGGTGACGGCGAAGATGATGTCGTCGGCGAGCCTGTGCGTCACCCGCCTCCACTCGTTCTGCTTGGCTTTGTAGCGCTTCGCCAGCACCATCGATCCGTCGAGGGTGTCATAGACAAAGGCCTCCAGGCTGAGCTCGCCGTTCGCCACGGAGAGGCGCCCCTTGCAGACGATGTCGATCCCGATGGAGCGCCAGGAGGCGAACTTGACCTCTGACTTTTCCACGCCCTCGTCGAGAAGCTCCTTGTCGATGAGGGAAGCGGGCGCCGTGATGAAGAACCCCGAAAAGTCCAGGTCCTTGTTCAGGAGGTCGCTCATCCCCAGGGAAGACCCGGCTGCCTTTTCCCCTTTGAAATAGGGAACGCCGATGGTGATCTTCTTGAAGGTTTCGCCGGTAATGGTCAGATAGACCTTGGCCTGCGACACCGGCGCCAGCATCAGCATGACCGCGAAAGCGGACACGATGGCCACGAAGCTATGCTTTTTCATTTCTTCTCCATTTGTCGATTATTTCCATGAGAACCTTCACCTGTGGAAGGATCGTCTTTCCTCTTCGGGTGATCGTAAAGAAGGACCTCTTTATCTCAGGCAGGCCCCGGACAGACACCTCTCTGAGCTTGCCCGCGGCGACCTCGCCGGCCACCGCGATGCGTGATATGTAGGCCATTCCCATACCGTTCATCACGGCCTGCTTGATGGCCTCGTTGTCGGACAGTTCCGCGACCACGTTGAGGCCGCCCTTTCGGAAATCCTTGAGTTTCGCCAGTGCCGTCTCAAGGGTGTTCCGCGTACCGGAGCCCCTCTCTCTTGCGATCACCGGTCGGTCCATGAGCTCCGCGAGCGTTATGGTCCCGGGATGGTCGGGCGGGGCGATGAAGATTATGGTGTCGTCGATAAGCTTCTTGAAGTCGACCTTGCTCGTTTCACTCCTTGCGCCGACCATGCCGATGTCAAGCAGGCCGATCTCCATCTTGTCCAGGATGTCCTTCGTATCGGATATGACCAGCTCAAAGTTGATGCCGGCGTAGTGCTCCTTGAAGGTGCACAGGAGGCGGGGCATGATGTAAATGCCGGGAATGGTGCTTGCACCGAGGGTCATCTTCCCTTTCTTGAGCCCCCTGAAGGATGCTATGGCCTCGATGGTGTCCTTCTTGAGGTTCACGATATCCATGGCGTACTGGAGCAGGATCTCACCGGCTTTTGTCAGGGTCACCGTCCGTTTCGTACGGTCTATGAGCCTGACGTCAAAAAAGCGTTCGAGATCGACGATCTGTTTGCTCACAGTGGGCTGGGTTATGCAGAGTTCATCCGCCGCCCTGGTGAAACTCCTGAGCTCGGCGATCTTGAGAAATGTCTCGATATGCCTTAATTCCATTCATAAAACCTTAAGACAGATGCCCCGGCAAATGCAACATAAATGTTCCGCCTTGTTTTTCAAGGCCCCGGGCCTTGAAAGGGGGTCCGTCAGGATCGAAAAACCCATCATAGCGATAAGTGTCACGGACAGGCACAATGTTCCCGGTTTCGCCGCAGCCGCATATGATTGTCATTCTGTGTATGAATTAATATAGAAAGAACCGGCCATGTTTGCAACTTAATTCTGCAGATCGCCGGGGATGGGCCCGTGGAAAACCTAGTCCACAAAAAAGTTGACAAGCACATCCCTGTGGGCTAATCTTAAACGCTTTCCAATCTGATGAGGTGGTTGGTTTACCATGAAAGGTACGATCAATATTGACCAGGAACGGTGCAAGGGGTGCGAGCTTTGCGTCGAGTTCTGTCCCGCGAAGGTCATCAGGCTTTCCGACAGGCTCAACGGCAAGGGCTATTTCGTGGCCACTTTCGATGACGGAAAGGAATGCACCGGGTGCGGCACCTGCGCTGTCATGTGTCCTGAAGTAGCCATAGAGGTGATGAAGAGTTGAAAAAGCTCATGAGTGGTAACGCTGCCCTTGGAGAGGCGGCGGTCCTTTCGGGCTGCACCTGTTATTTCGGATACCCCATAACGCCCCAGAACGAATTGACGGAATACATGGCCAAGAGAATGGGCGAGCTGGGGAGGGTCTTTATCCAGTCCGAAAGCGAGATAGCAGCCATCAATATGGTCCTCGGCGCATCCGTCGCAGGCGCGCGGGCAATGACGTCCTCGAGCAGCCCCGGCATGAGCCTCAAACAGGAAGGCATATCCTATCTTGCGGCCGATGAGCTTCCCGCCGTCGTCGTCGACATGGTCCGCGGCGGTCCCGGCATGGGCAACATTTCCCCGGCCCAGTCGGACTACCTTCAAGCTACCCGCGGAGGCGGTCACGGCGATTACAAGACAATAGTCCTCGCTCCCGGCTCCGTCCAGGAATTGACGGAGGTGGTTCCGCTCGCCTTCGATCTTGCCGACCAATACCGCAACCCCGTAGTCATCCTCGGGGACGGCATGCTGGGCCAGATGATGGAGCCCGTCAGCTTCGACAACATAAAGCCTCCAAAGCAGTACACGAAAGACTACACGCTGACGGGAGCGAAGGGGCGGCCCTCGCGCATGGTCAGGTCGCTTCTCTTCGACACGAAGGAGGAAGAGGAGCACAACTGGAAGCTCGTCAGGAAATACCAGCGGATGGAACAGAACGAGGTCCGCTATGAGACATTCCTGACGGATGACGCCGAGATGGTCGTCATTGCATACGGCATCGGTGCCCGGATCGTCAAGGGGGCCATAAAGCGCCTCCGACAGGAGAACATGAAGGTGGGCATGGTGCGGCCCATCACGGTGTGGCCTTTCCCGGCCGCCATCCTCCAGGAGCTCGCGAAGACGGTCCACGATTTCTTCGTTTTCGAGATGAGCGCAGGTCAGATGATCGAGGATGTCAAGCTGGCGCTGGCGGGAAAGGGACGGATCCATTTCTATGGCAGGCCCGGAGGGATCATCCCGACGCCGGTCGAGCTCTACCGCATTATCGGGCGGCATTATTACATGGCAGCCAGAAGGAAAGAGCAATGAAAAAGGTGTACACGAGACCGAAGACCATGAAGGAAGCCCACTTCCATTACTGCCCGGGTTGCGGCCATGGCATAATCAACCGGCTTCTCATGGAGGTCATAGACGAGATGGGCCTCAGGGAAAGCGCGATATGCGTCGCGCCCGCCGGGTGCGGAATGCTCGTCTACAACTATTTCGACATAGACACGCTCGAATCGGCCCATGGCCGTGGAGCCGCGGTCGCCACGGGCATCAAAAGGGTCAGGCCCGGCAACCTTGTCTTCTCCTACCAGGGGGACGGCGACCTTGCGGCCATCGGTACGGCGGAAGGGTTCCACGCAGCCAACCGGGGCGAGCCCATAACGGTCATTTTCGTGAACAACGGTGTTTACGGGATGACGGGGGGGCAGATGGCGCCGACGACTCTGACGGAGCAGGTAACGACGACAACACCCAACGGGAGGAACCCGATCCTTGCGGGGCACCCGGTGAGGATCTGCGAGGTCTTCTCCATGCTCGACGGGACGGCATACCTGGAGAGGGTGACCGTCAATAAGCCCGCGGCTGTTATCAAGGCAAAGAAGGCCATAAAAAAGGCGTTCCAGTGCCAGCTGGACGGCAAGGGATTCTCTCTTGTCGAGATCCTCTCTCCCTGTCCGACGAACTGGAAGATGGGGCCCGTCGAGGCGTGCCGCTGGATAGACGAGGTGATGACGAAGCAGTTCCCCCTGGGAGTGGTAAAAGAGGTCTCATGACGACAAAGACGATATTTTCAGGTTTCGGCGGGCAGGGTGTTCTCTCCATGGGGTTTACCCTCGCGAACGCGGCGATGCTGGAGGGCAGATATGTCACCTATCTTCCGTCCTACGGCGTGGAGGTGCGCGGCGGCACGGCGAACTGCACCGTGGTGGTCTCCGACGAGGAGATCGCTTCGCCTGTGGCCTCGGAGCCGGAATTCGTCGTTGCCATGAACCAGCCTTCCTTCAACCGTTTCCAGAACATCCTCCAGTCGGGGGGTCTCATGTGCGTCAACGCCTCTCTCGTGAATACCGCATCGGTGCGAAGCGATATAGAGGTCCTTTCCATCCCCACGAGCGAGCTTGCGGAGAAGCTGGGGACCATCAAGGTCGCCAACATGATCATGCTCGGGTCGCTGATCAGGGCGAGCAACATCATATCCTTCGATGCCATGATCAAGAACCTTGCCGAGCTTCTCGGTGAAGGGAAGTCGAAGCTGATCAAGCTGAACAAGGAAGCCCTCGAAACGGGTTTCACTTACGTCAAGGAGTAATGACAATGGTCATCACGCAGTTATCCGTCAGTCTCGAGAACATACCCGGCGCGCTCTCGCATGTGAGCGAACTCCTCGGGCGCGAAGGCGTGAACATCCGCGCCATCTCCGTGGCCGATACATCGGACATCAGCACCGTCCGTTTCGTCGTCGACGACCCCGAGAAGGCAAAGAACATCCTCAAGGGCAACGGTTTCAACCCGCGCGAGACAGGCGTCCTTGCCGTCGAGACGCCCGACCACCCCGGAGGTCTTCTTGCCGTTCTCAAGCCTCTCAAAGCTGCCGGGATAAACGTCCACTATCTCTATCCCCATCTGGGAAGGGTATCAGGCAACGCCATCGTCATCCTGGGCGTGGACAGGACCGAAGAGGCCCAGAAGGTGCTGGCTCAGAACTGGGTCAAGACACTGGGAAAAGAAGTTTACAGCATATAAAGAAGTCTCAGGTCGCAGGTTTCAGGTCTCAGGTTACAGGTTACAGGTTACAGGTCGCACGTCTCACGTCTAAAAGCCAAAAAAGATCAGTTCTGGTTGCGCGTTGCAAGTTGCGGGTTAAAGGCCAGCAAAGGACAGCGCGAGGATGCCCGCTTTCTTTCGGGCTTCATCCCGCTAGTCCTGCAGGTTTTGGAGTGCCTTTGTCAGGTCTTCGAGGCGGGGTCGCTTGTTTATGTCGTGGACGTCGACATATCTGATCACACCCTTCTTGTCGATTTGGAGGAGGGAGGCCGGTCTCACCTTTGGCTCCCGGCGCTTCACGGTTCTATGTAGCCCTGCCGGTATTGCGACTCCAGGCAGTATTCAAGGTACTGCCTTACCACGTGTTTCGGTCCATAGGCGCCGGAATGGCCGTCGCAGAGAATGTCCGCTTCCAGGGCAAGGAGCTTGCCGATGGACTCGAGCCAGGCCTCAGGGTCGCAGTCGAATTCCGTGAGCAGGGGTGCGCCTATGTCCTGGGCAAAGAGGATGCGCTCACCGTCCACATCCATATAAAGGGAGATCGAACCGGGCGTGTGGCCCGGTGTATGGACCCAGTTGAGGTCATATGCTCCGAAGCTGAGCGTCCCCGTCTCTCCCGTGAGCTTCCTGTCTACGGCAAGGGGTTTGAGGTCGACATCGAAGCAGAAGGCCGCGGTGAGCCGTATGTCCCCGCGCTCGAGGATCTCCGCATCCTTCTCGTGGATGACGAGCCTTGTACCGAAACGGGACCGCAGGAGCGGTGCGGCACCAATATGGTCGACATGGCAGTGGGTCATGATAAGCGTCTTGATGCCGTCGGGATTGAAACCTGCCTTCTGAACATTGCCGACCATGCGGTCAAGACCGTGCCCCGACCCGCAATCGACAAGCACCGGCTCGCCAAGATCAAGAAGATAGACGGCACTGTCCCGGGGATTCGTCATATCCGCCCCGGCAACACGCCACAGAATTTCTGTTATCCGTTGAGGTCCCATAGAGACTATTCAGGTGATGGGTAATAGGCCATGGGTAATGGGAGGGACTTCTTCCTTTTCACCCATCACCTATTACCTATAACCTCTCCCCTAGAAGTACACCATCTCCTTCGACTCGCCGTAGGCATGAGGCCTGCCGCCCCCGAACTCGTTGATGAAGACCCAGGCCGTTATCTCGCCGGGGTCGATGATCGTCTTACCTTCCTCCGTCTTCTTCCAGAAGAGCATGCCGCGGTTAAAGCGGGAGCAATGCTTCTCGGGGAACCTGCAGGCGTCCTCGCTTGCCTTCCGGAACCTCTCCTGCCATCGCGCCATGTTGGCGGGCCTCAAGTCCACCCATTCCCGCTCGGCCCATCTATCGATGTTGGCTGCGGTGACGGTCCACGGTTTCTCCTCCCAGTCCTTGTCTTTCACGGCCCGCCTGGCGAAGACAAGGCGTTCCCCATCGGGCAGGAGGATGGGTATTCCGATGGAGATGGGAGCGCTGCGCATCCCGGGATCGACCTCGAGAAGCTTTTCCAGCGAGTAGGCGAGACGCTCGGGCGTAACGGTAAGGGCGTCCTCCACGGTGCCGTAGCTTTGCTTGATAAGCTTGCATTCGGTGATAAGCTTTGACATTCTCGGTCCCAGGAACCCGTAGGCAACGCCCCCACCGCCGAGACGGGTGGCCTCTTCGATCGCGTCCCTGCGCAGGATGCCTGCCCTGAAGGTCGGCTCCATCACCGAATTGTCGATCGCCGCGATGACATCCTTTGACGAATTGATACCTATGATGTTCATGATCGTGTGATGGGCGATGTCCTCGGGGGTGACGAATTCCATGAGACCGAGGGAGGTGATCGCCTTGAACTCGTCGATGGAAAAGACGCCGTTCTCGCCGGTATCGATGTACACCCCTTCGATCTGTCCGCCACCCGGGGAGGCTCCCGTATCCGTTTCCTCGTAGGAGAAGGTCGAACCTTCCATCAGCCGGAAAGCGCCTTCCACAGGGCAGTCATAAAGCGGATAGCCCCTGTTGCCGCGCCGTATGACCCCCTTTCCTATGTCCTTCCATCCGATCATCGCGGCGGGTTTTATCTCCTTGATGATGGGCCACCCCGGGGTCTTGCTCAGGGTGTAAAGCAGCATGGTGTGGGCGCCGGCCGTTGCGGCCTTCGTCATGAGGAGCCTCGATGGGTTCTCTTCGCCATGGGTGAAGGGGATGTTGAGGCCCATCCCGCCCGTCCCGGTGGTGCCGATCTTGAGATAGAGCCGGGTGCCGGACCGTTTCATCGACTCGTGGAGGATCTGGACGTGCCGGATGAGGGGAGGGATGCTTACTGCCGACAGGAGGTGATAGGGGAGGTCCGGGGTGTCCGTCGACCCTCCACCGGTACCTTCCATCATGCGATAGGCGTGATAGATGTTCTGGTAGGAGAGGGCCGTCGCGGTGTTTATGCAGTCTATGATGATCTCGGGCCTGTACTCGGTGACAAGCCTGTACAGGGTGGATGCCTCCAGGATGTCTTCCGTCAGTTCGTTGAGATTGTCATCGACCATCGTTCGCAGGTGCTCCCGGGAGCAGGCGATATCCGCGAGCCGCATATCCTTCAGCGGCCACCGGACGAATATGTTCCCCGAGGAGCCCCGGACCCTGCAATAGGAGGGGGTTTCGGGCTCAAGCTCTTTAAGAGCCCATTGCGCCTCCTCTTCGGTCAGGGATGTCACGACAAGCTCTGCGGGAAGGTACCGAAGGATCTGCCTGCAGATGGCGATGCCTGCCTCGCCATAAGCGCCGAGCACAAGAACGTTCTTGCCTTCGATCTCCACGGATCACCCCCAGGATTGTACCTGTATATATACCATGACAATACGGAGGGGAGTAAAGAAAAACAAAATCCCTCCAGCTGTCGAAATCGCGCAGCCCTTTGGTGCGCTGAGGCCCGTAATCCGGCTGCGGCAGAGGGGAATTTCCCTGTCTCCAAAAATCTGTTGACAAGATACATGCAAAGAGTGGTATAAGATATATTGGTAATACCAATATACGACTTAGACCATAAAAGTCGTTGCAGCGATGAGAGAAGCAATGAGCGATAAGGATGAGCAGGCAGCAAAGAAATCGGAATTGTTGTTGAGAACGATGCCGCTCGGATAGTTACGCAACGCGGGAGACCCCGGGCAGGTAATAAACACGAAGGAGAGACATCATGAAGAAAGCTTTTGCGGCAGTCCTGATGGTGGCGGTGATGATTGTGGCAACGGGTGGTTTTTCATCTTCCTATGGCGCTGACCCGGCGGTAGTCACTCTCAAATACTCCACTTTTGCCAATCCCGGTCTGAAGAGCTACGGCAAAATGGAACAATACTGCAAGGAGATAGAGAAGAGGACTGGCGGAAGAGTCAAGCTCCAGCTTTATCCGGGCAGCACACTGGCGCCAGCGAAGTTCACGTACAATGCCGTCCTCGATGGTGTGGCCGATGTGGGTCACCTTGTTTTCTCTTATTCCCGGGGGTCCTTCCCGCTCATCGAGATACTCGATCTTCCACTCGGAAGCAAGGCCGGGTCACTCTCCACACACCTCATGAACGCGTGGTACAAGAAATTCCAGCCCAAGGAATTGAAGGAGTTGAAGATCCTCTTCATCACCGGCAAGGGCCCCAACATCATTCACACCAAGAGGCCGGTGAATAAGCTGGCGGATCTGAAGGGAATGAAGATAAGGACCACCGGACTGGGTGAGAAGATAGTGTCGGGCCTTGGTGCCGTCCCCGTGGGCATGGCGATGCCGGAAACCTATGACGCCATACAGAAAGGTGTCGCCGAAGGCGTCCTCGCGCCCGAGGAAGCCTTGCTCAACTGGAGGTTCGCCGAGGTTGTCAAGTACACCACTCCTCTGTATGGTGCCAACAGCAGCGCCTGCATTGCCCACGTGATGTCGAAGAAGAAATGGGACAGCCTTCCCGAAGACGTCAGGAAGATCTGGGACAAGTTCAACGAAGAGTGGATCGACGTAGTGGCCAAGATGTACGACGAAGAGGACATTGAAGGCGAGGCCTTTGCGAAAAAGAAGGGCGTCAAGATGCTGGCCCTGTCCAAGGAGGACCAGGCGAAATGCGCCGCCGCCGCACAACCGATACTTCAGGATTATATAAAGAGAATGAAAGCAAAGGGGCTTCCCGGAGAAGAGTCTGTGAAGTTCTGCCTGGACTATATAAAGGCGCGTCAGAAATAAGGGCCTTCTTCTCAGGAAGCGCCGTCGGAGGTTTTTGAAGATGGAAGGTTTCCAGCGGATTGTTCACGGAATCGCGAAGGGCATGGGCATGATGTCGGCCCTGGTCCTCTTTGCAATGATGGCGGTGACGTGCCTTGACGTGGTGGGACGCTATTTCGGCCACCCCGTCCCGGGTACATACGACATGGTAGGGATCGGAGGGGGTGCGGTTCTTGCCCTGGGCCTTGCCATGTCGCATGTTGCAGGAATGAGAATCAGCATGAACTCTCTCTACAAACGGCCCGAATTCCTCCGGCGGATGGTCAATGTTCTGGTATCCGTTCTCAGCGTGGGTACCCTGGCCCTGATAAGTTGGAGGTGTTTCAAGCTCGGCAATGATCTCCTGAAGAGAGAAGTTGTTTCGGATACGATCCAGATTCCCCTGTACCCTTTTCTGTACCTGGCGGGTCTTGGGATGAGTGTTTATTGCATCGTCGTTCTTGTGGAGTTCCTGATGACGTTCCGGAAGGGGATTACGGACCAGGAAGGACGCTGACCATGGAGCATCCAGCTTGAGCAAGACTTGACGTTGGGAGGATAGTTCACATGTCTGTTTTGGTCATCACCGTTCTGACGCTTGCCATGTTGTTCCTGCTCTTCACTACCGGGATGAGCATTGGCATTGCGATGGCATTTGCCGGTTTCATAGGATTCAGCCTGCTGGTGGGTGTGGATGCGGCACTCGGCCTGATAGCCGTCGACATTTATACTGTCTTTTCCTCTTACGGCCTGACGGTCATCATCCTCTTTACCCTGATGGGCCAGATCGCGGTCCGTGCCGGAATAGCGAGGGATGTCTATGACTGCACATACAAGTGGGCAGGACATCTGCCCGGCGGACTTGCACTGGGGACCATCGTTGCCGGTGCCTTGTTCAAGGCGGTGTGCGGATCAGGTACTGCGACAACAGCCATGTTCGCCGGGATCTCTCTGCCCGAAATGGATCGGTACGGGTATGACAAAAGGCTCTCCACGGGCGTCGTCGCTACCCTGGGGACGGTAGGCGGGCTGATACCCCCCAGTCAGACCCTTATCCTCTACGGACTCATTACAGGGACGTCGCTCGGTCAACTGTTCCTCGCGGGAATAATCCCGGGGATCGTGCTGGCCTTTTCTTTCGTTGTGACCCTTTATGTCTGGTGTTCCATAAATCCCACCCTTGGACCTCGAGGGGACAGGTCGACCTGGAAGGCGAGATTTCTTTCACTTCCTTCCGTGGGATGGATCGTAGCGATCTTTGTCGGTGTTTTCGGGGGCCTCATGGCGGGGCTCTTCACACCCACGGAAGCGGGCAGCATCGGTTCGGCTGCCGTGCTCATATTGTCACTGGTGAAGGGCAGCATCAACTGGAAGGGCACGGTGCGGGCATTGACGGAGAGTGCCTACATGGCCTGCATGATGCTCTTCCTGCTCGCAGGCGCCACCATCCTCGGTCATTTCTTTGCCGTGACCAGGGCGCCCAACATGGTAAGCGACTTCCTCGGAACCCTCAATCTGAACCCCTACGTGGTGATCGGCATGATATGCGCCATCTACCTGATCGGAGGGGAGTTCATCGATGACCTGGCATTCTTCATGCTCGCCACGCCGATCTTTCTGCCCGTGGTCCAGAACCTGGGTTTCGATCTCATCTGGTTTGGCATCGTCATTACTGCGACCCTGATGATAGGCGTGGTCATTCCCCCTCTGGCAATGCTGGTCTTCCTGGTGGCTGGGATTGCGAAGGTGCCCATGGGTACAGTGTATAAAGGCATCTATCCTTTTCTTGCAGCCATGGCGATATGCGTGCTGCTTTTCATGTTCTTTCCCCAGATCTCGCTATGGCTGCCGAACCTCTTGATGAAATAGGAGGTGACACGCAATGAATGTTGTATCAAGGCGAGATAAATGTCGAAATATCGTGACACAGGTGTTATAATGGCACAAAAAAACGGAGCAGAATGAAAGAAGATATCGCAAAGCTTCTGAGCCCGCCGAGAAAGGCAAAGCTTCACGAATCCATCGTCACGCAGCTCAAAGGACTTATTCATACCAGGAAGCTTGAGGTGGAGGATAAGCTGCCTTCCGAAAGGGAGCTGGCGAGTCTCTTCGGGGTAAGCAGGGTGGTGGTCAGGGAGTCAATCCAATCCCTGGAACAGGCGGGGCTTATCGAGATCAGGACGGGTCCCGCAGGCGGGGCCTTCGTCGTAAGGGAACTGCACAAGCCTCTCTTTCACGCGGCATCCGACATGTTTCACAGCGGTGAGCTCACGCTGCAGTACTTTTACGAGGCGCGCCGGGGCATCGAAAGCGCCATCGTGCAGCTGGCCGTGGAAAAGGCGACGCCGGAAGACATCGAGCGACTCAGGATGATCAACAAGGTCCTTCTTTCCGAGATCAAAGACAGGGCAAAGCTTCGTAAGAACAACAGCGCTTTTCACATTGCTGTTGGAGATATTGCAGGCAATCCTCTACTGAGTCTTATGCTCAAATCCATCCTGGATCTCCTCGACGTTGTATTGCCGAAGTCCGCTCAGTCCGAGAGGTATATCCAGGATACTTACCGTCGTCATGAGCTGATCATAGAGGCAATGGAGAGGAAGGACGCTGCCCGTTGCGTTGAACTCATTGCCGTCGACACCGAGCATACCACGCGATTGAAGACCTGAGGCTAACCTCCCACCGTCCGTCATCGCTGTCCCTCCCTATCGATGCACCGTTAATTCTCCCATGAATACCACGGAGGTTCCGTACATTTCGCACGTTTCGTCGGGCATGGCCGGAGGGCATCGCCCACGCGGGTTGCCGGTACGATTTTCTGCAAATATCTCTTGACAAGGACAACGAGTATGGTCGATAATGATGTATGGACTATTGGTTAGACCATACTAAAAAAGGACACAAGCTGTCACCCGGGAAGATCGCATGCCTGGAAGAAGGATGTCCTGCATGCGTGATCGCGGGGAGCAAAGATGGACCATGAAGATTCGGAAGGAGGCAGCATGAACTGGGAAGATGCGGTAAGGCGAACGGGTCAGGTGATCGAATGGCCCTATCCTGTCAGGTATGATAAACAGAACGATATCGACGTGGACGTTGTTGTGCTCGGCGGTGGACCGGGCGGGTGTATGGCCGCCATAAGCGCCGCAAAAAAAGGATTGAAGGTCGCTCTTCTCGATAAGGCCTATCCCAAGAGGTCCGGCGGCGGGTCCGGTTTCGACCACTGGCTCAACACGCCGAACCCTGCATCGAAGGTCACTCCCGAGGACTGTGTGGAATGGGAGAGGGTCACCTTCAAGGGGTACTCCAATTCCCTCTCCCGGTACATCGCGGCAAGAGAGGCATACGACACCCTTCTCGAGATAGAGAAGATGGGTGCGAAGGTGCGGGACCTCGACGACAAGTTCAAGGGAGCTCCCTTCAGGGATGAGAAGACCAAGTTCGTATACTGCTACGACTACGAGAACCGGTTCCAGTTCCGTGTCTGGGGCGCCACCTTCAAGCCGGCCATCTTCAACGAATGCCTGCAGCAGGGCGTGCAGGTCTTCGACAGGGTCGTGGCCACAAGCCTATTGACGGAGGGAGGGAAACAGGGCGCCCGCGTTGTCGGCGCCACGGCCATCAATATGCGGACCGGTGAGTTCTACGTTTTCAGGGCAAAGGCCACGATAAACGCCATGTCCTGCCACCAGGGAAGCTGGCGGTTCTCGACGGAGTCCATAGGCCTCGACACGTTCAAGCCGAATATAACTGGCGATGGGCCCGCCATCATGTGGAGGGCAGGTGTGGAGCTTGCCCAGATGGAGAGGAGCAGGGCCGCCATGCCGCCGGGATACGAGTATCCTTCCTACGGGACGGGCAACTGGTGGAACACATGGCACCCGGCAACGATTGTGGACGCGAACGGCAAGGAGGTCCCCTACGTGGATTCCGACGGCAACGTGGTGCCCGTGGAGAAGCGCTGCATTCCGAGGCCGGGACAGAAGTTCATAGCCGAGCGGTCCCGGGACCCTCTCTACGCCAAGCCGACGATGCCTGCGGACCTTGCGGACCGCATCAGGAAAGGAGAGTTCGTCCTTCCCCTGTACGCCGACCTTGCGGGGATGCCCTGGTATGAAAGAGATGCGATATGGGGCCTCATGGTCGGGAACGAGGGGCGGACGAAGATCCCCGTCATCATCAACTACGAGGCGGCGGGGTTCAATTCCCACCGCGACATGCTTCAGAACTACTTCACCTTGAGCGGCGAGCCTTACCCCAGCATGGACAGCACCATGGCCCTCGGCCCGTATCGCATGGAGGCCTTCGGCAACGGCGGAGAGGTGGTGGTCGACTGGGACTTGAGGACGAACCTCGAGGGTCTCTATGCCGTCGGCGACGCCATACTGGCGGGGAACTACTGGTACCACGCCTGCGCCACGGGAAGGTACGCGGGCAGGAAGGCGGCCGAATACGCGATGAAGCTCGAAGGCCCCCCCGCCATCGACGCGGCCCAGGTTGAGCGCGAGCGGGAAAGGGTCTATGCCCCCACGAAGAGGAAACCCGGCAAGGACTGGGTCGACTGGAAGGAACTGCGGTTCGTCGGCGCCCGGGCCATGCAGAACTACTGCGGGGCCGTCAGGAACGAAGGGATGATGAAGACGGGTCTGAAATGGATCGGGGACATCAAGAACGAGCACTACCCCGAGACGTATGCAAGCAACCCGCACATACTTCTGCGTGTTCTGGAGACATACAATATCCTGACCGTCGATGAGATCATACTTCAGGCCTGCATGGCCAGGAAGGCGAGCAGCGAAGTCCTCGGGCACTTCCGTCAGGACTACCCCGAGATGGACCCCCCCGAGTGGCACAAATGGGTCACCATCAAGCAGGTCGACGGGGCAACGAGGACCGGCGACCTCGCACTCGATTTCCAGGGCGACCTCGCCGGGAACTATGAAGCGCACAACCCGACCTACAGGGGCTTTCTGAAAAAGAAGAAAGCGTGAAGAGCGAGGAGGCAAGGAGAATGAACGAAGAGAGATTGAAAAAGGACGGCAAAGGGGAAAAGTGCTACGCCTTTCCCAACAAACCGACTCCCAGCATGCCTGTGGTGATCGACGAAGAGCGATGCACGGGATGCAACAAGTGCGTCACCATATGCACGACGGACGTGCTTGTCGCCAATCCCGAGAAGGGCAAGCCGCCGATCATCATGTACCCCGAGGAGTGCTGGTTTGCGGCTTGCTGCGTCGGTGAGTGCCCCGAGGGATGTCTCACCATGCGGCATCCCCTCATGATGAGGGTGCATTTCAAGAACAAGGAGACCGGGGAGATCAAGCGGACCTGATGCCGGGATGGTCCGAGAGTTCCTGAAGGGAGGATGCCATGGCCATAACGATGGATGAGGCCAGAGAGATCGTTGAATCGGTGTTCGACTTCGACCATGTGGGCGATGCGATGTTCGCCGTGAGAGGGGACCTCGACTCGAAAGAGGCGCAGGAAAAGCTCGCGAAGGAGATCGTAGAATGTGCCGCGGAGGAGCTCGATGACAGCTCGCCGGAAGACGCCGACATCATAGCGGCAGCGGCGAAAGAGCGCGTGGAAAAGTTTGTAAAGGGTTCGAAGTTCTCACAGTCCGGCTGCAGCGGGCTTTAAGATCGCACGCGGCCTGCACCGAAGCGGAGACAACACGATGGAGAATGGGATCAAGAAAAGTCTGATCGACCTTTTCGGCGAAAGGGTGGCCTTCCACCGCACGGAGCGCCTGCTCTACTCGAGCGACCTTGCCTCATTGCCGAAGATGGTGACCGGTCTCATTCAGACCTTGCCCGACGCGGTCGTCCTCGTCCGGACCCGTGAGGAGCTGGGCGGCCTCATCGACCTTGCCGTCAGGAGCAGGGTCCCTCTTGTCCCGAGAGGGGCCGGAACGGCTGGCTATGGCGGTGCTGTGCCCGCGAAAGGAGGGATCGTCGTCGATTTCTCGATGATGAACAGGGTCCTCGATGTCGATGAGGAGGGAAAGAAGGCTGTCGTGGAGCCCGGTGTCGTGTGGAACGACCTGGAGTCCCATTTGAGGTCGGAGGGCCTCGCGCTGAGGGTCTACCCGGGCAGCGCCCTGAGCGCCACCGTGGGCGGCTGGCTCGCGAACGGCGGCGGTGTCGGCATAGGAGGTTTTGAGTACGGCTTCCTGAGGGACAGCGTGGTTGAGGTCGAGGTCCTGACCCCCGGCGGCGCGTTCCTGATGGAAGGGGATGACCTGGACCTCATCGAGGGCATGGCGGGGACGACGGGACTCGTCACGCGGGTGACGCTCAAGGTGCGGGAAGGTATGCCGGACGTTCCGGTGGTCGCGGCCTTTCCCGCTCTCAAGGGGCTCGCGGAGAGCTTCAGGATGGTCCGCGAGCAGCGGCTGCCGTTCTGGGAGGTCGGGTACAAGGACAGGCTGAACGTTCAGATGACCCACGAGGCGATGGAAAAGCAGGCGAACAAAGGTCCCGTGTGCCACGAGGTCCATGCCGTGGCGTTTCCTCCCGGCAGGTACCTTGCGACCTATGTTTACCCCGAGGACCGCGAGGGCGCCGTGAGACCTCACCTGGAACGCATTGTGGCTGCTGCCGGCGGAGAGGTGCTCGGTGCCGTCGAGGCCGGGTACGAATGGTCTGAGAGGTTTTACGGCATGCGTCTCAAGGCCCTGGGTCCATCGATCATACCCTCCGAGGTCATAGTCCCTACGGACAAGCTGCAGGAGTTCGCGGAAAAGGCGGGGAAGAAGATAGAGGGCCTTGCGTTCAACGGGACGCTGGTGAATGGCGGCGCCGAGAGCGCTTTTCTGGGCTACCGGCTCGACGATGAGAGGCGCGCGGGCTATGCGCTGGCCTTCGTGAACAGTCTCATTCCCGTGAAGATAGCGAAGAAGCTCGGTGGCAGGCCCTACACGACGGGGATGATGCTGTCCGGTTTCGCGGCCGACATCCTGGGAAAGGAGCGCCTCGAGAAGGCATACCTTTTCAAAAGAAAGGTCGACCCCGAAGGTGTCCTCAACCCCGGCAAGGTTTTCCCACCATCCCTCGATAGCACCTCGCCGGCCAGGATGGTGAAGCTCATGACCTCTCTGGCGACGAAACAGATCGGGGCCATCAGGGCGATCGATGCCCTTGTCGGCGGCAGGGCGAAGGGTATGACGGCGGGAGGGAACACGCCGCTTGAGAGGATGCCCTTCGGCAAGGAGGCGGTCTGGGATGCTCTGGCCTGTGCCAATTGCGGGTATTGCCGCGGCAATTGCACGGAGTTCAAGTCCATAGGCTGGGAGAGTTCCTCGCCAAGGGGCAAGTTCCACTTTCTCAGGGAGTACCTGAAGGACAACGCCGGCTTCGACCAGCGCATGGCGGAGATGTTCTTCGTTTGCAGCACGTGCCGGCGCTGCAACGGAACGTGCCAGGTCATGTCGTCCATAGATGAACACTGGAGTCTGACCTTGCGGCCGCTCCTGTGGCGGCAGGGTTTCAATCCTCCGAGAGTGCACCAGGGAAACGCGCACAACATTATGGTATCTCACAACCCTGGTGCCATCTCGCAGGATGAGCGCACGGCGTGGATGACCCCGGACCTCAGGCGTTCAGAGGAAGGTGAGATCGGCTATTTCGCCGGCTGCAGCGCTTCCTACAGTGCGAGCACGAGGAACCTTGCCGTGAACGCGGTGCGGCTCCTCAACAAGGGAGGCATAGAACCCGTGTATCTCGGGACCGAGGAGTGGTGCTGCGGCGGATCGATGTTCATCGCCGGCTGTCTCGACGACGCCCTGGAGACGGTGGGGCACAATATCGATGAGCTGAACAGGCGCGGTGTCAAGACGCTCGTCACCTCCTGTTCCGGCTGCTGGCTTCACCTCGCCCACTTTTACCCGGTCCTGGCAAAGCGGCTCGGCAAGCCCTTCGATATCGCCGTCAAGCATGTCACGCAGATTGTAAGCGGTCTCATCGACGAGGGTCACCTCACGTGCAAGTTCCCGGTGGATCTCGCGGTGACATACCACGACCCCTGCCACATAGGTCGCGGAGGCGGGATCTACGAGGAACCGCGGCGGATCCTGAAGGCCATACCAGGTCTCGACCTCATCGAGATGTCGGCGATCAGGGAAGACGCTTCCTGCTGCGGGCGCCACGTCATGCGCTATCCCCGGCTCGGCATGTCCATCAACGAGAACAGGCTGAACGAGGTGAAGGCCACGGGGGCATCCGTCCTCGTCGGCGCCTGCCCGACGTGCGAGACGAACTTCCGCCTGGGCATCGGCGAGACCGGTGATGATATTGAGGTGTTCGACATAACGGACCTTGTCTGTCACAGCGTGGGGCTGCCGACGCTCGTCATGACGAGGTTCATGAACCTCGGAGTGATGTAGGGAGGCATGACATGGACATTTTCCTGACCGACGAAGAACTGCAGAGGGAAAGGGACCTCTTTGAACCATGGAGGGAAACCTACGAACCCCTGCAGGTCAGGACCTGTGAAATAAGGGATTTCGTCCCCGACACGGGAGATGACGGTGACAGGCCGAAGCCCCCGCCATCGTGTTGAGGGAAGACCGTACACAAGATCAAGGGAGAGGACGTACAATGGCTGACCAGCTATCTCAGGAAGAGAAACAGGAAATACTCGACAGGGTCGAACGTCGGGCTGCCGCATACGATTATGAGTTCTCTGGATGCGGCCAGATGGTCCTTCTGGCCCTCCAGCAGGAATTCAAGCTTGTGAAGGGGATGAGCGTTTTCAAGGCCCTCACCTTTGGCGGACGCGCCACGTCCGGAATAGGGCAGGTCTGCGGCGCCCTCATCGGAGGCGTGTTGGCCCTGGGCCTCGCCTCCGGCAGGGAGAGGCTTGAGGATACGATCTGGCCTGAACCGGACAACAAGGGCGATACCGGGTTCCCCAGGTCCGTTGAGACCGTAAGGCTATTCTACAAGAGGTATCTCGAGGAGTTCGGAAGCTACCGGTGCGCTGAGATCCAGGCCAAATTGCTCGGCAAGAACTATGATCCCGAAAACAGGGAAGAGAGCATGAAGTTCGAGCATGAAGGTGGCCGTGAGGCCTGCTCGAAATGCGCCGGCAGGTCCGCGCGCCTTGCCGCGGAAACCCTGCTGGAGATGCCGCGTCGTTGACGGAAAGCCGGCTTCGATGAACACTCCCGCGGAACCCCACAGGTCGGGCGGCGGCAATTCGCTCCCTTTCTAAGGACCTTATCGGTTCGGCACGCTAGTACCCCCCCGGCTCCCATTGCCCCGGATCACTATCCTGCCGCTGCCCGGCCGTTATACTTCCGAGAGGACAGTCCATGGTTCCGCCCCGACGGGACTTCGGCTGTCATCTCCCGATTCGGCCCTATCACCGCGCGGAGACCGTCCTCTTGACTTTTTTCCTTGTCCGGCGCACCATAAGGGATGAAAAACCCCACGACAGCGGCATCGCGGACAGCGTTCTCACGCCTTATCCCTTTCCCTCTGTGTCTCCTGATGGCATTGACGCTCTTTCCCGCCTTGCTCGCCGTGTCCGCACCGGACCTTCCCGTCGTCAGCGTCATTTTCTTGGATGCGAAAGACCGCGAACTCTGCCGTTTCGAGGCGGAGCCGGCGGTGACGCCAGAGCAGCAGGCGCAGGGACTCATGTTCAGGACCTCTCTGCGCAGGCGCACGGGCATGCTTTTCTTTCATGACCGCGACGATATGCAGAACTTCTGGATGAAAAACACCTACATCCCCCTTGACCTCATCTTCATCAACGGACGGTACGAGGTCGTCCATGTTCACCGGGGGGCGCGCCCGCATGACGAAAGGAACATAAGTTCCCGGTATCCCGCCAGGTATATTCTGGAAGTGAACGCGGGCGAGGCGAAGGAGTGTGCCGTCGCGCGGGGCGTCAGGGTTCGTTTCGACAGGGCCTCTGCCGAACGCTGACACGGCGAGGCCGGGTGAAACCCCGCTTTTCCACAGTGGTTGTGGATTTGCTGTTGATAAGTTGTGGAAATACGCGGTCAACTTCATGATGCCAAACGACTTTGCTCTTTTTGCCCTCTCACCGTGCATCATGAAAAGAGGAATCATTTCAGCGCCTATAGAAATTATTCACAAATCTGATGCCTTTCCGTAATCGACCGATCCTGAGTGTTTTTAGCCAATCATTTACGGGGGTTCGGGCGACACCTCCCGGTACCGCCCCGTATCTCACCGAAATCATTCACTGCAAATAACAAGCGACAGAAGATGAGGAATGAAGGAGAACCGCATCTCATACGTCCTATATGTCCTATGCGTCCTATCGGTCCTATCCGTTCCTATACGTCCCACGAAAGGCCTGCCCCCTATCGCCTTTTCTCTTTCCCGATCAGGCTCCCTGCCGACAAAAGTGTTGACATGCGACGCCTTAAGCGGGTAAAATCTTTGTCTTTAAAGGAACTCAAAGAAGTTCGGACAAGGTCAGGAGGTCACAAATGGCAAGGGTCTGTGAGATCTGTGGAAAAGGAAAACAAATCGGTCACAACGTGAGTCACGCGAACAACAAGACCAAGCGGGAATGGCGGCCGAACCTGCAGACCGTCCGCATCGTGAAGAACGGCGAAACCCTCAAGGCAAGACTCTGCACGAAGTGCATCAAGAAGGGCAACTTCCAGAAAGCAGTATAGTGAAGACAGGTGATGGGTTATAGGTAATGGGTAATAGAAAAGACATTGCCTATAATCCGAGGCCGTCCGTACATCTTCTATTCCCCGCACGCTGACAAAGAAAATAGCTTACAGGCCGCAGGTAATTGGCCTTTCTTCCCCATGATCTATTACCCATAACCCATTACCTATCTCCTATTTCCCGCCTCTAGGTTATGCTCCTCATCCTGTCGACGGAGCGCACTCCCTTTATCTTCTGTATGGATTTCATGACCTTCTGGAGCTGCGACATGTGCTCGATCTCGACCTCATAGATCCCTGCCGCAGATCTGTCGGGATAGGTCATCGCCGAGGCACTGATGATGTTGACCTTGTTGGCGGCAATGACGCTGGAGATATCGGAGAGAAGTCCCTTGCGGTCGTTGCCCACGACCTTGAACCTTACGGGGAAGGTGTAATCCTTGCTGAGCTGCCAGCTCACTTCCACCTTGCGCTGCTCGTCATAGGTGTGGACATTCGGACAATCCTCAACGTGCACGGTCAGGCCGCGCCCCCGGGTTATGAAACCGATGATGCTGTCGCCGGGGATGGGGTTGCAGCATCTCGCGAAGCGTATGACGAGCCCGTCTATGCCCTTGATCTTTATCGCGTTGTCCCGCCCCTTCTTCAGCGAGTGTATGATGGTCTTGATCTTCCCCGCCGGTTTTTCCTCCTCGGGGATGATCTTGTTGAGTACCTGCAGCGGAGTGTATAATCCGTACCCCACGCTGGCGAAGAGGTCGTCGACACTTTCGAAGCTGAAGTCCCTGGCAAGGGGCAGGAAATCGCCGTTCTTGAGGAGCCGCGTGAAGCTCATGGAGTGCTTGGCAAGCTCCTTGTCGAGAAGGCTGCGGCCAAGCTCGATGCTCTTTTCCCGCTGTTCCGTTTTTATCCACTGCCTGATCTTGGTCTTTGCCTTGGAGGTAGATACGAAGCTCAGCCAGTCCTTGCTCGGCTTGTGCGTGGGGCTTGTCATGATCTCCACGGTGTCGCCGCTTTTCAAGGTATAGCGAAGAGGAACCAGCTTGCCGTTCACCTTGGCGCCCACGCAGCGGTGGCCGAGCTCCGAGTGGATGGCGTAGGCGAAATCGACGGGCGTTGCCCCCTTGGGCAGTTCCCTCACGTCGCCGTTCGGCGTGAAGACGTACACCTCGTCCGGGAAAAGGTCGATCTTGAAGATCTCCATGAACTCCTTGTTGTCCTTGAGTTCCTGCTGCCATTCGATGATCCGGCGCAGCCACGCGAAGATCTTGTCTTCCTTGGGATTGAAGACCTTTCCCTCCTTGTATTTCCAGTGTGCCGCAATCCCTTCCTCCGCGAGGCGGTGCATCTCCCTGGTCCTTATCTGTATCTCGACCTTCTCGCCGTGGGGGCCCATGATCTTGGTGTGCAGTGACTGGTACATGTTGGCCTTCGGGAGGGCGATGTAATCGCTGAACTTTCCCGGTATCGGCTTGTAGGCGGCGTGGATGATGCCGAGCGCTTCGTAGCACTCCTTGATCGTGTCGACGACCACCCGGAAGGCGATGATGTCGTAGATATCGTCGATGTTGAGCCCCTCCAGGGACATCTTGCGGTAGATGCTGTACAGATGCTTCGCCCGTCCAAAGATGTCGGCGTGGACGTGGAACTCATCAAGTTTCTGGCGCAGAAGCCCGATGACCTCATTGATGTAAGCTTCCCGCTCCCTTTTCTTCTGGGCTATGTTGTCGGCGATGAGCCTGTACTCGGTCGGTTTGAGGTACTTGAAGGCCGCGTCTTCCAACTCGGCCCTGAGCCACTCTATGCCCAGCCTGTGCGCTAGCGGGGCGTATATCTCGAAGGTCTCCCTGGCGATCTCGATCTGTTTCTCCGCCGACAGGAAGTTCAGGGTCTGCATGTTATGGTAGCGGTCCGCGAGCTTGACGAGAATGACCCGTATGTCCTTGCTCATGGCCAGGATCATCTTGCGGAAGTTCTCGACGCGGGACTCCTCCGACGTCTTGAGAGGGATCTTGCTGATCTTCGTCACACCGTCGACGAGCTCCGCTATCTCCTTGCCGAAGTACTCCTCTATCTCCTTCTTGTCCACGTAGGAGTCTTCAATGGTATCGTGGAGGAGGCCCGAGACGATGCTCGGGATATCGAGGTTCATCTTCGTCAGGGTGTAGGCTGTTTCGAGAGGGTGTATGAGGTACGGTTCCCCGGAGAGGCGCACCTGTCCCTTATGCGCTTTCGCGGAGAAGATGTACGCCTTCTGGAGCAGCTCGACATCGGCGTCGGGGTTGTACTTCAGGACCTCGTCCACGATGTCGTTGAAGCGTATCATGCGGCTTCCCGTTTGTGTTCGACAAGCGGGGCGGTGTTGCGGGAGATCTTTCTACAGAAGGATGGATCGGGGTCTTGTCGTGTGTCTTCCTTTCCGTGTTCGGGGGGCATATCTGATCGCATGTCTTTCCTGACCCTTATATTACCTTAAGCGGTGCGAAATGACAACGGGTAATGAAAAGCCGTACGCAGGGTCCGGGAGGGTTCCCGCTTCAGGGTTCGAGGGTGGCCGTGCCTGACCCGCCGGCACCGAGACCGCGCCCGGATCTGCGGAAGGTCTTTCTCCTGTCAAGGATCTCTGCGAGAAGCGGGATGAGGAGGGAACCGAAGGGCATGACGAATATTACCAGGGCGGGGACATAATATGACAGATGCTTGAGGTGCATCTTCAGAAGTCTTCGTTCTTCCTTCGTCCATTTCACCTGGGTGTTTCTCGGTTTCATGAGCAGGCGCATGAAACCGGTGATCTTTTCGGCTTCGTGGAGAAGCAGTGCCTTATGGTTCGCGACCATTCTGTGAAGATGGTGTTGTATCACGCTGATCAGGGAACGCAGCATGCAGTTCGCTCTCCGCCGTCGGATGTGGGTCACATCGGAGCTGTTCCTGCCGCATGAGGATCGAATGGCCCCGGCCCATGTTTCACTTTAATTATCGGCCCATTTCCGATACTATTAAACATGCTTGAGAATACTTTAGAGCCCGAAGTGAGGGCCCAGGTGGAACGTGTTACATATTACAATGAAGAGAACAATTATACCATAGCGAAAGTGAAGATCGAGGGAAGAAATTCTCAGGTCACCGTTGTCGGCACTCTCTATTCCGTGGTTCCCGGGGAGGTCCTTCGGCTTAAAGGGAGTTGGGAGGTCCATCCCCGGTGGGGTGAACAGTTCAAGATCACCTCTTACGAGACCCTTATGCCCGCGACCGTGAAAGGGATAGAGAGGTACCTCGGCTCGGGCATGATAAAGGGTATAGGGCCCGTCATGGCCAGGAGGCTCGTTGCGCGGTTCCGCGAAGCGACACTCGATGTTATCGATACCGATATGGACAGGCTTCGCGAGGTCCCCGGCATAGGCCAGAGGCGCATCGACATGATAAGGAAGGCCTGGGAGGAGCAAAAGGAGGTCCGTAATGTCATGGTCTTTCTGCAGGGCAACGGTGTCAGCCCGTCCTATGCCGCCAAGATCTACCGTTTCTATGGCGGCGACGCCGTCAGGATGGTGAGCGAGAATCCCTACAGACTGGCGGTCGACATATTCGGCATAGGCTTTCTTACCGCCGACAG
>MVQP01000021.1 GCA_002067235.1 Syntrophorhabdus sp. PtaB.Bin047
TGATGAAGAACAAAGCAACATGGGCGGAGGCCCGTTCATGAAAAAGAAATCAATTGACATTCAACACAGTTGCTGGAACCTGAGACTGTCTTTTAGATGGATAGCCTGTTTCGGCCTTCTTTTTTGCTCTGGTACATGAGGGTGTCGGCCCTTTTTATGAGGGAGGCCGAGGAATCCCTCTTCCGGGCGAGGGTGGCACCGATGGATATGGTGATGCTCTTCGTTTCCTTCTCCAGGGAGATCGATGACCTCTCGACAAGGACCCTGAGCTTCTCTCCCACGTGACGCAGTTTTTCTTCGTCCACACTGGCGACTATGGCGACGAATTCCTCGCCGCCCCACCTTACGACCACGTCCGATGACCTCAGGCCATTGCGGATGGTGGCTGCCACAAGACGCAGGACCCGGTCCCCGGCATCGTGACCGTAGGTGTCGTTCACAGCTTTGAACTTGTCGATATCGATGAAGAGGACCCCGAAAGGCCAGCCGTAGCGTTTGAATTCCCTGAGCTTCCCTGAAAGGTTCATCTGACCGTATCGCCTGTTCCCGAGTTTTGTGAGCGGATCGAGGAGCGCCATTCGTTCAAGCTCGCGGACCTTGCGCCCCAGATCCTCGGTGGATGAGTTGTCGCTGAATATCTGCGCGGCGCCGAGCACCCTGCCGCGGTCACCCAGTATGGGTGTCGTCCGCACGGTGACGGGGACCTCATGGCCGTCACGGTGATGGAAGAAGACCTTCCCCTCCACGCTTTTCTTCAACTCCATCGCCTCGTGGAGAAGGCATCGATTTGTGCAGAGACTGGTGCCGCGGCTATCTACGTGCATGAGAAGACCGTCCCAACAGTGCTTTCCGACAACCTCACCGCTCTTGTACCCGGTCATTTGCTCGGCGGCATCGTTCCAGTAGACAATGGTCCGTTCACTGTCGACGAGATAGACGCCTTCGTAGAGGCTGTCGAGGAGCTTGCGGTACGACCGGTCAGTGAGCAGGTTTCTCGCCCGATTCTTCATCTCTAGCCGCCGCGCCCCCCCACGATTATCCCCGGTATTCTCAGCGTGGGCTGCGCGTCGGCCACGGGAACACCCTGGCCGTCCTTGCCGCAGGTACCGATCCCGAACCCCAGGTCCGTGCCTACCATGTCGATGTCCTTGAGGACCTTGAGCCCGTTCCCCATCATCGTCGCGTTCTTTATCATCGGCCCCACCGTGCCCTTCTCAATTATATACCCTTCGGATATCTCAAAGACAAAGTCTCCCCGGACCGTATCCACCTGCCCGCCTCCCATCTTGACGACGAGGATGCCGTCGTCCACGGAGGCCAGGATCTTTTCGGGGTCATCGCTTCCAGGAAGGATCATTGTGTTGCTCATCCTCGGGATGGGCCTGAAGCGATAGGACTCGCGCCTGCCGTTGCCCGTCGAGGCCATGGAGTGCTTCATGGCATGAAAGCGGTCGAAGAGGTAGTTTCTGAGGACCCCCTTCTCGACAAGGACCGTCCTTTCTGACGGAACGCCTTCATCGTCGAAGGCATAGGTCCCCCTCATGTGGGGCAGCGTGGCATCGTCGACGACGCTCACTAGAGGCGATGCTATCCCGGCGCCGAGAAGTCCCTTGTAGCAGGAGAGCCCCTCCATGGCAAGGTCTGCCTCCAGACCGTGCCCGACGGCCTCGTGGATCATGGTGCCTCCCGCCTCGGAGGCAAGGACAACTGTCTTCATCCCCATGGGCGCCTCGCGCGCCGCGAGAAGGCCCTGAAGACGCCTCACGGTCTTCCGCGCAAGCTCCTCCATGAGTTCCTCCGTGAAGAACTCGAAGCCATGGAAACCGCCCACCGCCTCATAGGACGTCTGCATCTCGGAGCCGTCCCTGCCGACGAGGAGCACCGTGAGGACGACCTGCATGCGGCTGTCGCTCCTCGCGCCTTCCGAGGTGGTCGCGATCCTGACGTTCTGGCGGGTATCGCGGTACATGACGCGGACCTGGGTGATGCGGGGTTCCATCTTGCGGGCCATGGACTCGAAATTCCTCACCAGGGCAAGTTTGTCCTCCACCGGAATGTCGCCCGGGTCCTTGCCGATGGAGAAGGGGTATGCCGCGGCCCGTTCGCCCCCGGCGATACTGGTCATCCCTTCCGAGCGGTCACTCCCGTACCGGGAGAGCTGCCCCGCCAGATCGACGAGATGACCTTCATCGAAGGAATTCGTCGAAGCATAGTAGCTCTTCCAGGGTGTGATGACCCTGAGGCCCACCCCCGCGTCCTCGCCCTTCTCGAGCTTCTCCACCCTGCCTGATTCAAGCTGGATGAGGGTGTAGACCCGCTCATCGGCGTATACGTCGGCATAGGCACCGGAGCAATCCATGAGCGTCTCGAGCACCCTTTTCTCATTGAACATCGGGAACCTCCCTGAACGTAATGCCATAGTTTACCATATCGTCCATTATGCCCCTGACATCGCCCTCGAAACCGGAGGGATAGATGAGCTCGATGAGCCCCCGGTCCCCGTCGATCACGGAAAAGATGGCGACATCCTCGTAAGACTCGAGGACGGCCTTGAAAAAACCGATGCCCTGGCGGTCAACGAGAAACCGTTTCGTTCTTTCCTCGATCATACTGGGCTGCCCCCCCGCATCACGGCCTCATCAGCGGCGCATCCCTTCGAGCATCTCCACGAACGCCTCGATGCGCATCTTCGTTCTCGTGTCCAGCGCCCTCGGCAGGTCTCCCTCTATGGTGAGAATGGGAACAGAAATGGTCTCGCGAAGGATAACGTCCTCGATGGCCCGGAAACAGAAAGCCTGCACGTAATGGATGATACCCTTTATCCCCCGTCGCGCTATCTCGTCCCCTATGTCCTTCAGGCGCGCGAATATGCCGTAAGGGTACGTGTAGAGAAGGTACCTCTCCACGATGTCCTTCGTTTCATAAGGAAGGGCGAACTGCCGCTGTGTCTCGTTGTAAACGACCTGTCCCCCCACGCTTTCGATGAAGTCATAAAGGTCGGTGACGATCGGCGGAACACCGATGTACCCGAGGGGTATCCCCTGGAGGCCCTCCCTCTTCCGCGCGCTCAGGATGAACTCGCTCGCCGCCTTCCCGTAACCCTCCATGTCGCCGAGCATGTCCGAGGAACCGACGAGCCAGCGATGGTTCTCCGCCCCCGTCACGTTGCGCTCGCTCCAGGTCATCGTGTCGATCTCCGAGAGCTTCTCCCTCACGCCGGCTATCCGCGCCTCCACGTCAGCGAGGGACCCCTCGTCAACGGATAGCTCGCTGCCCAGCTTCTCTATCTCCCGGGCGAGTACTGCCCTGTCGCGGTCGTAGGGAAAGGAAAAGGGTATCGTCCTCACGCCCCGGTAGCGAAGGATCTCGGCGAGGGCCTGGGTGTTGCTGCAGTCACCTTCCATAACGGTGATGACACCGGCTATCTCCTTCTCCATGATGACCCCGTAGATACCCTTGATCCAGTTGCACATGCTCTTCGGGAAACCATCGCGTTCCGCGCGCTCGATGAAGCGGCCCGGGTCGGGGTCCGTGACGAAGATATTGTTCAGGTCGCGGGGCTCGTACCCCGCGGCGAAGATGAACTCCACGGGGATCGTGGTGGTAAAACCGATGGTTCCCTTTGATGTCGGCGATGATGTCATGCTCTTAAAGCTACTATAGTTTTGTTGCGCCCTGCAACCGTTTCAGCGAGGCGTGGTTGTCGGGCGCATTCTTTCTGGTTTCATATATGACCTATGATATACTTGTCACACCTTTTGATAGTTCGAATATGACCCTAATAATTCCTCAGGCGGGCTTGCTGGCCTTTCGCCGGGCCAGCGTCCTGTCGGCATAACGCAGATTGTCGGTCACCCTCTTTCCGACGGTGACGAAAGGCGGAATCGAGGCAGGCGTTCCCCCTTCCTGCCCGGGAGACTCCGCAAGGAGCACCGTGAGCCCCTCATGCCTTCCCCTGTATGTGTCCAGTTCATAATACTGGTTGTTCCAGAGAAAACATACGCGCTCCCTGGCGAGGACCTCCGTCTTCGGGTCCATGAGGCGGGCGAGACTGAGGTATTCCTGCTCGGGGATGAGTTCCTCCTCTTCTATGGGAAGACCGCGTGCACCCACATGCCTCGTCCTTGCCAGAAAATGGAGGTAGACACCGTCCTGCCCCCTCCTGCGTATCCTCGTCACTTCCCTCCTGTCCTTCGAGCGGAGGTACACCTGCTCCATATCGATCCTCTGATGGGCCGGAAGAGCGGCGAGGTCGACATGGCTGACGAGGTATTTCTCCCCCGTGGGAGGCACGTCTGGTATTCCGAGAAACCTCGCTATTGCCGAAAAGGCCCTCTTTATCTTCCCCTCGAAATCGGTGCTGTTGTCGATGATCTTGAAACGGGGGTGGCCAAGCCAGCTCTCCTTGGTCCTCAGGTCTATGCGCAGCGCCTCTTCAGGGGTTTCGAGGCGGGCCGTGTTGTTCTCCCCCGTGTAGTAATCGGCGGCGCCGTCCGCCGCCGTGACGAGATGGATGACCCCGTCGTAGCGATGGCGGATCGCGGCCCGTGTCAGGCCCTTCTTCTTCAGGATGCTATTGAAGACGTCGTCGGTGAGAAAGGCCCTGATGTCCATGATGCCCCTGTCGAGGAGTATGACCTTCCTGCGTTCCGGGAATATCCTCGATACCGCCCGCTTGTATGTGTCCTCGAAGGACATCTGCATGTCGAAGATGGCCTCCTCGAAGACCACTATCTGGCCCGGCTTGTCCATCTTGCGCCTGTCGATGCCGTTGCCCGTGATAAGCGTCGCAGTCTCGGGGACCACAAAGACCATGAATCCGTGATCCGAGAGTTTCTCCGTAAGATAGGCAAGCGACGAGCTCTTCCCCGAACAGGGCCCTCCCGTAAGAACGATCATGCTGACAGGCTGCAACAGGCGGGAACTAACGGGCAAAGAACCTCCGGAAAAAGTCTCATGTTCCAGGTTTCAAGTCTCAAGTCAAAAGAAAAAAGGCAAAGCAGTCTGTGTGGATCCGTTTCCCCGTGCTCTTGTCCAAATTGACGGTTCCAGATTCCAAGTCTCGGGTTTCAGGCAAAGGACAAAGACACGAACATCCGAAACTCGCAACCGGCAACCGTCTTTTTCCCCTGAAACTTGAAACCTGAAACTTGAAACTGTCCTTTCTTCCTGAAACCTGAAACCGTCTTTTCAGCTGTTCACTATGTTTCTCCAGTCCGTCACGACGGGGTCGAAGCCTTTTGCCCTGAGCATGGCCTTGATCTCGTCGAAGCTCCGGGGATCGAAGACCTCGAACTGGCCGTCCTCGTACTTGTTCTCACCTTCGAGGTATCCCCCGACGCGTGTCGAGGAACCGGCTGACATCTTCGTGACGCCGAACTCAAGTATACTGTCGCGGAACCGGGGCGTCTCCCTGGTGGAGATGCTGATCCCCACTCGGGGGAAGAAGAGCCGCGCGGCACACATGATCTTCAGCATGTCCCTGTCAGAGACCTCCTGGTACTGGTGGATGTCGTCGGCCACGCGTCTCAGGCGCGGAAAGGCAAGGCCGAACTCGACACCGGGATGCCTCTTTTCGAGGCTGCGGACGTGCTCGAAGAGCGCTATAACGTCCCTGCGCCAGTCGGTGAGCCCCAGGAGGGCCCCCATCGATATGTGCCTGATCCCGGAGCGTGCTATGCGGTCGGGGGCCGAGACCCGGTAATCGTAGACCTTCTTGGGACCCGCGAGATGAAGCTCGTCGTAGCGGGCCCTGTCGTACGTCTCCTGGTACAGCGTCACCCCGTCCACTCCGGCAAGGTAGAGCTCCCTGTATTCCTCCTCGTCGAGAGGATAGACCTCCAGGGCAACGTAGGAAAAGTAACGCGACGCGATCCTGACGGCGTCGCGGATATACTGCGGAGGAGAATGAAAACGGGATTCGCCCGTCAGGATGAGGACGCTGCGGTTCCCCGTGGCGGCGAGGGCCTCGCACTCCCTGTCTATCTGTTCCATGGTGAGCTTGCTCCGGGGCATGCTCTTCTGAGAGGCGTGGAAACCACAGTAGACACATTCGTTCTCGCAATAGTTTGCTATATACAGGGGGGCATAGAGGCTGATAGTCCGGCCGAACTGGCGCCTCGTCAATTCGCGCGCGGCATGGGCCATCTCCTCGAGGAGGCCCCGGTCGTCGACCGCGAATATGCGGCGGATATCATCGATGGTCAGGTGCAGGAGATCTATCCCGCGCAGGCTCTTACTCATCATAGAGGAACCCCGTGAGCGGCGAGGAAGCGGCCGCTCCCTTTCTCTCCTTCCCCATTTTTGCCAGGTATGCCATTCTGCCCGCCTCGACGCCGCGCGCGAAAGCGGCGGCCATGAGCGGCGGGTCCTCCGCGTCGGCAACGGCCGTGTTGGCGAGCACTGCGTCCGCCCCCATCTCCATTGCCTCGGCCGCATGCGATGGGCGTCCTATGCCGGCGTCGACGACTATGGGGACCTCCGCGATCTCCTCGATGAGCACCTCTATGAGGGTGCGCATCTTCAGCCCCTGGTTCGATCCAATGAGGGAACCGAGGGGCATGACGGCTGCCGCCCCCGCGTCAACGAGAGCCTTCGCCACGTAAAGGTCGGGATGCATGTAGGGCAGCACGACGAAGCCTTCCCCGGAGAGGACCTTCGTTGCCTTTATCGTCTCCTGGTTGTCGGGCAGCAGGTACCGGCTGTCGTTTATGACCTCGATCTTGATCCAGTCCCCGTATCCCGCCTCCCGCGCTATGTGTGCGATGCGCACCGCTTCCGCCGCATTGCGTGCGCCCGACGTGTTGACCATGATCGTGGTGCCTTCGGGAATAAAGGAGAGGATGTTCTCATCCGTTTCGTCGAGGTCGATCCGGCGAAGCGCCACCGTTACGAGCTCCGAGCCGGAGCTCGCGATCGCTTTGCGCATGGCCTCCTTGTCGCCGAACTTTCCCGTGCCGAGAAAAAAACGGCTCCCGAACTCTCTTCCGCGCACAATCAGTTTGTCATCCATAATCACCCTCCTCCCACGAAGGACACCAGTTCAACCCGGTCACCCTCAGAAAGGACGGTCAGGGACCACCGGTCGCTCTTCACGACACCATCATTGAGGACAAGGATCACCCTGTCGGGGTCCGCCTTGCCGGAATAGACAAACCTGTGGAGGTCCATGCCTTCCGGGATCTGCATCGTCTTGCCGTTGACTGTTATCTTCATTTCACTGCCTTCTTTATTCTCTTCAGCAACTCCACCGCGTCCGATGAAGCCCTGACAACGCCTATCGTCTTCGCTCCGGCGGCCAGCACGTCGTCGACGTTGGAAAGGTCGATACCGCCGATGGCAACAGCAGGGATGTCGAGATGCTCCGCCGCCTCTCTCACATAGGCAAGCCCCACCGGGGCCCTGCCCGGTTTCGTGGGAGTCGCGTAGACGGGCCCCGTGGATATGTAATCGGCGCCGTCCCTGATCGCCTGTCTTCCCTGCTCCAGGTTGTGCGTCGTCTTGCCGACGATCATTTCCTCACCGACGATGGCGCGGGCCTCCAGCGTGGACATGTCCTGACCCACGTGGACCCCGTCCGCCCCGACCTTCACGGCCAGGGCCGGGTCGTCGTTGAGAATGAACAGGAAGGGCCGGACCTTCCTGTATTCCACAAGCTCCCGGGCCTTTTCGAGGACCGTCTCCTCGTCGCCCGTCTTGTCCCGAAGCTGGACGATCGCGGCACCGTCATCAACCGCCCGCTTCAGCTCGGCGACGGACGAGGAAACGACGTAAAGGTCGTTGCTGAATGGTTTTCTCCTCGTCATTGCTGCTATTAAATTACATCAAAACGGGTGGTAAGTCCAAGGTCTTCTGCCACCGCTCGGGGGAAATGCGGGTGGTTGACGCTATGACGTCCACCCCGTCGGAAGACAATCTCAAGCGAACCCTCTCAAGGTCTTGCGGACGGAGCGGGTGTCGAGAGAGAGGCCGGCCTCCTCCGGAATGCGCGGGGGCGCCTCCGGCACGCGGTCGATCTCCTCGGGGCGCGTGTATCGTCCCATGACGAAGCGAAGGGAACCGCGGACGAACTGAGGGGCGAGATTGAGTCCTCTCGGAACGCGCCATTGCGCCGGACCTGGCGGGGGGTCGACGCTGCCAGCCGAGGGAAGCCGCCCGGCGCCTTAGATGTAGTACATGATGGAGTCCTGCCGGCCCCTGACCTGCTGCATCTCGACGAGGGATGCAAGTGTGTATCCGCTCAGGACCTCCTGGATCTTGGCGCCCAGTTCCCCCCAGATGTCTCGCGTAACGCACGCATCCGACCTGGAGCACACCGCCGTGTTGCTGACACAGTCAACGAGATGGCAGGGACCTTCGAGAACAGTGATGATATCACTGACGGTGATCCGATCCGGCTCCCGGTTCAAGAGGTACCCGCCTCTCCTGCCCCGCTGGGCCTTGACGATACCGCCTTTGTGCAATGCAGAGAAGATGTGCTCCAGGTATTTCTCGGAAACCCCTTGTCTCCTGGCGATGTCCGAAAGAAACACGGGAACGCCGTTCACACCGTTGACGGCAAGGTCGATCATCGCCCGCAAGCCGTATCTTCCCTTTGTCGATATCTTCATCGCTTATCACCTACTAACGGAATGGGAATAGTATAGATATTGTCTTGACATGTGTCAACAGGTTTCTTATATTGGTACAACAGTTGAGAGAAACGCCGGTAAGGCTTTGAAAACAGACACAGACCGGATGGGATACCGTTATGCGCCGGGCGTGAAGGGGTTCCGGGTCTTCAACTCATAGCGGAAAGGAGCGTGCCATGTGGGAATACACCGATAAGGTGAGGGAACATTTTCTCAACCCGAAGAATGCCGGGGAGATCGAGAACCCCGACGGTGTTGCCGAGGTGGGCTCCATCGCCTGCGGCGACGCCCTCAAGCTCAGCTTCAAGCTCGATGAGAACAAACGCATCGCCGACGCGAAGTTCAAGACCTTCGGGTGCGCGAGCGCTATAGCGTCCGCCTCGGCGTTGACGGAAATGCTCAAGGGAAAAACCGTAGAAGAAGCCATGAAGATAACGAATCAGGACATCGCCGACTACCTCGGCGGCCTCCCGCCGGAAAAGATGCATTGCTCAGTACTCGGCCAGGAGGCCCTGGAGAAGGCGATCGAGAACTACCGGGGCGTCTCGCACAAGAAACCGGAGGAGGAGATCGTCTGTGTCTGCTTCGGAGTCACCGACGGCGAGATCGAACGGGCCGTCAGGCAGAACCACCTGACCACCGTGGAAGAGGTGACGAACTACACCAAGGCGGGTGGCGGCTGTGGTAACTGTCACGAGAAGATCCAGGCCATCATTGACCGCGTTTACGCCACGAAGAGACCCGAGGAAGGGCCCGCCGAGAGGCCGAAGCTGTCCAACATCCAGAAGATCCGCATGATCGAAGAAACCATCGATCGCGAGATACGGCCCTCGCTCAAGCACGATGGCGGAGACATCGAGCTTGTTGACGTGGTGGGCAACAGGGTGCTCGTGGCGATGCGCGGCGCCTGCGCCACCTGTCAGGCATCCCAGGCCACCATGAAGGGGTTCGTGGAATGGAGGCTCAAGGAATTTGTATCTCCCGAACTTGTCGTCGAGGAGGTGGCGTCATGAGAACGGTCTATCTCGACAACAACGCAACGACCATGGTAGCACGGGAAGTCCTCGAAGAGATGCTCCCCTTCTTCCACGACTATTACGGTAACCCCTCGAGCATGCACTCCTTCGGGGGTCAGGTAGGGCGCAAGCTCACCGAGGCCCGGCAGAAGGTCGCATCGCTCATCGGTGCGGATCCGGAGGAGATCATTTTCACGAGTTGCGGTACCGAAAGCGACAACACGGCGATCATGTCGGCGCTCGCCAACAACCCCGGAAAGAACCATATCATCACGAGCAGGGTCGAACACCCGGCGGTCAAGGTGCTCTGCGAACACCTCGCTCAAAAGGGATACAGGGTGACCGCGCTCTCCGTGGACACGGAAGGCAAGCTTGACATGGATGAATACGAGGCAAGCCTGACGCCCGATACCGCGATCGTGAGCATCATGTGGGCCAACAACGAAACAGGCGTCATTTTTCCCGTGGAAGAGGCGGCCCGTCTTGCGCGCGAGCGGGGCATCTGCTTCCACACCGACGCCGTCCAGGCCGTGGGGAAGATACCCATCGATATGAAGTCGAACACCATAGACATGCTCTCCCTTTCGGGGCACAAGCTCCATGCCCCGAAGGGCGTCGGAGTGCTTTACATCAGGAAAGGAACGCGCTTCTCCCCCTTCCTCATCGGCGGCCACCAGGAGAAGGGGCGGCGCGGGGGCACGGAGAACGTGCCGGGCATCATAGCTTTGGGCAAGGCCTGTGAACTCGCAGCCGCCAACATGGGGAAAGAAAACACCCATGTGAGGGCTCTGCGCGACAGGCTGGAAACGGAGCTCCTAAACGCGATCCCGCAGAGCCGCGTGAACGGCACCCGCAACGAGCGGCTGCCCAATACGACGAATATCAGCTTCGAGTTCATCGAAGGCGAAAGCATTCTCCTTCTCATGGACCAGTACGGCATCTGCGCGTCATCGGGCTCCGCCTGCACCTCCGGTTCACTGCAGCCCTCGCACGTCCTGAGGGCCATGGGCGTCCCTTACACGATGTCGCACGGGTCCGTCAGGTTCAGCCTCAGCGTCTACAACACCGATGAGGATATCGATCTCGTCGTCAAGGAACTCCCTCCGATCATAGAGAAGCTCAGGGTGCTTTCTCCATACTGGGCGACAACTCAGGGCGCCTGCGCCACCGCGTAAGGAGACAGGGAATGGGCGGGGACCAGAACTCGAAGGACCGCTGCAGGGAAGAGATAACCATCACCCATGACCTCAGGGCACGCATTCCTTCGCTGGTGGACAGGGTCGTTTCCCAGTATGATAAGGACGGCCGGTTCCATCACGTCGGCCCTGAGCCGATACCGTCACGCCGGGCGATAATCGACATCATATACAAAACAGTCCCCATCCTCTTCCCCGGGTTCTTCTCCGGCAAACGCCTCGACGACGTCAACGCGCGATACTACCTCGGCGAAGAGATAACCGAGCTCTTCGAGATGCTTGCAACACAGATACAGCACGCGATACGCCACGACTGCATCCGCTTCAACCGGCCCTGCGTCCGCTGTGAGGAGCGCAGCCTGGAGATAGCTCTCAGGTTCATCGAGGAGATCCCGCGGCTCCAGGCAACACTCTCCAAGGACGTGCGCGCCGCCTTCGAAGGCGATCCCGCGTCGCGCCACTTCGACGAGATTATCTTCTGCTATCCGGGCCTCTTCGCGGTGGCCGTTTACCGTGTGGCCCACTGGCTGCACGTCAACGAAGTCCCCCTCATTCCCCGCATCATGACGGAATACGCCCATAGCCGAACCGGCATCGATATCCACCCCGGGGTCGTCATCGGCGAGAGCTTCTTCATCGACCACGGCACAGGCGTCGTCATAGGAGAGACAACGATCATCGGAGACAGGGTCCGCCTCTACCAGGGCGTCACCCTCGGAGCGCTCTCCCTCAGCAAGGACGAGTGCCCCGTCCTCAGGGACAAGAAACGCCATCCCACGATCGAGGATGATGTGATCGTCTATGCCAACGCGACCATCCTCGGCGGCAAGACGGTGATCGGCGCGCGCTCGACGATCGGGGGCAACGTGTGGCTAACCGAATCCGTCCCGCCCGACACCTCGGTCTTTCTCAAGAAACCCGAGTTGGTGATGAAGAACAAATAAAAACGGTTCCAGGTTCCACGTTTCAAGTTTCAGGCTGTAAAGGAGAGAAACCTGCTTTCGATCTTCCGATCTGAAACCGCCTCTAAGGTCTTTGACTTGAAACTTGAAACCTTGAACCTGAAACCGCTTCTACTGTCCTTCGTTCATGCTTCCCGTTCGGTAACCGCGAAGATCCAGGGCTACGAATGTGAATCCTATATCCGCTAATTCCTCTGCTATCCGGTTCCGCTCTTCGAGAACGAGGAGGAGATCCCTTTCTTCCACCTCGATGCGGGCGATGCTGCCGTGATGCCTCACACGGACCTGCGATATGCCCAGGTCTCTTATGAAAGCTTCGGCGCGCTCGATGTCCCGGAGCCTGCCCACGGTTATGGCTGTACCGTAAGGGATCCTCGTTGACAGACAGGCTTCCGCCGGTTTATCGTGGGTCCTGAGTCCCAGTTCGCGCGAAAGCGTCCTGATCTCTTCCTTGCCCAGTCCCGCTTCGAGAAGAGGGCTCCTGATATCCTGTTCCAGACATGCTCTTCTGCCCGGCCGGAAGTCATTGATATCATCGGCGTTCGAACCCTCCAAGATGAAGGAATACCCCTCCCGTCGGGCAATGTCACGAACGGTTCTGAAGAGATGGGTCTTGCAATGGTAACACCGGTCGGGCCCGTTGGCAAGGAACGCGTCGTCCTCCATCTCGGTGGAATCGAACGCGACCATGCGAACCCCGAGGTCGGCTGCCAGGGCCTGCGCCTCCCCTCTTTCGGCATGGGGATGTATGGGCGACACGCCGGTCAGGGCCAGTACGTTACCGCTTCCCAGAACGTCGATGCAGACCTTGAGCAGAAAGGTGCTGTCCACCCCGCCCGAGAAGGTCACGGCAACCTTTCCCATGACCCCGATCGATCTTCTCAGGTCGTCGTACTTGTGTTCAATCCCCTCGTCTATCCGCATGCGATCGCCTCCATCTCCACGAGCTCTTCCCGCGGCAGGGCTCTCACCTCGACGGTGGAGTGCGCCGGAAAGGCTCCCGGGAAGAATGACGCGCGGACCTCGTTCACTGCGGCAGTACTCCTTGTCTCGATAGGCTCCGCCGCGCCCTCAGATCGGCGTGTCGGATGCACCTGCGGACTCAACGTCACCCAGAAGCCCTTCGAAAAGCACCGTCGAAAGATAACGCTCGCCCGCGTCGGGCAATATGACGACAATGGTCTTCCCGGCGTTCGCAGGTTCTTTCGCGAGCTTCACCGCGACATGAGCGGCCGCTCCGCAGGATATGCCGCTTAAGATCCCCTCTTCCCTGGCAAGGCGCCTCGCCATCTCGATCGCCTCGTCGTTGCTGACCGTCTCGATCCGGTCGACGAGGGAGAGGTCGAGGACCTTCGGGACAAAACCGGCGCCAATGCCCTGGATCTTGTGGGGACCGGGCTTCAGCTCCTCGCCGGCCCTCGCCTGGGTGAGGACAGGGGAATGGATGGGCTCCACGGCCACGGAGAGGATATTCTTCTTTTTCGTGAGCTTGAAATATCTCGATATGCCGGTGATCGTACCGCCCGTGCCGACACCGCACACAAGGATGTCCGTCTTCCCCCCGGTATCGTTCCAGATCTCCACCGCCGTCGTGGCCTCATGTATGGCCGGATTCGCCGGGTTTTCGAACTGCTGGGGAAGAAAATACCGTAATGTGTCGCTTCGGGCCACCTCTTCCGCCTTTGCGACGGCGCCCTTCATGCCCTTCGCCCCTTCGGTGAGAATGATGTTTGCCCCGAGGGCTTTGAGGACTTTTCGCCTCTCCATGGACATCGTCTCCGGCATCGTCAGGGTCAGCTTGTAACCTCTGGCGGCGGCGACGAAGGCAAGGGCAATTCCGGTATTGCCCGAGGTGGGCTCGATTATCTCCATGCCCGGTTTGAGCTTTCCCGTCTTCTCAGCGTCCCACACCATTGCGGCACCGATCCTGCATTTCACCGAGTAGGCGGGATTGCGCCCCTCGACCTTCGCGAGCACCGTCGCTTTCGTGCCAGCCGTCACCCTGTTGAGCCTGACGAGCGGCGTTCTGCCTATTGAGAACGAGTTGTCCTCGAATATTGCTGCCATTGGCGGCCTCCTTGTCTAACCCCCCAACTCCAACCCGGACGGGGACCGAAGGGTGGTATGTTCCTCAGTATATCATCCCGGCGCCCCGGGCGGGACATTAACCGTTTCCGTCAGAACGGGAGACGCTCGGCCGCCGGCGGGATCCCCGGGGCCGGGGCATCAGCAATGTATGCGAGATTTCGCGATTATCCGGTCCATCGGGCGCGTAACATAGTACTCGATGAGGCGTTCGTTGAAGTCACTCTCGACATGCTTCCCGAGACACTCCCCTCGCACGAAAGGAACAAAGGGGCAGCTCCATCCGGTCAGGTCCACGTCTTCTTCCTTCATTCTGTCCATCACGCTGTCGTAGAGATCGGCGGTCCAGCGTTCGTAACTCTCACATTGGCCTTCACCAAGCTTCTCCCAGAAATCGTCCCCGAAGGTCCCGAAGGTAAGCTCCGTTCCCGCAAAACGTTGGCAGGGGTGGATGGCCCCGTCGGCGCAGAACACCACCTGTCTCATCCCGGCAGGACAGGTGAAGTGGGCCCCCGTTACCATCTGCACGACGGCGAACTTCCACTCCCCGTCAAATTCGATGCCGTGCTTCTCCGTTGCCAGGTCCATCCTCTTTATGGCCTCGAACCTCTCCTCTTCCGACAACTCCAGCTTTCTTTCCTCCGGCGATTGACCGCAGAATATGTTCGCGGTGATGTTCCTGGTACCGGTGGCTGCCATTTCATCCACAAACCTTTCAATATTGGAGAAGTTGATCTTGCTGAGGGTGGTCAGGACATCGCACTCCACTCCGGTGGCGATTATCCGCTTGAGGTTGCCGACGACCCTGTCAAAGGTCCCTCTCCCGGCCCGGTCCAGTCTTCGCTGGTCGTTGTCCTCCCTGACCCCGTCGAGACTCACTTTGAAACTGAGCCGCTGTCTGTTCCTCACGATCCAGTCGTACTCCTCTTCATTGAGGCTGAAGGCGTTCGTGAATATCTTGAATGTGGTGTCAATCCCGTACTCCCGGGACATGGCATGGGCCCGGTCGTAGACCCGGCTCATGGTCTCGAAATTGAGGAGAGGCTCATACCCGAGAAAGGATACGAGCAGCGCCGAAATCCCCCTCTTCTTCAGGTAAGGGAAAAGACCCGTCAGGACCCTGTCGGCAAACTCGCATGTCATGTGGCTGCTCTTGAAATCGTAGAAGCTGTGATAACAGCCCTTGCAGGCCAGGTTGCATTTGGCCGAAATGAGAAAGGTCACCTTGGATATCCTGGCGATCTCGTTCCTGCGCCGTGCCATGCTCACATACTCCGCGAACATGTCCCGTTCACTCCTGTCCCCCTCCACCAGGAAACGTTTGTCGTAGAGCTCCTGTATGAGCACCGGGGGTTCACACCGGCACATCCCCGACATTCCCGCCGCGGCCGCCGCCATCGAGACAGGCCTGTCGAAGGATCCGAGGACATCGATGATCTCCGGTCCGTATGACGTCAGGTTGCCGTGCAGTTTGCTGTATACCCTTACTTCACTATCGTCCAGTTGCCTTACCACCAGAAAGGGTGACTTCTTCAACGTGGCATCGGGTGGCATCTCAGTGGGATTCACGTGCATCTCTCCTGTATTCGGCTTGGTTCGTCAGGGACCTGGCGGTCGCGCCTTCCTGTCGGGCTTGTTTTCCTACCATTATGATAGGTTTAATATAAAATAAGTGTCCCTCTCTGTCAAGATACACCAGATCGCCGGGAATACTCAAGTGCCGCGGGGGATGGCGACCTTGTGCGGTTGGTGCCCCCGCGGGCGAAGGCGATGCGGAACATGATGTATTGTTGTTTTCATCGGCAATTCAATCTGCTAGAATCCTTAACAGCAAGATCCAAAACAAGCGGGGTGACACGGTGGAAGCATTTAAGGATTGGTTGAAGCCCGAGTTGATATGGTTCCTCATCGGCCTTGTGCTGATGCTCCTGGAGTTCGTCCTTCCAGGCTTCATCATTTTCTTCTTCGGGGTCGGGGCCTGGATAGTGGCGCTTATATGCCTCTTCGCCGACATCTCCATCAACGTTCAGCTCATCCTGTTCCTCGTGGCCTCGGTCCTGCTTCTCCTGTCGTTGAGGAAATGGATGAGGGGCGTCTTTGTCGGCCACAAGAAGTTCGGCCGGCCATCTGACGACGACCAGTCGGAGTTCACGGGAAAGAAAGCCGTGGTGACGAGGACGATCCACCCCGTCATGGGAGGCAAGGTCGAGCTTCACGGCACCAGCTGGAACGCGGAGACAGACGGGGACGAACCCCTCGAAGAAGGGACCGCCGTGGAGATCACCGGCAAGCATGGCCTTACACTGAAGGTTAGAAAATATCCAGCAAAGGGAGGGAACGGGCAATGAACTTCTTTACCGTCATAATCGTCGGCCTCATCATATTCGTGGTCATAGCCTTTCTGAAGACCATACGCGTCGTCCCCCAGAAGGTCGCCTTCATCGTGGAACGCCTCGGCAAGTATAACGCCACACTGGACGCGGGCCTCCACATCCTCATACCCTTCATCGATAAGGTCGCGTACAAGCACACGCTTAAGGAGCAGGCCATCGACGTCCCCTCCCAGACGTGCATCACGAGGGACAACATCGCCGTCGAGGTGGACGGCATCCTCTACCTCCAGGTCATAGACCCCCAGAAAGCGTCCTACGGCATCAACAATTACCAGTTCGCGGCCACCCAGCTCGCCCAGACGACCATGAGAAGCGTCATCGGCAAACTCGAGCTCGACAAGACCTTCGAGGAGCGGGACACCATCAACACCACCATAGTCGAAGCCGTGGACAAGGCCTCGGACCCCTGGGGCGTGAAGGTCACCCGCTACGAGGTCAAGAACATAGTCCCGCCGCAGAGCATCAAGGACGCCATGGAAAAGCAGATGCGCGCCGAACGCGAGAAGCGGGCCATGATCGCCGAATCGGAAGGTGACAAGCAGGCCAAGATCAATCGCGCCGAGGGTGTCAAGCAGGAGATGATCGCCACCTCCGAGGGCGAAAAGCAGAAGAGGATCAACGAGGCCGAAGGCCGGGCGGCGGAGATAGAACGGGTGGCAAAGGCGACCGCGAACGGCTTGAGAGAGATCGCGCTCGCCATCAACGAAGAGGGCGGCATAAACGCCGTCAACCTGCGCATCGCCGAGCAATACATAAACGAGTTCGGGAAGCTGGCAAAAACGAACAACACCCTCATCCTCCCCGCCAACCTCGGCGACCTGGCAGGACTCGTATCGACGGTAACGACGATACTGAAGGACCACACGAAGGACACAGGGGCCAGGGCCCAGGGGGCGGAAAAAAGATAGAGGAATCAGGGGAAACAAGACAGAAAAGAGATGGACGGCGGCGAAGTCAGGGAAACCGCCGTGCCCTTAAGGCGTGACCGCCGGAATGCCGAGACAACATGAGCCGGGCGCAGAAACCAATTTGTCAACAGGCTGTCAAGCGATTCGAGCGACTCAGGCCGTCTTTCTCTTGACCCGCCCGCCCCATTAGTGATACTTTTTTTTACCGAAGCATTTGTCAGGAAAAGATCAGGAGGACATATGAAAGTGAGCATCCTTGCAACACTCGCCATCATTCTGGCGCTCGTATGGTGCGGCAGCGCAGAGGCCGCGGAACCGAACATGAAGGACGGTCTCTGGGAGATCACGACAAAGGTGGAAATGAAGGGCATGCCCGCCAACATCCCGCCCACCGTCACGAAACAGTGCCTCACGAAGAAGGAAAGCGTGCCCGGGCAGGGCAAGGAGAAGAATCCGAACTGCAAGATCACCGACCAGAAGGTAACGGGCAACACCGTAACATGGGCGATGGTCTGCAAGGAGAAGGACGGCACCGTGGAAAGCAAGGGAAGCATCACATACAAGGGCGACGCCTTTGACGGGACAACGACGACCCTTATCAAGGACAAAGCCCATCAGGCCCAGCAGGTTTCCACGAAAATGACCGGGAAACGCCTCGGGCCGTGCGACAAGAAATAGGAAAGAACGCGAGGAAGAACGCTGTGAAGATCAAGATACGGAAAAGCAGGAAGACAACGATCAACGAAGTGGACTTCGACAACCTGGAGTTCGGCGTCCACCTCTCCGATCACATGTACTATGTGGACTACGCGGACGGACACTGGGGCGAGCCGCGCATTGAGCCTTACGGCCCGATGAAGATGTACCCGGCCCTCTCGACGCTGCATTACGGACAGGCCGTTTTCGAAGGGCTCAAGGCCTTTCTCGGGGTCGATGGAAAGATCCGCCTTTTCCGGCCCGATAAGAACCATGAAAGATACAACGTGTCCTGTGAACGCCTGTGCATCCCCACCCTCTCCTATGAAATGTTCTTCGAGGGGATGAAGAGGCTCGTGGAGATCGACAGGGCGTGGATCCCGACCAAGCGCGGCTGCTCCCTCTATATCCGGCCCTTCGTCTTCGCGACGGACAATTTCCTCGGCGTCAGGGTATCCCATACGTACCGCTTTATGATCATCACCTCCCCTGTCGGCGCTTACTACAAGGAAGGGCTGAATCCAGTGAAGCTCATCACCTCCGGCGAGTACGTCCGGGCCGTCAAAGGCGGCCTCGGCTCCGTCAAGACACCGGCAAACTACGCCGCCTCGCTCTATCCCGGGGAGATGGCCAAGAAAAAAGGCTTCACCCAGGTGCTCTGGCTCGACGGCATAGAAAACCGGTGCATCGAGGAGGTGGGGACGATGAACATCATGTTCGTCATAGACGGCACCGTGGTCACTCCGCCCCTTGAGGGCTCCATCCTGCCCGGGGTCACGCGCAACTCCGTCATCGCACTGGCCAGGCACTGGGGCATCCCGGTGGAGGAAAGAAGAATCACTATCGATGAGGTCATGTCGGAGGCAAAGAGCGGGCGTCTCGAGGAGGTCTTCGGCACAGGGACCGCAGCCGTCATCTCGCCCGTCGGCTGGATCCGGCACAACGATGAAACGATAACGATCCACAGTGGTGAGATCGGCCCCATCTCTCAAAGGCTGTACGACGAGATCACGGGCATGCAATATGGAGAAAAGGACGATCCCTTCGGCTGGTGCGTTCTTGTCTGATGATGATCACTGCTCATTAAACACCCTCCGGACATCCCAAGCGGAAGCGGAGGGTGTTTTCGTCTAGCGGCGAGGTCGATTGCTGGAAACGGTCACACTCTGTTTTTTTGCGGCCCTGGCCGGACTCATTGATTCCATCGCCGGCGGCGGAGGGCTCATCCAGTTGCCGGCCCTGTTCATCGTTCTGCCCCACCTGCCAGTCGCCACGCTCCTCGGCACGAACAAACTGGCCTCAATATCCGGAACATCCGTCGCAGCCATCCAGTACGCACGTCATATCAGGATAGACTGGAAGGCGACCTTGCCCGCAACCGCGGCCGCCCTCATCGCCTCTTTTCTCGGCGCCAGAACGGTGACCCTGGTGAATCCCGGGACCATGCGCCCTCTCATCCTCTTCATGCTCATCGCCATCGCCCTCTACACCTTTCTCCGAAAAGACTTCGGCTCCGTACACGCACCCCGCCTGGACCGCGTCAGACGGACAGCCATCGGTATCCTGACGGGCTCCGTCATTGGCTTCTATGACGGGTTCTTCGGCCCCGGCACGGGAAGCTTTCTCATCTTCGTCTTCATCGGCATCTTCGGCTTCAGCTTTCTCTCCGCCTCCGCATCGTCCAAGGTCGTCAACTTTGCAACGAACATCTCCGCCGTCCTCTACTTTGCCGCAACTGGCAACATAATCTACACCACGGCCATTCTCATGGGCCTCTGCAACATCCTCGGCGCCGTGATCGGCTCCCGCCTGGCCATCCTCAAGGGCAACCGCTTCGTACGGGTCTTCTTCCTCGCCGTCGTCGTGTGCCTGATAGCAAAGCTGGGGTACGATATGTTTGGAAGATAGGCAATAGGTGATGGGTTATGGGTTATGGGAAAAACATCACTGCTGTTCAGAATGATCCATTTCCCGGAATACCTTCCTTATAAGACAACGGTTCAGGACAGGCAGAACCTCCATTTTGGACGAGGTTGGTCTCTTGTAAAGAAGATAATGACCAATGACCAAATTCCAATGACCAGAGAAACAGACAATAACCAATAACCAATAACCAATAAAAACGATACGGACAGTCCGTTGTCCCCTTGTATCTGTTCAATTTGTTATTGGTAAATTGGTCATTATCATTTTCATTGGTCATTGGAATTTGATTATTGGTTATTTTTCTTTCTCTCGATTGCTCCCGAGCGTCAGCATGTCCGTTATCGCGGATCCATTCCGGACAGGTGTGAAGCGTGGGTCACGGGTGATGGGCTGTGTCCTTTCCCATCACCCATCACCCATCACCTATCACCTATCACCTATTGCCTATTACCTGTACCTTGGCCTTCATCTGCGCCAGTTTGTGGAAGTGCTTGCGTTCTTCCTGTATGATCCTGTCGATCGCGGCGTAGTGCTTTTCGTCGACGAACTGTTTCGCCTCGTGGTAGTAGAGGATCGAGTCGGCTTCGCGTCCCATGGCGAAGTGGAGCGCTGAGGGAGTATCCAGGGCATCCGACATCGCCTCGGTGCGGGCATCTTTCGTGAACACCGCCTTGCCGTCGACGTAGTCCCGCAGATAGGCGCCGTACTCGCCGCTGAAGCTCTCGGCGGGCGGATTTGTCTCGATACCCGATAGCATGTCCTGAAAGATCCTCTTGTGACGGATCTCTTCGTCGGCAAGATAATTGAAGAGATCTCTCACTTCCTTGTCCGTGGCGTTCAGCGCCGCCTTGTGGTAGAACATCTCGCCGTCTTCCTCGATCCGGACAGCAAATTGAAGGATGTCACCCGTACTGAAGATATTCATGTTGCCCTCCTTTTTCAGTGGTGCCGCACAAGCCTCCGCTCGTCCCAGAAGGGGACCGTCAAGGTTGGAACCGGAGATACTATTATATAGTGTCCGTGGGGCCCGTTGGCAACCCCCCGGTTAACGGGGAGCGCTTTTTCTGCTTTCCGCAGGGCCGATCGTCCTCAGAGAGAATCCCGTGGAGGTGTCGTAGGAGGCAAAGCTCGCGTACGTTGCGAGGTCGCCCGTATTGAGGTACGTCTTTGCCGCGGGGCCGGCGCCGATCTCGAGGATATCGGGTATATGGGAATGGCCGAGGATCACCACATCGTACCCTTCAGCGAGCTTCCGTCTCGCGCGAGACCTGAAGATATCCCGCACGACCTCGCTGTACCTCTTGTTCCTGTGGGAGAGAAAGGGGCGCACGAGGGTGACGACGCGCCAGGTCAGCCCCGGACCGAGAAGGTCCATGATCCGGTAAAAGAAGGGTCGCTTCAGGAGTCGGGCGAGGGAATGATCAGCAAAGCCGTCGCCGTGTGCGAGAAAGACCTTTTTTCCATCTATGTCGAGACTCATCTCCGTCACACAGGCGACTCCCGTATAGTCCTCGAAATACCTGCCCATGGCGAATTCATGGTTCCCTTCCAGAAACACCACGCGCTTGCCCCGGTCGACAAGACCCTTCAGACTGTCGGCTACCGTCCGGTACCAGGGATATATGTACCCGTTGTAGCCGTGGTAGAAGTCGAAAAGGTCGCCGAGGACGACGACCATATCGGCATCCTCGCAGTAATCGGAGATGAATCGCAGTGTGAGGGCTGCCCTGTCGACGCTTGTGCGGGTGATGTGAACATCGGAGAAAAAGATGATCTTCACGGCATCCCCTAACCTCCGGTCGCCAGGTATTCCCTGAGGGCGTCCATCCAGTCGCGCATCCTGATGCCCGTCGCACCTTTGAGCTTTGTGAGATCGAAGACGGAAAAGGCGGGCCGGATGGCCTTCCTTCCCAGTTCGCCCGAGGAGATGGGGCTCACCTCAATGTCCATGTTCAGGATGGAGAAGATGGCCTTTGCGAATTCGAACCAGGTGCAGGAACCGCTGTTCGAGACGTGATAGATCCCGCTCAATCCTTTCTCGATGATGGAGATGATCGGCTCGGCAAGGTCCCGGGCCCAGGTCGGGGACCCCCTCTGGTCGTCCACAACACGTACTCTGCCATGTTGTCGCCCCAGTTCCGTTATAGTGTCGACGAAGCTCTTTCCGCCCTTCCCGTAGAGCCACTGGGCCCTCACCACGGCTGCCCCGGGAAGCCTCTCGAAGACCATTCTCTCCCCGGCGAGCTTCGTGCGGCCATAGACGGAAGCGGGCCCGGGTTCATCGTCCTCCCTGTAGGGAGAACCCTTCGTGCCGTCGAAGACATAGTCGGTGCTCATGTGGACAAGCCTTGCGGCCGCGGCGGCACAGAGTCCCGCCACGGTCCCGGCCCCCTGCGCGTTCACCTTTTGAGCCAGGTCAGCCCTATCCTCGCACCCATCCACATCCGTCACGGCGGCAAGGTTGAGCACCACGTCGGGACGGTGCAGCTCCATCAGCTCTTTGCCTCTCGAGGCGCTGGTGATGTCCCATTCGTCGATGTCATAAACCGCGAGATCGAAGCGCTCGCCGAGAAACGGAAGGATGTTGCCCGCCAGTAATCCCTTTCCGCCCGATATGAGGACCTTCATCGGTTCCCGTACATCTTTTCGTAGTAATCGAGATACGCCCCGGTCTTGATCCTCTCCCACCATCCCTTGTTCTTTACGTACCAGTCGACGGTGCCGCGCATGCCCTCGGAGAAATCCACCGAGGGCCTGTAACCCAGCTGGTCTGTGATCTTTCCCGAATCGATGGCGTAGCGGCGGTCGTGCCCCGGCCTGTCCTTTACGTACCGGATGAGCGACCGAGGCTTGCCCAGTATGTCGAGGACAAGCTCGACGATCTCGATGTTCGCCCGCTCGTTCGAGGCGCCGATGTTGTACACGTTCCCCTCCTCGCCCCTGTGGACAACGAGGTCGATGGCCGCGCAGTGGTCCTTGACATGGATCCAGTCGCGGACGTTGAGGCCGTCTCCGTAGACAGGCAGTTCCTTGTCCGCGAGGGCGTTGGTTATCATGAGGGGAATGAGCTTCTCAGGGAACTGGTAGGGCCCATAGTTGTTGGAACACCTCGTGATGACGACGGGCATCCCGTAGGTCTTGAAATAGGCCATCGCCAGTATGTCCGCGGACGTCTTGGAGGCCGAATAGGGGCTGTTCGGGGAAAGCGGGGTGTCCTCGCGAAAGGCCCCCGATTCACCTAAGGAACCGTAGACCTCGTCCGTCGATATCTGGACGAAGCGCCCGACGCCCTTCCTCCGTGCCGCCTCGAGGAGGTTGAAGGTGCCGTAGATGTTCGTCCTGATAAAGGCGTCGGGGTCCATGATGCTCCTGTCGACGTGTGATTCAGCGGCGAAGTTGACGACAACGTCGATGGAACTTTCGAAGACACCCTCGACGTCGGCCGACGACGCGATATCCCCGCGCACGAAGGTGTATCTTCCGTCCGCGGAAACGTCCTCGAGGTTCTCCAGGTTGCCCGCGTAGGTCAGTTTATCGAGATTGATGATGTTGTAATCATATCTTTCCAGCATGTGGCGGACGAAGTTGGTCCCGATGAAACCGCAGCCGCCGGTGACGAGGATCCTTTCAGCCATCTTTTCTCTCCCAGGTGTAGGGTATGTCGTTCTCGTGGGGGTCTATCCTGAACTCGTCGGGCTCCGCGTAATTGTAGACCATCGTGGGGGTGTTTACGATGATGGCCTCCTCGAGACCGACGCATTTCCATCCGTGATAGACCATGCGCGGCACCCTGACGAGTCGGGGGCTATGGTCGCCGATGTAGAATTCGTTGACTTCACCCCGGGTGGGCGATCCCTCCCGGTCATCGTAGAGGACAAGCTTTATCATGCCCCTCACACAGGCGATGAAGTCGTCCTGCATCCTGTGGTAATGCCAGGCTTTCACTACCCGGGGATAGGTAGTCGTTATGTAGACCTGACCAAACCCTGCGAAGATATCGTCGTCGCTGCGCAGGATCTCCATCAGCCTGCCCCTCTCGTCGGGGATCACCTTCAGCATCTTGATGGCTACGCCGTCTATCATAACATCTCTCCCGGTGCCACGTTGTTGGCACCCGTTTGCGAAACGAGCACGCTGGCCCGGAGCAGGGATTCGAAGGTGCCCGCGTCCGTCCACCAGCCGTCGAGCATCTCCCAGGTCATCGTGCCGTTCCTTACATAGGCGTTGTTCACGTCGGTGATCTCAAGCTCGCCACGCTCGGACGGCTTCAAGGTCTTCACGATGTCAAAAACGGTGGCATCGTAAAGGTAGATGCCGATAACGGCAAGGTTGCTCCGGGGGCTCTTCGGTTTCTCCACGATGTTGACGAGCCTGCCGTCCGAAATCTCGGCGACACCGAACCTTTCCGGGTCGGGGACCTCCTTGAGCATGATCTTCGCTCCCTTACCCTGTTTCTCGAAGTCCCGGACGGCCTTTATGATGTTCCGCTCGATGATGTTGTCGCCGAGGACGACGCAGACCGGTTCCCCGTCGGCAAAATACTCCGCCAGGGACAGTGCGTCGGCGATGCCTCCCTCTCCTTCCTGGTAGGTGTAGTTGAGGTGCTTGAGCCCAAAATCCTTTCCGTTGCCCATGAGGCGCAGGAAGTCACCGGCGTGATTGCCGCCGGTCACGACCATGATGTCCGTTATGCCCGCGTTGATGAGAGTCTCTATGGGATAGTAGATCATGGGCTTGTCGTACACGGGCAGAAGATGTTTGTTCGTGATCCGCGTGAGAGGGGCGAGCCGCGACCCCAGACCGCCTGCCAGTATGATGCCCTTCATGTTATCTGTCCTCCTTCTATCGGGATGTGATGCCGGTGAGGTCAAAGGAGAATCTGAAACTCGTGTCCCTTGGCCTCTTCGTCTGCGACAGTGACAGCTTCACGGACCAGCACCCCGGCTTATATCTCAGGTGATACTCCGTGTCGATCCAATCCTGGTCCGAAAACGTGTACCGTATGTTATATCCTCCTTCGAAGACCCAGTACGCGGCGAACATCTCCACGAAGATATCGTTGTTGGCCCCGGAATTGTAGTTGTGTGCCACGACAGCGCTGTAAACCCCGGGAATAAGGTACGAAACGGTGTTTCTAAGGGTTTTCGCCCCTCCGCCGTGGACGCTGAAGACACTCTCGTGCGCAAAACTGAGATGGTCCAGCGGCGACAGGGTGAATCTCAGGTCGATATCGGAAAAACGCGACCCTGAACCTTTGTAGAGTTCGGACTCCTCGAGATTGCCCGAAATGCCATACGTCTGGGATACCTCGAAGAAAGACATTTCACGCCTGAACCCGCTCTCACCGGAGGTATCATAAAGATAATGGTTGATTGCATAGGTGATGGTGTTTGTCTGATTTATCCTGTCATAGGCGTCTATCTTGGGCGCGTCCTTGTAACCGGTAGCGGGGATGAAAGTGTATCTGACTCTGGGTCTGAACACACTTTGCATGGATTCCAGCCAGGACCATCCGAGGTTGTAGCCCCGCATGAACTGCATGTTGGCGTCGCCGTCCAAGCGGAAGGTCTGCCGAAAGTTGCTGTTGCCTCCCGTACCCTCGGTGCGATTCACCGCGTAGCCCGTCTCGTAGAGGGTGCTGCTGAGAAGCGTGTTTATGCCCTTGAAGGAGTACGGCAGCCTCAATGACGGGTCGACGGCGAGGCGCGTATAGGTCCCTCCGGTGTCACGATAGAAATTGGTCAGTGAGCTGTTGAGGTCGAGGTACATCTTTCCGCCGAACACCGGTATGTATTCGGTAAAATACGTCACCTCGGGATAATACTGGAACACAGTGCCGTTGTCCCTCATGAGGAGGTTTCTGAACTGGGTGACCCCGCCCGTGAGCAATGACCGGGGCAGGGGTTTCTCTACGAAGACCGTTGACTTCAACTGGCTTTCGCTGCGTTCCTGAATGGATTGCCCGAAGTCCTTCAGGTAATCGTTGTCAAAAACGTGCCATATGTTGGCCCTGAGCTGAAGGTCATTGAAGAAGACCTGCTGATGCTTTGCCTTCACCTGGTATCGCGTGTGCCCGAATTTGTTGTCGTCGATTATGTTCCCTTCAAATTCTCCGCCAAGGCCCTCCTTCAGAGCATACCGGAATTGTGCACCCACGTTCACACCTCTCTTCGCGATATACTCGGCGGACATTGTGGCGTCCTTGTCCTTGGAGATGGCCCAGAAATAGGACATCTTGAACTTGGCCCCATCAGACGACGAGAGCGCCATCTCGGGTATGAGAAAGCCCGACTGCCTCTCCGCCTTCACGGGGAAGACCCCCCAGGGGATGTAAAACACAGGCACTCCGAGGATGTGGAACGTGGTGGACTTCGTCTTCGCGTACCCCTCGACGGTGATGTCCACCTCGTCGGAGGTGAAGGTCCATTCCGGCTTGTCCCAGCCGCAGGTGGTGAATTTCCCCTTCTTGATCTTGTACTGGGACTCCCCGGTCTTCTCGATCTCGGTGCCGTTGATGTAGACGTTGCCCGTCTTTATGAATACCCGCGCCTTCTCCAGGGTCCCCTTCTTGGTCTCGAGGTTGAGCTGCATCCACTCGCATTCGATACGGTCCCCCAGGTCTTCATAGATGACATTCCCTTCAGCGGTGACATCACGGGTGTTGTCGTCGAGGAAGACATAGTCCGCGAAAAGAGTGCGCGTTGTTTCCCGGACCTCGACGTTCCCGCGGGCCGTGTAGGTGTTCGCCGCCCGGTCGTGTTCCACCTGGTCGGCGATGATCTCCACCGGACCCTTCACGTCGCCGCCGCGGACACCGATCTGCTGTCCCCGGGATGCAAGGGGCAGGAGCAAGGCGAACATCACCGCTATGACAAGGATCCTAGAATATCTCATTGACGGCCCTTTTGGCCTCTCCGATCGTATAGAGTGAACCCGTGACAAGGATGAGGTCCCTGTCCCCGGCAAGCTGCCGCGCCTTCCTGAGGGCGCTTCTCGTGTCTTTCGTGACGATGGGATCACGTGCGAAGCCCCTCATGTTCTCCGCCTCGAGGGCGCGCTCCGTTTTCGGCTGCGTGAGTATGGCAAGGTCCACGCAGCCGCTTATGGCCTCGAGCATCCTTCCGTACTGCTTGTCGCGCATGACGCCGAAGACAAGGACCTTCCTGCGGTCCCGGTAACGCGATCGAAGGAACCTCGTCAGGGCCCGCACGCCGGAAAGGTTGTGTGCCCCGTCAAGAATGACGAGCGGCCGTTCGTGCACCGTTTCCAGCCGACCCTCCCACCTCACCGATGCCAGCGCGTCCCTGACATGGTCCTCGCCGATGCGAAACCCGGCACGGGTAAGCAACTCGACGGCACACAACGCAAGGGCTGCATTGGAAAGCTGGTGGTCTCCCTCGAGGTTGAGAGCAATATCGTCGCAATCCCACCCTATCCCGCGGTAGGAGAAACGCCGGTTGCCCCTTTTCCTGCAAAGGAAATCTTTTCCCAGCACATGGATCGGGCTGGTCAATTCCCGTGCCCTCGCCGCAAGCACATCGAGGGCTCTGCCCCGGGCGCCCGTTATCAGGGGAGTGCCCTTCTTTATGATACCAGCCTTCTCACCTGCGATCTTGCCTATGGTCCTTCCCAGCTCCTTCATGTGGTCAAAGGCAACATTGGTGATGACCGTTACGAGCGGTTCTATGACGTTCGTGGAATCCAGCCTTCCGCCGAGACCCGTCTCCACGACGGCGATGTCGACCTTCTCCCTCCGGAAATGCTCGAAGGCCAGCGCCGTCGTGAAATCGAAGTAGGTATAGAAGGGATCGGACCCGTTCCGATGGGCCCGGTCACGGATGTATTCCGTGAGAGAGGCCACCTCATCCTCCGTGACCTTTTCCTCGTTGACGGTGATGCGCTCCGTGAAGGACACCAGGTGAGGTGACGTGTATTTTCCGACCCGGTATCCCGCCGCATTGAGTATGCACGAGATCATCGTGGCAACCGACCCCTTGCCGTTGGTGCCCGCCACGTGAACCGTCCTCAAAGACCTGTGGGGGTCGCCTATCGCGGCGAGCAGCAGGCTGATGTTCTCCAGTCCGAAGACGGAGCCGAACCTTTCGAGGCCAGAAAGGTACTCCAGCGTGCTTTCATAACGGGCATCATTCATGTGATCAGGGACAGCAGCGTGTGAAGTGTCTGTTTCAGCTCTTTGCGGGAGGAGATCATATCGATCATGCCATGTTCCAGAAGATATTCCGCCCGCTGAAACCCCGGGGGCAGCTTGGCCTTGATCGTTTCCTTGATCACCCTCTCCCCGGCGAAACCGATCATCGCCTTCGGTTCTGCGATGATGATATCGCCGAGCATGCCCATGCTCGCTGAAACGCCGCCGAGAGTGGGATCGGTCAGCACCGTGATATAGGGAACCCCGTTGCTCTTCAGGTGATAGATGGCCCCGGAAACCTTCGACATCTGCATGAGCGACATGATGCCTTCCTGCATCCTGGCGCCGCCGGAGGAGCAGAAGAGGATGACCGGGGTCTTCTCCCTGGCCCCTTCCTCGAGGGTCCGGGTGATCTTTTCGCCCACCACGCTCCCCAGGCTGCCGCCCATGAAGTTGAAATCGAAAATGGCGGTGAGAACCGGTATGCCGCCTATCTTCGCGCTGCCGCACATAAGGGCATCGGGCCGCCTGGCCGTTTCCTGCGTCTCGACAAGCCTTGTCTTGTACGGTTTCGTGTCCTTGAACTTCAGGAAATCCACGGGTTCCACCTTTTCATGGAACTCACTGAAACTGCCCCTGTCGAAGGTCAGTGCTATCCTGTTCTCCACGGAAATGGGGAAATGGTAGAAACACTTGGGGCAGACATGACGGTTGCGCTCGACCTCTTTCCTGTAGAGGAGCTCCTGGCAGGAATTGCATTTCCTCCAGAGCGACTCCTCCTTTTCCGCCTTGGAGATCTCTTTCTGGATATTTATCTCACGGTAGGGTTTCTTCTCTTTATCCCTTTTTTTGAATAATCCCATTACTTTTCCTGTTGAATTTTTGTTGAAAAACTACCAAAATAAGTATGGTCATGTCAATAGAAAGGGTCACCATAGAGTCGGACCAGAACATCGAAGGATTGCTTCGCCGTCAGAGCAGGAAAGCGGGTGTGGTCGTATGCCATCCCCACCCCCTTTACGGCGGGAACATGTACAACAACGTTGTCAGCGCCATCGAGGACGGGTACGCCGCGCAGGGCTTCACGACCCTCATCTTCAATTTCCGGGGCGTGGGAGACAGCAAGGGCGAATACGACGAGGGTGATGGAGAGGTACGCGACGCCACTGCGGCATACGGGGTCTTAAGAGAACACCTTGACGACGATGCGCAAATCACACTTGCGGGCTACTCCTTCGGCGCCTGGGTCATCAGCAGGTCGGCGCTCGAGATAGACAGGTTCGACAGCCTCTTCCTTGTGTCATTTCCCTGCCTTATATACAAGTATGACCATCTGAAGAGCTTCAGCAAGGAGATCCTCATCGTGGGCGGCACCTATGACGACATAGCCCCCATGGACGACCTCTACGAACTCTACAAGAGCCTCACTACCCTCGACAAACACCTCAAGGTCATCAATACTACCCATTTCTACGCCGGAAAAGAGACGGAACTCATAGACTTCATAAAAGAAACTATTCCGAAGCGGTAGGGTAGGGCCATTCTCCCTTCTTCTTGAATAGATACCTGCTTTGTGTTAATTTGATTGTCAGAATCCAGCGGGTTACGACAGCCTGAAACGTAGAAAAATCTCCCCACTGCAAGAGAACGTCGCAAGCTGACCGCTCCCGGCCGGGTTACTTTCTATCTCAGCAAGGATTGTTCTGCCATGGATTACAAAGACACATTGAATCTCCCCAAAACACCCTTTCCCATGAGGGGCAACCTGCCCGTCAAGGAAAAGGACATGCTTGCCCGCTGGCAAGAGATCGACCTCTACCGGAAGATGACCGAGGCGCGAAAAGACAGCCCCGCCTTTATACTCCACGACGGCCCTCCTTACGCCAACGGCAATATCCACCTCGGGACGGCCCTCAACAAGATCCTCAAGGACATTATCATCAAGGCAAAGTTCATGACGGGACACAGGGCGGACTATGTCCCGGGATGGGACTGCCACGGCCTGCCCATAGAACACCAGGTGGAGAAGAACATCAAGCAGAAGAAACTCGAGCTCTCGAAACTGGACACCAGGAAGGAATGCCGGGCCTACGCGCGGCAGTTCATAGACATCCAGCGCGAGGAGTTCAAGCGCCTCGGCGGCATCGGCGACTGGGAACATCCCTATGTCACCATGGATTTCGACTACCAGGCGACGATCATCGAAGAGGCGTCAAAGTTCTTCCTTCGCGGCGAGGTCTACCGGAAGAAGAAACCCGTTTACTGGTGCCTCGACTGCGAGACGGCCCTCGCCGAGGCGGAGATCGAATACGACACCAAAAGGTCGAGTTCCATATACGTCAAGTTCCCGTACATGGGTGAAAAAGAACCGGTCTTCGCCGGCTATCCCGATAAACCCGTCTACATGCTCATATGGACGACCACACCCTGGACGCTTCCCGCGAACCTGGCCATCGCCGTTCATCCCGATTTCACGTACGTCACCGTGGAAACGGGCAAAGAGGTCTACATCGTCCTCAAAGACCTCCTCGAGGACGTCATGCAGCGCGCGGGAATAACGGGATACCGTATTATCGGTGAGATAGGCCCTGAGACGCTTCGGGAGCTCACATTCAAACATCCCTTCATCGACCGGCAATCCGTCATCGTCTTCGCAGACTACGTCGCGGCCGATACGGGGACGGGCGCGGTCCACACCGCGCCGGGCCACGGCGAGGAGGACTACGAGACGGGGCTCGAGTATGGCCTCGATATCTATTCCCCCGTCAACGAAAAGGGGGTCTTCATAGACGAGGTGGAGTTCTTCAAAGGCATGAACGTCTGGGACGCCAATCCGAAGGTCATCGAGAAGCTGAAGGAGTTGGGGCTCCTCCTCCACACGGAAGACATCGAGCATTCCTACCCCCATTGCTGGCGCTGCAAGAAGCCGGTCATATTCCGGGCGACGGAACAATGGTTCGTCTCCATGGACAGCCACGGGCTGAGGCAAAAGGGGCTGGCCGAGATCGACAGGACGCAGTGGATCCCCTCCTGGGGCCGCGACAGGATATACAATATGCTTTCCGTCCGTCCCGACTGGTGCATCTCCCGCCAGCGCACCTGGGGCATCCCCATCACCATCTTCTACTGCGAAAAGTGCCGCGAACCCTTCTGGAGCGAAGAGTCCTTCACGCGTATCGTCGAGGCTGTTCGGCAATCCGGAGCGGATGTCTGGTTCGAGAAGGATGCCTCCCACTTCCTGCCCGACGGCGCAAAGTGCAGCCACTGCGGCAACACGGCCTTTTCCAAGGAACAGGACATTCTCGACGTATGGTTCGATTCGGGCGTGAGCTGGGCCGCCGTCTGCAGGAAGAGACGCGAGTTGAAATACCCTGCCGACCTCTATCTCGAGGGGAGCGACCAGCACCGGGGATGGTTCCACAGCTCTTTGCTCACCTCCGTGGGCAATGAAGGCCATGCCCCCTACAAGGCGGTGTTGACCCACGGTTTCGTGGTGGACGGCTCGGGCAGGAAGATGTCCAAGTCCCTGGGGAACGTCATCGCCCCCAACGAGGTCATCGAGAAGTTCGGCGCCGAAATATTGCGCCTCTGGGTAACCTACGAAGACTACCGTGATGATATCAGAATATCGAAGGATATCATCAACCGCCTCGTGGAAACATACCGCCGCATCCGCAACACCCTGCGGTTCCTCCACGCAAACATCAACGAGGACTTCGAGCCGGGCCGCGACACCGTTCCCTATGAAGGGCTGTCCCTCCTCGACAGGTGGCTCCTTTCGCGCCTTGCGAGGCTCACCGACCGTGTCCGGGAGTCTTACGACAACTACACCCTGCACTCCTTCTACCACGCGGTCCACAATTTCTGCACCGTCGATCTCAGTGCCCTTTACCTGGACATCGTCAAGGACAGGATCTACGTGGAGCACAAGGACGCCCGGAAACGAAGGGCATCCCAGACCGTCATATATGAGACGCTTATCGCCCTCGTCAGGCTCATAGCGCCCGTCCTTTCCTCAACGGCGGACGAGATGTGGTCCTATCTCAAGGGTTATGTTGCGGAGGAGAGCGTCTTTCTGGCCCAGTTCCCCGCCTCGGACAAAACCCTCATAAATGCGGCCATTGAGGAGAAGTGGGAAAGGATATGGAAGATCAGGGAACTCGCCAACAAGAAGATAGAAGAGAAGCGCACCGCCAAGGAGATCGGCCACTCTCTCGACACGAAGGTCATCATAGACGCCCCCGATGAGGAATACGCGGCCCTCACGGAACTGGGCGACGAGCTCAAGGATGTCTTCATCGTCTCCCAGATCGAGGTGCGCAAGGCCGCTGCGCTCGATGTGACCGTCGTCCGGGCCGAGGGCGACAAGTGCGAGCGTTGCTGGCAGTATGATACGAACATTCTCAGGGACGGGAAATTCCCGAACGTGTGCAAGCGATGCGCCGATACCCTTTCTTTGCTCTAGTACCCGTCATCTTCGCCCTGGACAGGTTCACAAAGGCGCTCATCATGAGGGACCTCCCCATGTTGAGCGAGATAAAGGTGACGTCCTTCTTTTCCATCGTCCACGTGAGGAACCTGGGAGGAGTCTTCGGCGTTCTCAACGAGAGCGGATCCGCCAAATACATCTTCACCGTGGTTCCTGTCCTTGTCGCCGCTGTCTTGATATACATCCTCATACGGTACGCGATGGGAAAGGCGAAGACCTTCGCGCTGTGCCTCATTCTTGCCGGGGCCCTGGGCAACATATACGACCGCATATTCTACGGTAGCGTCGTCGACTTCCTCGACTTCCACTACGGGAAATATCACTGGCCCGCCTTCAACGTGGCTGATATCGCTCTCTCCATCGGCATAGGCCTTCTCATCCTCCTGGAATTGACGGAGGCAAAGGACAAGCAGGCCGCCGGCTGACATCGTATGGTCACGCGGTACCCCGGGGCCGGAAGCAAGAACGATATGGATGATATCCTGGAAGAAGAAAAGAAGCTTAGAAGGCTTCGTTTTGTGGTCGATTTCGCGCTCGAGTTCATCCGTACCCAGAACATCCCCCACGACGACGCGATGCGCATCGTCGAGGGGGTGCGCAAGCAGGCGCTCAACCTCTTCCCCGGAAAAGAGGAAACCTTCGACATCATCTACGCCCCCCGCTTCAAACGGGCACTGAATGAAAAATACAGGAGAGACTGAAGGCGGTTTCAGGTCTCAGGTTCCAAGTCTCAGGTTGAAAGCCAAAGAAGGAGCCTTTACAAAGAGCGGAAGATGTTGCTTTTGTCTTTTTCTTGAAACGTGGAACTTGGAACCTGAAACGGTCTTTATTTTTTAAATATCTTCTTTATCCCCTCGCCGATGCCTCCTATGCCTTCACCTACCTTTTTGGTTCCTTCGGCGCCGAGGCCGAAGACCGACTCCCCGATGTCCTTTACGGAAAAGCCCAGCTTCTCGGCAATGCCGAAGGAGAGTCTGCTCGCGAAGTTCTCCGCGATGTTGAACTTCGGATTGTCGAGATCGCCTGAAATGACGAAATCAACGGGGATCTGGTCCCCGCTTTTCTTCAGAAAGGCCACGACAAGCGTGACCGGCACACCCATGAACCTGTCACCCAGACCGGGACCGCTCCGGAACTCCAGACCTTTGAGCACCGCCTTTCCCGGCGCGTGGATCCTGCGGGAGATTACCTTTGCGCGCACATCGAGGTCAAGAAACCCTTTGGTGACGTTTATGCTCTGGCTCCCATGGTAGTAGGGCTTGAAATGCGTGATGTCAAGCTCCCTTACCGCAGCCGTACACTCAATGTCCCTGCTCTGGAACCTGATCCTGCCTTCGCTCTTCACGCTCGCCGTGCTCCTGCCCCCGGGAACGGCGGCTTTGAGGGTGTAATGCGTGAGATCGTTCGTGAAAGGCACCGTGAGGTTGCGCATCTCCGCGTTTATGTTCCGCACCCTTGTCATGACGGGAACCTTTGGCGACTTGCGGTCGAGATAGTCCACGGACCCGTTGACGATGACGATCTTCCTGAGTATCACCGGAGACCCTTTTCCTTCGGGCCGGCTGGCATCCTCCGCCTTCTTCCCGGCTCCCCTTTCTCTGCCGGCGCCAGCTGGGAAGACAGGGCTAACGAGATCGCCCTTTCTGTCGATCTCGACATATATATAGGGCTTTTCCGCGAGGATGCTGGAGATGATGTACTTCTTCCTGAGAAGTCCCATGAAGTCTGCCTTGACCACAAGGTTCTCTACCTTTATCACCTCTTTGCCGGCCCTGTCCTTCATTGCAACGTCCCGGACACGGACGCTTCCCCATTTCAGCTCGATGCTCCCTATCGAGAAATCCTTGCCCAGGGCCTTCTCGATACCGCCTTTGGCGATGACATTGGCATACTTCACGAGAGATGCGACCGCGATCAGTGCAAGACAGAGAACCACCGTGGAAACAACGAGAAATATCTTGAACCCTCTCCGCCTGACAGCCATTTTCCCATCCTTTTCGAAATGTTTTATACTAGTATACAGGACGGGGAGCCGGAAGGAAAGACAGGGGACCGCTGCTGCTTCCCGCATCTGGAAAAGGAGGCCTTTCATGTCCGTTCTCTTTGAATTCGCAATGTTTCCCACAGACAAGGGTGAAAGCGTCAGTCCCTTCGTATCGAGGCTCCTCAAGGTTATCGATGAGGGTACGGCCGCCTACCGCCTCACTCCGATGGGCACCGTCGTGGAGACAGACACCATGGACGAAGCCCTGTCCATCATAAAAAAGTGCTACGAGCAACTGGAACCCGACTGCGGCCGCATCTACTCCACTGTCAAGTTCGACATCCGTAGGGGCGCCTCAGGCAGACTCGAAGGCAAAATAGCCTCCGTCGAACAAAAGGTAGGTAAGAAACTGAAAACCTGAAAGACCGTTCCAGGTTCCAGCAACTGTGTTGAATGTCAATTGATTTCTTTTTCATGAACGGGCCTCCGCCCATGTTGCTTTGTTCTTCATCA
>MVQP01000022.1 GCA_002067235.1 Syntrophorhabdus sp. PtaB.Bin047
GGACCGGTGCCGGGTCATCGAGGTCCCCCTCTACGGGGAGGAGGACAGACGGGTCATCATCAGGGACTACATGGCAGAGCAGGTGCGGGCCCAGAGGAAGCTCCCCTTCATCATCGATGTGAGTGATGACGTGGCGGCGCGGATCGCCGGCGAGACGGACTCATTGAGGGTCGCGAAGGAGATGCTCACCGTTCTTCTGGCACGGAAACTGGAAGGGATGACGGAAAAACCGGACAGGGTGGTCCTCAACAGGTGGGACCCGAAGGTGCCGAACAGGTTCCTGAGGAAGGGCAACAGGGCAAGGACCATCGGGTTCGGGGTGCCCTCGCGACCGGTCGCTGTGTAAAGGAAGGTGCTGCTGCAGGCAAAAGTGCCCGCGTATGTCTGGTGGTCCACGGTAACAGAAGGTTGATAGGGGGAAAAGGACTTAAGTAATACTTCCCGGAGGCGATAAACATGCTACATAGGAAACTTTTCACAATTGATTATCAGCAGTGACGGTGACTGACTTACGCATTGTTTCTGCTTTGACGAAGGAACTCGCCATCGCGACGCGTATTCCGATGGACGTAAGCCAAAGCGCATTGGACGGAGAAGAGATCTTTTTCGGGTCATCCTGGACATGCCTGTGTCTGGACAGCAAGCGTTGACCTGGTGTCTGGTCGGTTAGACGACAGAAGCGCACCAGTCGTTGGTGAACAATGTAGATTAAGGGGAGATGGAGAATGAAAAGGAACCTCAGATCGCTATCGTTAGTACTGATGACGGGAATCTTCTTCTTGCTGCTGTCCGGGTGCTATGTGCCGGAGAACTTCGATATCAAGGTCAAGGTGAACAAGGACGGGAGTTATGTATTCTCCTATTATGGCACGCTTGTGAACGTGTTTGCCCTTTCGGAGGCAAAGAAAGGCCCTCTCAGCAAACGGGATGAGGCCGGGCTTGAAAAGGAAGCGGAGGCGATGCGGCGGGAGCCCGGTTTCAAGGAGGTCAAGTATATGGGAAGCGGCCGTTACAAAGTGGTTGTGGAGAAGACCGGCAAACCAGGGGAGACGTACTATTTTTTGAGTCGCGAACTGCGGATACTTGCCATTGAACCCCAGAAAGACGGGTCCATGCAGATCTCTTCGATCAGGCCACAGAAGAAAGAAATAGACGAACTTGGCTCCATCGGTTTGAAGATTGCGGGTGTCCTGACTGTGAGTGTTGCGCGTGGCGTTAAGGTCTTGAGACACAACGCTCAGAAGGCGCCAAGATTCTTCGGCCTCTTCGGGGCATATGTATGGGAGATCAAATCTCCCGACGCGAATCCGGTTATCGTTCTAAGGCCTGCGGTTTAGGCAGGGCAAGAATATTTGAAGGGAGGACCATATGAAAGACGTTTTGTTTCTTGACTCGATGCTGACCACGAAGATAATCACACTTGTATACTGGCTGTTCCTGCTTATTGCCGTCGTCTCGGGTCTTGGAAAGATGTTCGGTGGTTTTGGCGGAATGACGTTCGGTAGTTTCCTCTGGGGCCTTGTCTACATCGTCGGCGGTGCCATTGCTGCAAGGATCTTCTGTGAGATGCTGATCGTTCTGTTCAAGATCCACGAGAACATCAAGAGGCTCGCCGACAGGGAAGGATAGAAGAAACGTCAACGGACGTATCAGAGAAAGGGGTCGCGCGAAACAGCCCGGAAGCCATCGGGACTTGTTTCACTTGTTGAGGTGAATATGAGAACGAAGGTCGTAATAGGAATTGTTGCGGTTCTGGTGCTCCTCACCCCATTTTATGCAGAGGCTGTCACCGCTGCCGAGAAATGGTTCGAGAGGGGTCAGACGCTGAGGATGAACGGACATTACGATGGGGCAATAAGGGCCTACGGCAAAGCCATAGAACATGACCTCTTCTATGCAGCGGCATACAACAACAGGGGCGCTGCGTACAACCATCTCGGCAATCCCCAGCAAGCTTTAAAAGACCTCAACAAGGCTATAGACATCAATCCGCGTTATTCGGCCGCCTACAGCAATAGAGGACGATCCTATAACGACCTTGGAGATTACCAGAAGGCTCTGAAAGATTGCAGCATGGCTATTGAGCTCAATCCTCGCAATGTGTCGGCTTATATCAACAGGGCGGTTTCGAACGGCGAAATGGGCTATCATCAGCAGGCGATAAAGGACTGCAACAGGGCAATAGAACTCGACCCCAGAGCCGTCCACGCGTACAACAATAGAGGTAACGTTTATGGTCTGCTCGGTGATCATCAGCAGGCGATAAAGGACTTCAACAGAGCGATAGAGCTTGACCCCAGGTACGCAAAGGCCTACAACAACAGAGGGAGGGCCTATGGCGAAATGGGCTATCATCAGCAGGCGATAAAGGACTGCAGCAAGGCCATTGAGCTCGACCCCCGTCACGCCGAAGCCTACTACAACAGAGGGTTTTCCTACGGCAGGCTCGGCAACCAGCAGCAGGAGACAAACGATTATTCAGAGAGGCGGCGAAACTGGGATCCGGGGATGCACAGGAATTTCTGAAAGGAAGAGGCATGACCTGGTGAATAACCCGGTGGATTCAACTCAGAGGAGAAATAGAAAGGTTGCAGAGCAAGGCAGTAGCTGCCATGCTCAGTAGCTGCCTTCGGGGTAACTCTCACTGAAACTGCAGGATCTGTACATGCCTTTGCCTTTCATCCACCGGGGTTGCTAAGATATCAAGGCAGGTTCTGCAGTAGTTCCCGCGGTAATGGGCTCGGCAATACTGCAGCAATCATGATATCAAGCCTGAACGAGAGTGTGTAGAACGAATGTAGTTGTTTTTGGATACAAACGTTCTGCACGGATTGATCAGGGAGCCGCCCTCCTGAACATCAAAAAAACAGTTCTTTCTCCTGTTCTGGGGACAGTCTGGGGACACATTATTATGTTAACTTCAATGGATAACCTATTGATATTACAAAGGTTACTTGGGGTGGGTGAAGGGTCTCGAACCCTCAACCCCCAGGACCACAGCCTGATGCTCTAACCGTTGAGCTACACCCACCGTTGAGAATAATTAGTTAGCATAATTTGGAGGTCAAGTCAATGAGAGGGAAGGGAGAAGACAATAACCAATGACCAAATCTCAATGACCAATAAAACTGATCAAACAAATAACGACCGGTTTACCAATGAGCAATTGACCAGGCAGGAAATGAGTCTGAATTCTGTCACGGCTTTCCCTTTGGTTGTTGAAATTTGGTGAATTGGTTATTTACTGGTTATTGAGATTTGGTTATTGGTCATTTTTCTGCCTGGTCATTTGCTTCTTCATTCGTTTCCGGCACCACCCTCTGCATGCACAGGCTTGTCCTGCGGTAGAGGCCGGTGAAGAAGAAGGCGGAGAGGAGGAGTACGTAGTAGGTGAGGACGGAAGAGATGAGAAAACCTATGAGGTAGGGGATGTGCATGAAAAGGAGGGCCACGTACACGGCGCCGATGGTTGCCGCGTAGCCTATTATGTATTCCACGAGGACCTCTTTTATGCCACGCAGGATGTCCTCGAACTCCAGGGCCTCCCTGAAATCGGTGCGCTCCGCGAAGATAGTGAAAGCGAAGGGCAGAAAGAAAGAGCATACGGGAAAGATGACGAATACCGCCGCCTTGATCATGAGGTGACCGAAGAAGGCGGTGAAGGTGTTGAGCGTTGTCAGGAAGAACCCGCTGGAGAACATGAAGAAGGGTATGGCGTTGTAGAGGATGAAGACGAACAGGAGTTTGACCCCTTCCAGCCAGGCCTCATATTTTTCCTGCCATGTGGCGATTCCCATTCCCCCGACCAGGATGAGCCGCGAGGTGCGGGATAGAAATCCGATGGAAAAGAAATTGAGCACGGGAATGAAGAGGGCGAGGCCCCCCACTATCCACCGTGCCATGTAGCGCGAATTTGCGGTGAAACGGACAAAGGGGATGATATCCATCTATTGCTTGCCCCTCGACATGAAATCAAGGAGGCCTTCCGGGGTGTAGCCTGTCATACCGCCATCCATCACGATGGTCTCGCCGTTGATGTACCGGGCGTCATCGGATGCCAGGAAGAGGATCGTGGAAACCAGCTCTTCCACGGTTCCCATCCTTCCCATGGGTGTCCTGCCCGAGAGATAATTGACGAACACCTCTTTCCTGATAAGCCCCTCGTTCATCCCGCCCTTGATGAAACCGGGGGCGACGGCACAGAGGGTCACGCCATGCCGCGACCACTCGAACGCCAGTTGCCGGGTCATCATCATGAGTCCCGATTTCGCGATGGCGTAAGGCAGAAAGCCCTTTTCTCCAAAAAGGGCGACCTGCGAGGCTATGCTGACGATTCGACCCGAACCCTGCTGTACCATTCTCTTTCCGAAGGCCTGTGTCGCGTAGAATGTCCCCTTGAGGTTGACGTCGATGACCTTGTCGAACTCGTCCTTCTTTATCTTTTCCGAAGGCACGAGAGGGTTGACTATGCCGGCGTTGTTGATGAGTATGTCCACCTTTCCCAACGTCTCGTAGACCTTCGATGCCATCGCCTCCATGGCGGCGTGGTCGGCAATGTCCGTATCGAAGGCGAGCACCTGCTGACCTTTGAACTCCTCGGCGAAGCGGTCCACCGCCTCCTTGCTGCGGCTGTTCACCGCGACCGACGCCCCCTCCGCCAGGAAAGCCTGAGCCATTGCCTTTCCGAGCCCTTTTGTTCCGCCTGTGATAAAGACGACCTTGCTTTCAAATCTCATAGTGTCCCTCCGTACATGTTCTTGATTCGTTCATCGAAAAGCCCGGTTAAGCCCTCGCTGTCTTTCACGTCGATGCCGAGGGCCTCTTTCCACACGTCGGCCCTCTCCATGCAGAGGTAGATGAAAAGGCTCGGGTCTATGTCCGTGAGAAGCCGGTAGAGCATCCTGTATATCCTGATGCGCTCCGTCTTGATATAGCGGTACTTGCCGTCTTCTCCCCGGATGAATTCTCCCGCCAGGAGATACCTTCTCTTCCTCTCCAGGAGGAGGCCATACAGGGCCGGAGGAAAACGCAGAGTGCCGAGACTGATCCAGAGTATCCGCGCGGGGTCGAGGATCCGCCCGATGTCCGCGATGAGATACCGGTAGTCCCGTTCAAAGCCGTCATAGATGACGACGGGGTCGAAGTGAAGGCCCACGAATAAGCCGCCTTCCTGGGCCAGTCGTGCCGCCTTGAGGCGCTTGTAAACGGGGCTCGTCCTTGTCTCTTCGGCGTCGATGAACCTCTGGGGGGAAACGGAGAAGGAGATGACCGTGTAGGGGTTGAGATGGGGAATAAGATGCCTGAAGTCAGCCCATTTCGACTTCAACTCCAGGATGGCCTTCCTCTTTGCACCGAAATAGTCCACGAGGAAGCGGTTTACGTTGTAGCGCCGGTCGATGGCAAGGCTGTCGGATAGCTCCCCCGTTCCGAAGCGGAGGACGTGATCGCATGCCCCGTCTATCATACCGTCGAGTTCCGCTACTATGCTCTCGGGTTTGTATGATATCCGTACGGTGTCGTCCCTGAGGTAGGCCTTGAGTATGCAATAGGAACAGGAGAGGACGCAGCCCTCCACGAGGTCGATGGTCTGGTAACCGCAGCAGATATGGTGTTTTGTGCCCGGGCACTTTCTGACGACGCTTCCGGGTCTTTCAACGAATTCTACCTTTTGTGAGCTCAAGAATTCTCCTGACGTGGCCTGCCGCTACCAGCTCCGAGATCCTGCCGAGCGCGGCGTCGACGTCGTCTTCACTGCCTATTTTCAATATGATATCAATATACTCCTTTTCGAAGAAAGGGTCTACTCTAATGTCCACGCCGGGCGGAAGGGCCATGGCGCCCCGTATGGCCCTCAGTTTCTTCGCAAGGGACGACAGGATGGGGTGGGTCTTCTGCTTGAGGTGGGACCTCAGCCTGTCCGAGTCCTCCATGAGGGGGATGTCTCTGCCCGTGAGTGTCCCCTTGCGTATCCTTATGAGCTCAAGCATCTCGAGGACCTCCCGGAGCGTGCTATCCGTCAGGTGAAGACCCGTGAGTGCCCCAAGGATCTTCTTGCGCTCCCTGTCATCGAACCTCAGGAGGGATTCGACATTTCTCAGCGAAAGTCTCTTCCTGAAGATGAAGTCCCTGGACGGGTCATCGAGGGATGCGACCTTCCGAAGAGAGGAGAGTACCTTCTCGTGGGGGTTGAGGTCAAGATGGCCCATGAGCTCGAAGACCTCGTCGCGGGAGAACCCGAAACGGTCCATCGCGTCGACAGCGGCTGCCTTTTCAATGATGTTGAAGCCCCGTGCCATATTGTCGTGGATGGCCCGCATCAGCGCGGTCTTCTCGTCGGTGTCGACGATGAGAGCGGGGACAGACCTCATGCGAAGCTCTCTGGCACACCGCAGGCGGCGCCATCCTATGACCGGGACGTAAGGCGTCCGGTCGAGGAGGATGACGGGCTGAACGATCCCGACGGCGGTGATCGACCAGCGGAGATCCTCGTCACCCGGCGGATAGGACAGGGAGAACCGCCGGTCCTTGAGGTTTATCCTGCTAAGAGGGACGTCCGTCATCGCGCGAAATAGATGAAGAGCCACTTGATGATCGTATAGAGGATGATGATCCCGATGAGGACCACCCCCGTCATGACGAACCAGTGAGGTATGAAGGTCGTCTTGTGCTTTTGACCCAGCGATATGTGTTCCTCATGTATCCTGGCCAGAGTCGGGCTCCTGTCGGCGAAGAAGTGGAATACCGTGACAAAGAGCGGTGTTGCGAAGACGAAGGCGAAAGCGGCGAATATCCACACGCCTTTCATGTCACCGCCTCTTACGCTTGTCAAAAGGACGTAGAGGCAGAAGAGGGTGATCAATGTCGAAACGACGACCACGATCCATTGGGACGTTCTTCTGTAAGGCATGCCACCTTCCTTTTTCGGATGCCATTCATTGTATAAAAGTATTTCAAGGCTGTCAATGATGGGGTATACTAGAACCCGTTCGCAAGCCCGTCTGTTTGCGGGTTATCAAGGAGGTCCAGGAATGAAAAGATCCCTCGGCGCGCGGACCGTCCTCTTGCCGGCCCCGGTCCTCGTCGTCGGCACGTATGATAAGGAGGGCCGCCCCAACGTCATGACGGTGGCATGGGGGGGCATCTGCTGCTCCAATCCCCCCTGCGTCGATATCGCCCTGAGAAAGGCGACCTATACCTACCAGAGCATCCTAGACCGCAAGGCCTTCACCGTCCACGTGACCCCGGAGAAGTATCTTACGGAGGCGGATTACTTCGGGATCGTCTCGGGCAGGGACGTGGACAAGTTCGCCGCCACGGGTCTTACGGCGGCGGGAAGCGAGACGGTGGACGCCCCGTACATCAAGGAATTCCCCTTTGTTCTGGAGTGCAGTCTTCGCGAGGTTGTCGAGCTCGGACTTCACACGCAGTTCATCGGCGAGATAATGGACGTGAAGGTGGATGAGGACGTGCTGGACGACAGGGGGCTTCCCGACGTGGGCAGGATCAAGCCCACGGTGATGGTGCCCGAGATACGCAAGTATTACGGGTTTGGCGAAAGACTGGGGAATGTCTTTGTCGTGGGGAGGAAGCTCCGGGACAAATAGAACGACCGGAGGGGTCAGCTGACGGCTTCGAAAACGCCTGTTTCCAGGGAGTCCCTGATCCCCCTGATCCGCGTGTCCTTTGCCAGCGCCCCCAGGAGACGGTCCTTCTCAGCTTCGTTGCGGACGACCCCTGCCACGGAGAGTGTGCCTTCCGCTCCTGCCTGGAAGATCACCTTGCGGAAACAGTGCCCCATGCCCAGCTGAAACAGGAGGATCTCGGCCCGCCTCTCCAGGAGCCGGTCGCCGAGGACCTCTTCGGCCTCCCTGGCGCAGGCGTCAGTGAAATGTCTCCGCGCATATTCCGCCAGTATCCCGACGGCCTCTTTAAGCGAGACATAGCTGGAGTTGACCACGGCGTGGTAATAGGAAGGATCTCCGGGATCGGCGTCGAAATAGCGGCCTATGAAATCCCTTTTGCCTTCGTCCATCCTCTCGACAAGGTCGAAGGCGTCGTCATAGGGGATGCTCTTGACCCGGGCGATGGCCCGCACCCTTTCCTCCATGAGGCGAACGACACGAATATTGATGGCGTTGCTGATACCGGCGAGGATGATACCGGCGCCCATACCCGCCATCACGACGTCGTCGCGAAGGGCGTGGTCCAGGATATTGGCTATGAAGGAGACCTTGTAGAAATTGGCGTCCGCCATGAGCTCCTGCGTCGTCACGTGGAGTCCCGGCGCCGTTCCTTCATCGATGCCGAAGGAACACGTGTGTCTGTTGCTTTCGAGGCACTCGTCATTGATCAGGGCCCTGTCGATGTATGAATAGCCGAGCTGCTTTGCCAGTTCCCGGGCAAATGTCGTCCCGCCCGAGCCGTGAGTCCTTGATATCGTTATGATACCCATTGTCGTACGTAGGAATTCTAAAATATAAGGACGCTCTTATACAAGCAGAATCTCTTCCGGCGTGGCCGGCGCGGAAAGAATACGTGTAACCCATTAATTGATTTGCGAATACCGGTATAATCTGTTATAAGATTAACCTGTTTGAAAAGGGCCGGGCGGCTTGGAGGGGGAATTTCGCTTTGACAGCCCGGGTGGCGGCAACGAAATGGCCTGACACGACCCATGTCACAACTGATGGTATTAACGGTATTATGAGAGTCGAGGAATTTGATTACGATCTGCCGAGAGAAATGATCGCCCAGCACCCGTCGGGCGAGAGGGAGGCGTCACGCCTGCTTGTCTGCGACAGGGAGAAAGGGACGATGGAACACCGGCGGTTCTCGGATATTGCCGGCTATCTGCGGGAAGGCGACGTCCTTGTCCTTAACGACAGCAAGGTGTTCCCGGCGCGGCTCAAGGTGCGCAAGGAGACGGGCGGCATGCTCGACGTCCTGCTCGTGAGGTCAACGGGCGGCGGCACCTGGGAGTGCCTTGTGAAGGGGATGCGCGGGACCAGGGAGGCCATCCCTGTCAGCGTGGGGGATCGCGGTGCCGTTCTCAGGCGCAGCAACGGTTCCTGGACGATATCATTCGCGTCCCGTGAGGAAGGTGATGAGATCATAGGGACCCTGGGGAGGATGCCCCTTCCGCCCTATATCAAGCGCAACGGCGAAGACGGCGCAGCCGATTTCGAACGTTACCAGACCGTGTATGCCGAAAAGACCGGGTCCATAGCGGCGCCGACGGCAGGCTTTCATTTCTCCGCGGGGCTTCTCGGGGGCATAGCGTCCAAAGGGGTCGAGATCGTAAGGATCACACTCCACATAGGCATCGGGACGTTTTCGCTCATTCACGCCGGTCCCCTTGAAGACCACCGGATGCACGGCGAGCGCTACGAGATCGACGAGATGTCGAAGGGGCGCATCCGGGCGGCACGGCAGGAAGGGCGCCGGGTGGTTGCGTGCGGCACGAGCTCGGTGAGGACCCTCGAGACGCTGTTCGGGATGAACGGCAACGGCACGTCTGCAGGCGAGACGGAGCTTTTCATCTATCCGGGCCACCGTTTTCGCTGTGTCGATGCGCTCATTACCAATTTTCACCTTCCCCGTTCGACGCCTCTCATGCTCGTCGCCGCCTTCATGGGTGCCGAACCGATGAAAAGGGCCTATGCCGAGGCGATACGCGGGGGTTACCGGTTCTACAGTTACGGGGACGCGATGTTTATATCATGAAGACGATAGAGATAGATCATACAGATGGGGCGGCGCGCTCGGGAAGGCTCATCACCGGTCACGGGACGATCGAAACGCCTGTTTTCATGCCCGTGGGCACCCAGGGTGTCGTCAAGGCCATGACCCACCGGCAGCTCAAGGAACTGGGCGTCACGATGATCCTCTCCAATGCCTACCACCTCTACCTGCGTCCCGGCGACGAGCTCATCAAGAGGATGGGCGGCCTCCACAATTTCTCCGGATGGGACGGTGCCATTCTCACCGACAGCGGAGGATACCAGATATTCAGCCTCGGGGTCCTGCGGGAGATCAAGGACGACGGTGTTCTCTTCCAGTCGCACATCGACGGCTCCCGTCATTTCCTGACGCCCGAGAAGATGGTGCGCGTCCAGGAGAACATAGGTGCCGACATAGCGATGTGCCTCGACGAGTGCGTCTCCTATCCCTCCACGTTCGAATACACCAGCGAATCCGTGGAACTGACGACACGGTGGGCGCGGCGATGCCTGGAGGCCCGGTCAGGGGAGGGTTCGCAGAAGCTCTTCGGGATCATCCAGGGCGGCTTTTATCCGGACCTGAGGCTGCGCTCCGCCGGGGACATCCTGTCCCTCGATTTCGACGGCTTTGCCATCGGGGGCCTCAGCGTCGGCGAACCGAAGAGCCTGATGTGGGACATGGTGGACACGGTCATCGGCCTCATGCCTGCCGGAAAACCCCGCTACATGATGGGTATCGGCCTGCCGGAAGACCTCCTGGAAGGCGTGAGGCGGGGCATAGACATGTTCGACTGCATCATTCCCACGCGCTTTGCCCGCAACGGCGGTCTCTTCACATGGGACGGCAGGATCAACATCAAGAACGCCCGCTTCACCGAGGACGAAGGGCCCATCCAGGAAGGCTGCACCTGCTACACCTGCAGGATCTTTTCAAGGGCCTATCTCAGGCACCTCACGGTCTCGCACGAGCTGACCAGTTTCTACCTGAACACCATACACAATGTTCATTTCTACATGGAACTCATGAAGAAGATCCGCAGCGCCGTCAGAGGCGGCACGTTCGACGGTTTTTATCACGATTTCAAGAGACGTTACGAAGGAGGTGAATCAGATGACAGGTATAGCGTATGCAATGGGTAGTAATCCTGCCGGCGGGGCCGGACAGGGGGGAAGTTCGTACATGTCGCTCATCTTTATCGCGGCAGTCTTCGCCATCTTCTATTTCATTCTCATCCGTCCGCAGCAGAAAAGGGCGAAGCAGCACAAGGACTTCCTGGAGAACCTGAAGAAGGGAGATAAAGTTATCACATCAGGTGGTTTATATGGTACAATAACGGGTATTTCCGACGACAGTGTCACCATTGAGATCGCCGAGAAAGTGCGTGTTAAAGTCGACAAGGGCACTGTGGTGCAGCATCAGAAGACACAATGAAAGGAGATGTGAACGTGGGAAGATATGAGAATATTGTTGTGCTCAGCCCTGACCTCGCGAAAGAGGAAGAAGACGATCTCATGAAGAGGATCCAGGGCAACCTTGAAAAGGCGGGCGCAACGATCGTCAAACTGGACGACTGGGCAGTGAGAAAGCTTGCCTATCCCATAAAGAAGAAGGACAAGGGCCATTACTTCTTTTTCCTGCTCGATATGGACGAAGGCAGCGTCGCCACGATGGCCAAGTTCTACAGGACCCTCGACCCCGTGCTCAGGCACATGTTCGTCGTCGTCGACGACAAGAACGAAGGGCCGAAGAAGCCGCCCGACCCCGTTGTGTTTGACGAGCTCGAAGGCGAGTTCTGATGAACAGGGTTTTCATGACGGGCAAGGTCGAGGCCGTGCCGCGTGTAGTCTATACCCCCAAGGGGGACAGGTTCGTACTTTTCCCGCTGCGCGTGGGTGAGGGTGATTTCCTCATAGACGTGGAGTGTCCCGGAGACCCCGCGATGCCCCATCCCGACGCAGCACGGGGCCGCAGCGTTATGGTATCGGGGATGCTCGTGCGCAAGAAGCTGCGGTCGCGGGAGATGGTACAGTTGAAAGCACATAAAATTTTCTGGATGGAGGAATAGATGCCGAGACCAATGAGGACAACACGGTCCGATTCACCGAAGAAAAGGGTCTATGTGAGAAGAAGGGTATGCAGGTTCTGCCAGGATTCCAACATAGCCATCGATTACAAGGACCCGAAGCTTCTTAAATCGTTCATCACGGAGAGGGGCAAGATCATGCCCAGAAGGATGACGGGGACCTGCGCCAATCACCAGCGCAAACTGAAAGAGGCCATCAAGATGGCCCGTCACATAGCCTTTCTGCCCTTTACGACATTATTGAAATAACGGAGGCAACCGATGAAGCTCATACTCATTGAAGATGTCCAGGGTACGGGGAAGAAAGGCGATACCGTGACCGTCAGGGACGGGTACGGGAGGAACTTTCTCGTTCCCAGGGGGCTGGCCGTGCCCGCCACCCAGGGCAACGTGGCCCGGTTCGAGAACATTGTGCGCAGTGTTTCGAACAAGAAGGCGCGGGACCTTGAGACCGCCTCGGAACTGAAGGCAAAACTCGAGGAGACAACGCTGACGATAAGGAAGAAGGCCGGCGAAGACGGCAGGCTCTTCGGTTCCGTTACCCACAAGGACGTCGTCGAGGCCGTCAAGGCCTTCTCGGGTGTGGAGGTGGACAGGAAGCTGGTCCGCCTTGAAGAGCCGATCAAGATGACCGGTTCACATACAGTTGTGATCCACCTGCAGCCGGATGTCAACGCCGAGGTCAAGATCGAGGTGGAAAAAGAAGAGGCTTAAATGGCCCGGGTCCTAAAGAATGCCAGGGATGTGACGGGCCCTGCCGGAGTGCGGGTTCCTCCCCAGAACATCGAGGTCGAGCAGTCATTGCTCGGCGGGCTTCTCATCGACCCGGAATCCATGAACAAAGTGGTCGACGTCGTCGGTCCCTCTGATTTCTATCGCGATGCCCATGGGAAGATCTTCGATCTCATGGTCCGTCTCTACGAGAAGAACGATGCCATCGATATCATAACGGTAAGCAGTCTTGCGAAGGACAGGGGCCTCCTCGAAGCCGTAGGCGGCGTGACCTATCTCAACACCCTTGTGGACCTCATGCCGTCCGCGGCCAATGTCGCCTATTACGCGAAGATCGTGAAGGAGAAGTCCCTCGTCCGGACCATTATCAACGTGGCCACGGAGATCATCGAGAAAGGTTTCAACACCGAGACCGACATCGACACGTATATCGACGAGGCCGAGAAGCTCATCTTCCAGGTCTCGGAGAACAAGCTCAAGCCCACCTACCTGCCCGTCAAAGATTTTGTGATGGAGAACATAAAGACCATCGAGCGTCTCTATGAGAAAAAGCAGACGGTCACGGGGGTCCCCACGGGTTTCATCGATCTCGACAGGCTGACGAGCGGCCTGCAGCCCTCGGACCTTATCATTGTCGCCGGGAGGCCGAGCATGGGGAAGACCTCCTTCTCCATGAACATCGCCCAGCATGTGTCCATGCTGAAAGAGAACCCAGTTCCCGTGGGCATCTTCTCCATGGAGATGTCCAAGGAACAGCTGGTCACGAGGCTCCTGAGCTCCGAGTCCGAGATAGAGCATTCAAAGCTCCGCACGGGCACGTTCTCCCGGGACGAATGGCCGAAACTGGTCAGGGCCGCGGGGAAACTCAGCGAGGCCCACATGTTCATCGACGATTCGCCGGCGCTGTCCGTCCTTGAACTGCGTGCCCGGGCACGTCGTCTCAAGAAGGAGCACGACGTGGGCCTTATCGTCGTCGACTATCTCCAGCTCATGCGGGGGCGCTCCGGCGGAGGGGACCGCAGGGAGCAGGAGATATCGGAGATCTCCCGGTTCCTCAAGGCATTGGCGAAGGAGATTAACATCCCCGTCATCGCCATCTCACAGCTCAACAGGGCGCCGGAGACCCGGGAGAAGGAGAACAAGCGGCCGCGTCTTGCCGACCTCCGGGAATCGGGGGCCATCGAGCAGGATGCCGACGTCATCCTCTTCATTTACCGCGATGAAGTGTATAATAAGGACAGGGACGACAACAAGGGCGTCGCCGAGGTGATCATCGGAAAACAGCGCAACGGTCCCACCGATACCGTGAAGCTGAGTTTTATCGACAAATGCGCCACGTTCAGGAACGGTTACTATCAAGATGACGAAGGGTGACGCCACGCGGTCCATGAACCTTCCCAATATACTTTCCATATTCCGTTTCTTCGTCACATTCTATTTTGTCTATGCAGTCTACCAGGGGAGGATGCGCCTTGCCCTCTATCTCTTTCTCATACAGGGCATATCGGACCTTCTTGACGGCTTCATCGCGCGGGTGACCGGGTCGAAGACCGAGCTCGGCGCGTACCTCGACCCCATCGCGGACAAGACCATGCTCGTCGCGGCCTTCGTCATGCTCTATGTTGTCGGTATCATCCCGGGCTGGCTCACGGTCCTTGTCCTCGGAAGGGACGTTGTGATCGCTGCCGGCTATCTTGTCCTGTACCGCTATGCCAGCAACGTCAAGCCAAGGCCGACGATCTTCGGCAAGGTGACGACGGCATGCCAGATCGCAACCATACTATACGCGCTCTGGTCGGCGGACAGGGTCGACCTGAGGTCCTACGACATGGCACTCTTCGTCACCACGGCGGCTGCCACCATCGTATCGGGCATCCACTACATCATCGGCGGATGGGCGGTGTTCAGCAAGAGAGCGGCAACACAGTAAGACGGTTGCAGGTTTCAGGTCCCGTGTTTCAAGTTAAAGACCCAAACCATCCCTCTTTTTCCTTGAACCTGGAACTTGAAACCTGAAACCATCCTTCGCCCTTTGTTGTCGCGGCTCTGAGCCAATAAGAGGTTGACATGACACGGTCTTTCTATTACTATTGTAAAAAAATAAGGGGAGGTCGATATGTCCGTGAAGGTCGCCATCAACGGTTTTGGAAGGATCGGAAGACTTGTCCTCAGGGCCGGTTTCAACAGGAAGGATGTCGAATTCGTCGCCGTCAATGATCTTACGGATCCCAGAACGCTTGCCCATCTCCTGAAATATGACTCCGTCCATGGCATCATGAACGTCGACGTGAAACACAAGGAAGATGCCATCATCATCGACGGCAAGGAAATCAAGGCATATGCCATGAAGGAACCTGAGTCCCTCCCCTGGAAGGACCTGGGGATCGATGTCGTCCTCGAGAGCACGGGAAAGTTCACCGACCGGGCGGGTGCTGAAAGGCACCTCAAGGCGGGGGCGAAAAAGGTCATCATATCGGCTCCCGCGAAGGGCCCCGACGTTACCTTTGTCCTCGGGGTCAACGAAGAAGTGTACGACAAGACGAAGCACCACGTCATTTCCATGGGGTCCTGCACGACCAATTGCCTGGCCCCGATCGTGAAGATTCTCCAGAAAGAGTTTGGCATCGAGTACGGACTGATGACGACGATCCACTCCTTCACGAACGACCAGGTGGTTCTCGACGAGCCCCACAAGGACCTTCGCAGGGCCCGGGCGGCGGCCCTCTCCATGATCCCCACGACGACGGGGGCGGCCAAGGCAATATCCGAGGTCATCCCGGAACTGAAGGGCAAGCTCGACGGCCTGGCCATACGGGTGCCCACGCCCAATGTGTCCCTCGTCGATTTTGTCGCCACGCTCTCTACCAAAGCAACCAAGGAAGACATAAACAGGAAATTCAAGGAATATGCGGAAGGACCCATGAAAGGGATCCTGGCCTGCTCGGAAGAGCCTCTCGTTTCCCGCGATTTCAATGGCAATAGCCATTCCTCCATCGTAGACATGGAGAATACGACCGTTATAGGCGGGAACATGATAAAGGTGCTTTCCTGGTACGACAATGAATGGGGTTTCTCCAACCGCATGTTCGATCTGTTGTCGTTCGTTATGAAATAATAAGGAAACAGGAAGGGGTAACATATGAATTCTATTGACAAAGTTGACATTGCTGGTAAGAAAGTGCTCATGCGCGTCGACTTCAACGTGCCTGTCGACGCAAACGGGAACATCACCGACACGACGAGGATCAAGGCCCACCTTCGCTCCATCGGGTACTGCATGGAGAAGGGCGCAAAGCTGGTCCTCATATCCCATATGGGCAGACCGAAGGGCCAGAGGGTGGACAAACTGACACTGAGACCCTGCGCGGTTGCTCTTTCAGACCTCCTGAAGAAAGAGGTCCCTTTCGTGGACGACTGCGTGGGCGAGAAGGCGCAGGCCGCGGTGGCATCCATGAAGCCGGGCGACGTCATACTCCTCGAGAACCTGCGCTTCCACATCGGCGACGAGAAGAACGATCCCGCCTTCGCCGCCGAGCTTGCGAAACTGTGTGATGTCTATATAGACGATGCCTTTGCCGTCTCCCACAGGAAGGCGGCATCCAACTCGGCCATCACCCAGGCCGTGAAGACATGCGCGGCGGGGTTTCTCCTGAAGGATGAGATCGACTATTTCAACAAGGCTATGAAAGACCCCGCCCGGCCGCTCGTTGCCATCATCGGCGGCGCGAAGGTCTCTGACAAGATCGGTGTCCTCGAAAACCTCGTGGACACGGTCAACATGCTCATAATCGGCGGCGGGATGGCCTTCACTTTTCTGAAGGCCAGGGGACTGGAGATCGGCAGGTCCATCTGTGAGAATGACATGCTCGACAAGGCGAAGAGCATTATGGAGAAGGCGGGTACGAAGAACGTGAAGATCCTCCTGCCCGTCGACTGTGTCGTTGCCGACAAGGCGGAAGCGGGCGCGGCGACAAATGTCGTCCCAGTCGAAAAGATACCGCAGGATGCCCTCGGCCTCGATATCGGGCCTGACACGGCGAAGCTTTTCGGGGATGCCGTGAAAGAGGCGAAGACGATAGTGTGGAATGGTCCCATGGGCATGTTCGAAATCGATGCATTCAGCAAGGGGACCTTTGGGCTGGCAAAGGACGTGGCCGGCTCGGGCGCCCTGTCGATCATCGGCGGCGGCGATACCGATTCGGCTGTCCATAAGGCCGGCGTCAGCGACAGGATATCCTACATATCCACCGGAGGCGGGGCGTTCCTGGAACTTCTCGAAGGCAAGACGATGCCGGCCGTAGAGGCCCTCGAATCCTGCGGAGGTTGAGATGGCAGCATGGATGGTGGCAGGGAACTGGAAGATGAACAATACTACGGGGGAGGCGGTGGCGCTCGCGAAAGAGATCGTTGCCGGCCTGCCGGACATCGCGGGACACGGCGAGGTCGTTCTGGCGCCGTCCTTCACGGTCCTCAAGAGCGTGCATGACGTCTTGAGCGGCAGCAAGGTCGCCCTCGCTTCCCAGAACATATTCTTTGAGGACAAGGGGGCCTATACCGGCGAGATATCACCGGGGATGCTCAAGGACGCAGGTTGCACGTACGCCATTATCGGCCACTCGGAACGGAGAAAGTATTTCCACGAGACCGACGAGGGCGTGAACCTCAAGGCGAAGAAATGCCTCGCGGTGGGATTGAAGCCCATTATCTGTGTTGGTGAGACCGATGAAGAACGCGAGGCGGGCATTACGGAGTTCGTTGTGGGGATCCAGGTGAAGAAGGCCCTGGCGGGTATTCCCGATATCGGGGAGGTCACCATCGCATATGAACCCGTGTGGGCGATTGGTACCGGAAAGAACGCTACACCGGGCCAGGCGGAAGAAGTCCATGGATTTATTCGAAATATCCTGCGAGACCTTTACGGGGACGCCTCCTCAGGCGTGCGGATCCTCTATGGCGGCTCCGTGACGGCGGAGAATTTCGGCGAATTAATTGCCATGAAAAACATAAATGGTGCACTTGTTGGTGGTGCATCCTTGAAATCCGGAAGTTTTCTTGGTATAATAAGCCGCGCATTGGAGAACGGATAATGACAATAGTAGTTGCCATCATACATGTGATAATAGCGATTGCCCTGATTCTCATAGTGCTTTTGCAGACGGGAAGAGGATCGGACATGGGGGCTGCCTTCGGCGGCGGTTCAAGCCAGACCCTTTTCGGCAGTTCCGGATCCTCGGGTTTCATGACGAAATTGACGACAATAGCAGCGGTTGTTTTTATGTTGACAAGCCTGGTGCTTGCGTATACTTATAGTCATAAGGGAAGCACTGTAAGGAATGTACCGGCGCAGAGCCAGCAGCAGAACGCTCCAGCGCAGGGGGCGAAATGACAAAAAATGCCGAAGTGGTGGAAGTGGCAGACACACCATCTTGAGGGGGTGGCGGGGAGACTCGTGCGGGTTCAAATCCCGCCTTCGGCATTATATAACCTCGCATAGCTGTTGGTCGAGTGGCTGTCTGCAGGGATTTCTGGACTACCTCCACGTAACGTTCTGACCTTACTCAGAGAGTTGATCATAGTCGGGTTTTCCGCCGGGAGATTCGGCGTTTCACTTTTTCTTGAATAAACCTATTGACTTCTGAATCACTTCTGTGGTATTAGGACAATATTGTGAAATATGTTGCTAAGGTGGTTCTGGATTCCGCCTTAGGCGTCGCATCAAGTTTCTCAATTGGCAGTTGGGCAATGCTTGAATACGTTTCGTGAGGGGAAGTACACGGGCGGGGGGTGTCGATGGAACAAAGCGCAGTGCGGAAACCGAAAGGTGATCTCCACGTTTCCGTGGAGGAACGTAACAGGGGACTTAAAGACCTCGATTTTTTCGCCGATCATACCCATCTTCAGAACCTCATTCAGTTCAATGCCCACAGGACAGTATCCGATATGGGGCCGCTATACCTGCGATGTGCCCTGACATCGCTGTCGTGCCCGGAGTGCGGCGCCGAGGTAAAACGCAGCTACCGGCTTCATCCCCGGGAGTGGCTCCTGAAATTCGCCGGCCGTAAGGTTTTCTACTGCACACACTGCAACTGGCGCGAGGTTGTGAAAATGGGCGAGTGGGAATGGCAGACGATACTCACCGTCCTCGTTGCCTTTCTCATCGTATGCGGTGCCTCGATCCACTGGATTTTGCGGTAGGTGCGCCGCCGGTACCCGCAACTTCCTTGAGACTCTCTCGCGGAATTGATCATTCCCACCAGATCGCTGACCTCCGGTCATCCCCGATGCGGTTCCTTTTCCGAAGTCTTTCAATTTTTTAGAGAAAAAAGGGAAATGATATGATAAAAAAGACCTGGGTACGGGTTCATCAGCGTAGCAGGGGTCATAAGCGGGTAGGTAGGTGACGAGACTAAGATCACTGAGACCAGGGGATTATCATTGCTTTCTCTATGAGAGCGAATCGGAAGCGAACGCCTTCGGTCTGTCCTTTATCCGTCAGGGACTGGACAAGAGGGAAAAGGTCATCTACTTCGCGGCCGATCACAGCGCTGAGGCTCTCGTCGAGTCTCTGAGGCAGGACGGGGTCGATGTGGATTCCGTCATGAAGGCCGGTCAACTCCAGGTGGAGAAGAGCGAGCCCGACTCCTGCGAGAAGATAGCGCGGGATATGGCCCTCATCGGGTCGGACCCTTTACCCTCCGGAGATACGGCGCATCCCGCATACACCTGCTTGCGCATAGCCGTTGACGACACGCTGCGGTTGAACCATACGGGAGAGGAAGGCCTCTGGGTGCCCGCCGCCATCGACCGCCTCGAGGCCATGGTCAGCGTGAAATGTGTCGTGGTCTTCATGTACGGTCTCGACCAGCTCTCGCCGGACGCCCTGTTCCGTGTCCTGGCGACCTATCCCACTCTCATCATCGGCGATGACATCTACGAGAACTTTCTCTTCCGTGACCCCGTGATGTCCGGCCAGAAAGGGACGAAGAAGCTTAAAGCGGAGCATCTTCTGGACCTTTTGAAGGACCACAGGAAATTGAAGGACGCCATCAGGAAGGGCGGCCTCGCACTCCGGGCGAGCGAGGACAACTACCGGTCCATCTTTGAATCCGCGGCGAACCTGATCGCCATAGTCGATAAGAAGGGCAGGATCGTCGACTGCAATGGAAAGATAAGGGAGGTGCTCGGTTACGAAAAAGAGGAGGTCATCGGTAGGTCGATAGCCGCCCTCTTTCACCCCGACCACCTGTACCGGGCCTTCGAGATACTCAAGGAGGTCGTCAAGAAAGGCTCCTCGTATAACAAGCAGTACCAGATGGTCAAGAAGGACGGGTCGACGGCGTACGTGAGCGTCAACTCCACGCCGCTCAAGAACGAGAGGGGCAAGATAGCAAGGGTGGTGTCCGTCGTCGAGGATATCACGGAGCGCAAGAGGGTCGAGGAGGCCCTTTTTGAAAGCGAAAGGCGGTTTCGCCAGCTTGTCGAGATCCTTCCCGATGCTATCCTCACCCTTGCCGACGGACGGATCATATTTGCTAACAGCGCGGCATACAACCTCTTCGGGGTTGGACATCCGCGAGACCTCATCGGCCGGCGCATGGAGGATTTCCTGGATGCCCCGGGGGCCGAGGCCGTGCGCAAATGTTTCGAGGCCATACAGCAGAACGGGAAGACGGGCAGAGTCGCCAGGGTCGCCACCGGCCGGGCCGACGGCTCCGTCGTCATCATCGAGTGGAGCGGAATGGCCCTGAATCAAAAGGAGGGCGGCGGTATCCTCTTCATGGGCAGAGACGTGACGGAGAGTGAAGCGGCCGAGAAGCTCGTGCGCGAATCGGAGGAGCGGTACAGGATAGCTGTCGAGAATTCGAACGATGGCGTGGCGATAGTCCGCGGAGAGAACTATGTCTACGTTAACAAAAAGCTGGCGGAGATGTTCGGATACAGGAGTGCCAATGATGTTGTGGGCAAGAACATATCCGTGACGATCCACCCTGATGACCGAAAGCGCGTCCTCACCATCAACCACATGCGCCAGAGGGGCGAAAAGGTCCCGGACCGGTACGAGTTCAAAGGGATGCACAGAGACGGGTCCATCATCTTCATAGAGGTCTCGGCGACCCCTGTTGTCTACAACGGCGAAGCGGGATCCCTGGTATACCTTCGGGATATTACGGCACGCAAGGAAATGGAAGACACCCTGAGAATGATCGGCAGGATATTCCCCTGAATCCTTGCTCCGGTTCACTCATCGAGAAACCTTGAAACAGCTGTCATTATCCTTGTTCCTTCACACTGCAGTATGTAATGGCCGCAGTCACTGTCGAGAACCAGCGACCGGCCTTTGAGAAGGCCCGCGAGTTCCTTTGCCGGTTGCGGGTTCACCATCAGGTCCCGAGCGGAGACCACGGTGAACGTTTCGGCGGTGATCCTCCGTAAGCCCCCCGCGGAATTGCCAAGGGTTGTGTACACATCGTGCCCGATCATCGCTTTCAACTGACGCGCGATATCGATGGGATCGTGCTCCTTCATGTCTTTTTCCGCTTTCTCGAGATACAGGGGCAACCCCGAACGATCCTGCCTGGCAATGAAATGTTCCGGGGTACCCGACGCCATCGCAAAAACACCGGCGGCCACTGCGAGTGCCCTCTCGTCCCAGACCTCTCCGGTTTGACCGCTGCCAAGGACCGCGAGACCGGTCCGGTAGAGAAGAAGGTCGTAAGATGTCGGTCTCGGTGTTCCGGTGATGGGCACGGCTTTGCCGATGCTGCCGGGATATGCGGCCAGCCATTGGAAGGTTTGCATCCCGCCCATGGAGATGCCGATAACAGCGTGCAGATGCTTTATGCCCAGCTTCTCCGTGACAAGCCGGTATTGGGCGTGGACCATGTCCCCTATGGTAATATCGGGGAACAACAGACCCCTCTGCGTGGCGCTATTCGAGGGAGACGATGATACCCCGTTCCCGAAGGCGTCAACGGCGATGACGAAATACCGGGAGGGGTCGACGAGCTTTCCCGGACCAATGAGGGCCTCGAGATCGGCCGATGTCCCCATAAACCACGTTGGAAAGACGACCGCGTTGGACCCCGATCCGTCGAGTTTTCCGAATGTGCGATAACCGAGGAGGCAATCACGGATCACACCGCCTCCCTCAAGCCTGAAATCTCCCATTCGGAAGAATTGCTGTTCCGCGCCTGTGTTCCCCGGTTGGAGGAGCAAGAGGAGCGCGGCCACGAGGACGCAGATCGCGAGAGATCCTGTTGCTGCTGTTCCTTTTCTTTTCATGTCTCATTCTCCTTTGGAGGACCCGGCAATGGACGATCTTGTTCATTGTAAAGGTTCTGGCCATTGTTTACAATAGGAGCATGTGACCGTGGAGGTGTCATGATGAAACGATATATGCTTGTGCTGGGCCTTCTCGTCATTCTTGGGGGATGGGGATGCTCGATGGTCACCTCGGGGCAGCCCATCGGGGACACGCCTGTTGTTCTCGACCACGTGGACTGGGAAGGGACGTGGACCGCCGCAGATGGCGGTCCTGTCGTGGTGCGGGTGGAGGATGCCCGGAAGGGGCAGCTGAGACTTGCCTGGATGGAAGGTGACAGGGAGATGGCGCTGAAGACTGCCGACGTGACGCTCCTCAAGACCGGGACATGGCATTTCGCGAACCTGAAGGATCAGACGAAGGCCGGGCCCCCCGTCTATCTCTTCGCACGGGTGAAGAAACAAAAGGGGTTGCTCATCATCTGGCCCCCCAGGCCTGAACGGTTCGCCCGGCTCATCAACGACAAGGTCCTGCCCGGCACTGTGTCCAAAGAGCAGGTCTTCCTCGGGGAACTCGGACCGGAACACATGAGGGTCATCACCTCGGAAGAAAGGGGCGTGCTCTTCGACTGGGAGAGCCCTATTGTCCTGATAAGAACAGGTGATAGGTGATGGGGAAGAAGTGAAAGAAGCAGGTGATGGGTAATGGGTTATGGGTGATAGGGAGCTACTTCCCGCCACCTGTTACCCATAACCTATTACCTATCTTCTTCGGCTGCATCGAAGGTGTACTTGAGGCGGTTGTTGATCTCGCTCAAGAGGCCCTTTATGAACATCTCTTCGAGTATGGCGTCTATCTCGCCGGCCCCCGCCTTGTCACGAAGGAGCGATTCGATGTGCTTCTTGAGGGTCCGCAGCGTCCGGGGCCGCTTCTGCCCGTCGATCTTGTTCAGGTTGTTGACGATGTAGTTGGTGAAGTTCGATGAAGGAAGCTGTTTCTTGCTGTCGGACAGCTCGGCGGGATTGGCTATCCTTCGCGTCTTTATGCCCATCTCGTTCACGTACCTGATGAGAGAATCATATCCGCTGTCCTTCGAGAGTATGACGATCTCCACGTCCTTGTCCATTCTCTCGCTGAGCCTTCCCAGCTCGAAGGCGAGATGGAAATCGAGATTGTTCTTGCCGTCTCCGGCTATCTTCACCCATATCAGGCGGTCCCCGAAAGACTGTGCCTTTTCGACAAGGGAGAAGGGGATCTTGTTCTGGGATTTGCCCACAAAAATGGCAATACTCGTATTGGTCGTGTCGATGTTGTCGAAATCGAACTTCTGGATGTTCTCGAAGTCGATGAGGATTATCCTTGTCGTTTTGGTTTCCATAATATAATGATAACTGTTTTCGGGGAATTACTCAAGAAGGAATAGGGGGAGGGGGCGGGGAGAGGGAAGTGGGAGAGGGGGCGGGGTGTTTGATAGGACCAATAGGAGAAATGGGACCAATGGGACAAATAGGACCTATAGGACGCTTAGGGCCTATAGGACGGATCGATTTTCTGCTGCGGGCGGGCAATCGCACTTCAACACGTCCTATTAGTCCTATCTGTCCTATGGGTCCGATATGTCCTATAGGTCTTATCCATCCTATAGGTCCTATCGCTTCTGTCCCGCCTTCCCCCTCCCTTGTTGAAAAAAAGCCCGTTTACGGGTATTATAGTGCGTGTCTTTACCGATCGCGGTCGGGCCGCCGATGAGAATCCGGGATGGGGATCCCGGGACCGCAGCTTTCCCTGTGTGGCGAGAGAGCAAAGGCCGGAAACAGGGGAGGCCACAGAAGCCTTCCGGAGGACAAGGTTATTTGATGTTATGAAGCTCATAGACGACTACAACAGGGTTATCGACTACGTGCGTATTTCCGTCACCGACCGGTGCAATCTGCGCTGCAGGTATTGTGTCGACGGCGATTTTCCGTTTATCCCCCATACCGAGGTCCTTTCCTACGAGGAGATCATCCGTTTCGTCAGGATATGCGCCTTGCTGGGAGTCAAGAAGGTCCGCCTGACAGGGGGCGAGCCGCTCACGAGAAAGGGTTTGCCTCATCTTCTCAAGGAGATTGGTTCCATCGAAGGGATCACCGATATCAGTCTTACCACGAACGGCGTCCTTCTCGCGGACCATCTGGAAGAGCTCAAGGAAGCGGGGCTGAAACGGATCAACATCAGCCTCGATACGTTGAGAAAGGACAGGTTTGCCTGGATCACATGCATCGACGCCTTCGACAGGGTGATCGACGGCATCAAGAAGGCCTCATATGCCGGACTGAACCCGATCAAGATAAACACGGTCATCATTAAGGACTTCAACGATGACGAAATACTCGATTTTGTCCGTATCGCTCGGAAGTGGGACCACGAGATCAGGTTCATAGAGTTCATGCCTTTTGGCGATACGTCGCTTTGGAGATCCACCGAGATCATAACGTCCCGGCAGATAGAAGAGATCATCCGACGGGATTTCGAGCTTCTTCCCTCGCTGAGACCGGGCAAGGGCCCGGCGAAGGTCTTTGACATAGCGGGAGGCTCGGGAAGGATCGGCTTCATCAGTCCCGTGTCCAGCCATATCTGTGCGGAATGCAACCGGATCCGGCTGACCTCGAGGGGTATGATACGCCCCTGCCTCTTTTCCGACGTGGAATACGACGTAAAGGCGCTCATGAGGTCGGGCAGGAGCGACGACGACGTGAAGGAATTCATCCGCGGCGTTGTGAAGGTAAAACCCGAAAGGAAGCTCGAAATGGGTGCGATACGCAAATGCCAGAGGAGCTTGAGAAATATCGGAGGATGAAAGAGAACAATAACCAATTCACCAATGATCAATAACCAAACAGGAAGGACCTTCTCGTCGGCAGCTATCGTCCGGCGGCTACTAGTGATTGCCTCTTCTTTGGTCATTGTCATTTGGTCATTGGTCATTATTTTCTAAAGGGGGATTTGGTTTGGCGAAATTGAGTCATGTTGACAGTGACGGGAAGGCCCGGATGGTGGATGTTTCCGGGAAGAAGGAGACTGAAAGGGAGGCGGTGGCGTCGGGCAGGGTGACCATGGCTGCCGGGACCTATGCGCTCATACGTGGCGGGCAAGGACCCAAGGGAGACATATTCACCGTTGCCAAGATCGCAGGGATCATGGCAGCCAAGAAGACCCACGACCTGATACCCCTGTGCCACCCTCTCGCCATCACCCATGTCGACGTCGAGTTCCGCTTTGACGACGCGGGACACACCGTGGAGATCCTGTCGACCGTCAGGACGAAGGGACAGACGGGTGTCGAGATGGAGGCCCTGACGTCAGCGGCCGTGGCGGGCCTTACGATCTACGACATGTGCAAGGCCGTGGACAAGGGCATAGAACTGGGCCCCTTCTTTCTCCTTGAGAAGAGCGGGGGGAAGAGCGGCACATACAAGAGGAAGGCATCCTGAGAAGGTGAATATGAAAGGAACGATCATCTCCGTCAATGTCAGCGAAGGGAAGGGAGAGAAGAAACACAATGTCGGGACCTGTCGTCTCCTGAAGGACAGGGGTCTCATGGGAGATGCCCACGCGGGTTTCATGCACCGCCAGGTGAGCCTTCTCGCCAGGGAGAGCATCGACAAGATCCGGGCCAAGGGCCTTGACGTCAAGGCCGGCGATTTCGCCGAGAATCTCACGACGGAAGGGATCATCCTTCATGAGCTGCCTGTGGGAACGAGCCTGAAGACAACGGGCGGCGTTCTTCTGCGCGTGACCCAGATAGGCAAGGAATGCCACGCCCGCTGCAACATCTTTCAGACCGTCGGTGACTGCGTCATGCCCCGGGAAGGGATCTTCGCCGAGGTGCTCACCGAAGGCGATGTCTCTGTGGGAGATGAGCTGGAGGTTATTGCATGAGCTACCGGGCGCAGGTGATCACGGTGAGCGACAAGGGTTCACGGGGAGAGCGTGTCGACACGAGCGGCCCGGCCGTCAAGAACATGCTGGAGAAGGACTTCATCGTGGGTGATGTCATCATTGTGCCCGATGAGGCCGATATCATAGCCGACGCGATAAAAAGGGCCATCGATGAGGAAGGCGTGGACATGGTCGTCACGACGGGAGGGACGGGCCTGTCCGCGCGCGACGTTACGCCCGAGGCGACCCGTTCGGTCATCGAACGGGATCTTCCCGGTTTCGCGGAGGTCATGCGGTTGGAAAGCTACAGGATCACCCCCCGCGCCGTCATCTCCCGCGCCGTTTGTGGGATCCGCCGCAAGAGCATCATCATCAATCTTCCCGGCAGCGAAAAGGCGGCCGTGGAATGTCTCGGCTTCGTTATCGGCGCCATCCCCCATGCCCTGGCCAAGCTTAAGGGTGACGCGGCCGACTGCGGGGTCTAGATACGTTCCGGGCCCTGACATGCCTGAACCTTGAATTTTTTTCAATATGTAGGTAATCTGTGGGTGAAAGTGTGTTACAATTTCATTCGCGGGGCATAATAGTGTGATATAAAGAAGTACTGTATTATGTCCGGATGATTTTGTTGGACATTATGATCATACGATATGGCGAGTTTGATCATTTAATGACTGCTACAAGAAGGCGTGACCTGCGGTTCGGCGCTCGTTGCAGGGGAGTCGACGGAGGTCTTTCGACAAGGGATGGATAATGGCGAACATAGCGTATCTGCTTGTATCCGTTGAGGGTGAGGCCCCGGAATCTCAGAGGAGCCTTATAGGGGAATATGCCTCTGCGAAGAACCTCCGGATAGACAACTATATCACCGTAGAGCTCCCTTCCCAGAGAAAGGAGCGCGGTCGCCGGGTGAAGGAACTTCTTGCCGGCGTTAACCGGTGGGATGTCATTGTCGTATCGGACCTTGCGGCACTGGGGGATGACATTGCCGATGTCATTGCCGTAGTGGGTGATCTTCTGGAGAGAGGGGTGCGGTTCATCGCGGCGAAGCAGGAGATGGACCTCAATGGTGTCGGGGACAGCTCCTCGAAGAGCGCCACCGCCCTGTTCGCCATGCTCACCTCGGTGGAGAAGGAGGTTGCTTCCCGGCGTGTCAGAGAAGCCCTCGCGCAAAAGAGGAAAGAAGGCGTGGTCCTCGGCAGGCCCAGGGGGAGCCTCTCCGCGTCGAAACTGGACGGCAAGAAAGAGCTTATCATCGAATACCTGTCGAAGGGTGTGAGCAAGGCCTCTCTGGCGCGCATCCTCGAGACGTCACCTACCAACCTCGCGAGCTATCTCAGGACGCGAAACATAGCGGTATCAAAGAAGGACCCGGCGATGAGGAAGGATGCCTCTCCGAAGAAGGTCGTGGAAAGAGAGGTTCCCCCGGAAACACCGCCGCCCGTCGCGGCACCGGTGCAAGAGGTGCCGGTGGCCCAGTTTCACGAGGCCACGGAGGTTCTCCTGTGCAGGCAATGCGGCAAGAACATCCACGATCCCAGAACGATCACCTGCGCCGGGGGATATGTCGACTATCCCAACGGGGAATCTCATCCCCGCGTTCCCTATCCCAGGCACGAAACGGAACGCTGTCCCAAATGCGGTGTCATGCCGGGAGGGTTCCATCACGAGGGATGCTACATGGAACGCTGCCCCAGGTGTGGGGAAAGGCTTGTTTCGTGCGGGTGCAGGACCCGGGGCGAGGCGGACGAGAAATCCTCAGGCGAACAGTCCCGGTCCGTGCGGTACCTGCCCTGAGATCTGCCTGAGGTTTCATCAAGGAATACTCACATGAGAACGATCGGATACATTGTATGTGCGTTGCTGTTATTTGCCCTTCCCGCGTGGGTCATGGCGGGCGAGGGGGAGACCGGCGTCGTTCGCCTCCACAGCGGTCCCGTGAGCGGGAAGACGGAGGGAGCGGTACGCGTGTTCCTGGGAATCCCCTACGCGGCACCGCCCGTCGCGGGACTTCGGTGGAAGCCCCCGCAGGAGGTGGCCGCCTGGACGCAGGTCAGGAAGAGCACGCAGTTCGGTCCCTCCTGTCCCCAGCCGGGCCAGCAGGGCGACGGCAAGTACAGCGAGGACTGCCTCTATCTCAATGTCTGGACCCCGGCGAAAGGGCCCGGTGAAAGACTGCCCGTGATGGTCTGGATACACGGCGGCGGCTTCAACTTCGGCTCGTCGTCTCTGCCGGAGTACGACGGCCGGAACCTCGCCGGAAAAGGTGTCGTCGTGGTGACCCTCAACTACCGCCTGGGTCCCTTGGGTTTCCTCGTCCACCCGCTGCTTTCCCGGGAGTCTCCCGAGGGCACGTCGGGCAACTACGCCCTTCTCGACCAGATCGCGGCGCTGAAATGGGTGCAAAGGAACATCGCGGCCTTCGGAGGGAATCCCGACCGTGTGACCATCTTCGGTCAGTCGGCGGGGTCGAAGTCGGTGTCCCTGCTCATGATCAGCCCTTTGTCGGCAGGCCTCTTCCACGGGGCGATAGCCCAGAGCGGGGGTCCGATCATTGGCTCGGAGTACCTGAACCCCGTCTTTAACGGCAACATGGCGAATGTGTCGGAGATGGGCCAAAAACTGGCCTCGAAGCTCGGGTGCGATGGAGCCTCGGACGTTCTGGCCGCCATGCGGTCCCGGTCGGCTGAGGAGGTCATAAGGGCGGCCGACTGCAAGACGGGCCTTTTCGACGAAGGCCTCTTCTTTGCGCCCGTTTTTGACGGCACGGTGCTTCCCGGGAACCCCTTTGAGGCTTACTCCCGGGGTGCGCAGCACGATGTACCGATCATCACGGGCAGCACCCTGAACGAGGGCAACGCCTACCTCAAGGATGAGAAGGACCTGTCCCTTGAAAGATACAGGTCATTTCTAAAGTCGAGGTTCAGTGAGAATATGGGCAAGGCCTTTAGGGTGTTTCCTGCCTCAAGTGATAAAGACGTTCCCGCGGCCATCGACAGAGTCATCGCCGTGGCGGCGAACGCCGAGCCTGCCCGGTTCGTGGCGGGGTCGATGGAGCGGAAGAAGTCGCGGGGATACCTGTACCAGTTTACCCGGCTTCCCGGGACGGAGCGAGCCCGAAAGCTGGGAGTGTATCACGGGGTGGACCTGGCCTATGTCTTCGGGAACATAAAAACCTCGGACGGATACGACGACACCGACGTGAGGCTCTCCGCCGAGATGATGGACTACTGGGTGAATTTCGCGCGAACGGGCGACCCCAACGGGCAGGGCAGGCCTTACTGGCCCGCGTATGAGCGCGCGTCGGACCTCAACCTGGAATTCTCCGGTACCCCCCGGACGGTCAGACACCTATTCAAAGAGGAATGCGATTTCATCAACAGCCAGTCAATATATCGTTCCCGGTGAACGGAGTCGACGGGCCGGATGGGGCCTTCGCAGGGAGTACGGGAGGCCTGCGCCGTTCCCGGTCAGGCCGTGGCAGCCGGTGAGGGGATATAGCCCCTATCGGTTCCGTATGACGGTGCTGCTTCCGGAGAGGGCGTGCAAAACGTGGCGGATTGTGGTATCGTGTACTCTGTCGTGATATCCGGAGGAGAAGGAAAGAGGAAATGACGGAAACGGAAAATGTCCCCCGCAAGGCTGAGCCTGTTCTTTACAGGACAACGGTCCACTGGGCCGCGCTCCTCGGGCCGGGAATGCTTTTCGTTCTGGGCGGGCTGTCCCTCAGGGCGAAGCCCGTCGCTGCGCTCGTGATGATGGGCCTTGCCATCATCTGGGGCATGTTCTCCATCCACAATCTGCGCGCCTCCGAATTTGCCGTTCATGCGTCCAAGCTTACGATCAGGATCGGTTTTCCCTTCAAGCGTTTCTACGAGTTCCCTTACTCTCAACTGGCGGGGGCGGATTTTCACCAGCCGGCCCTGGGGGTTATCCTCAACTTCGGCAAGATAATGCTTGTCCTGCCGAACCGCAAGGTCGTCGTCTTCAGGCTGGTGGCAAGGCCCAACGAATTCATTGAACGCCTTAAGGCAGAGATCATCCGTTTCAGTCAGGAGAATGAACCCGGCAGGGCGGACGGCGGAGCATGAGTTCCCCGTCGCTGTAGTTCCGGAGGGAGGATAGCACGGTGGTAGCGAAGAAAGTGCCTGTACGGGCGCTCATCGTGATGGCCCTTGCGATGGTCATCATCATCTCCGCCGGTAACGCTCATGCAGAGTCGTACCGGCATCAGAGAACGGGCCTCGTGTTTCCCGATCCCGTCAATGCGCTGAAGCTCGTCAGGGCCACCGACTACGAACCCCTCTATGCAGGCCTTGGTACCGGCATCTCCTATCGCACCGATACGATGCGGGCGGACATCTTTCTCTACGACCTGACGCAGGGCCCCATACCCGATGGGGTCTCGTCGCAGGTCGTGAGCAAGGAGTTCGATCAGGCCCTGCAGGACATATACTCTCTTGAGACACAGGGCACATACAGGAATGTCTCTGTCGTCGTCAAGAAACAGGTAACCCCCGTCGGCGACCGCCTCAAGTTCTTTCACGGTGTTCTCACCTACGAGCAGAACAACATCAAGCTCATATCCCACCTGTACCTGACAGGTTGCCGGGGCCTCTTCATGAAACTGAGGATCACCTATTTCAAGGACGCGAAGGTCCGTGAGGAGCCCAATCTGGCCGCCTTCCTCGCCATGATCGCGGACATCACGAAGACCTCTTCGCAGCCGTAGCCGGGGGACAGGCATACCCCCGGGACCGCTGGCTAAACCTGTACCGCAATTGTGCGATAACCTGATGGAGAGAGGCATAGACCCATCGTGGGAACCGGCGGAGAGAGGGTATGTCTGCCAGGGGCCGTCCAACCTGGATGTTGACTTCTCCGTGTGTTTGGTCTAAGGTTTGACGAAATCGCCGCCTGTCCCGCGGGACGCAACTATGAACGACACCACGAGAACCCGCCAGGAATTGATCGAAGAGATAACTGCACTGAAAAAGAGGATCGCGGACCTGGAACTGTCGGAGGCTGAAGACCGACATACCCGGAAAGTGCTGCAAGGGAGCATGGAGGGGTATCGGGACATCTTCGAGAATGCCATGATGGGCATCTTCCAGAGTACGCCCGACGGAAAGTACCTGCGCGCCAATGAGGCCCTGGCTAAGATGTACGGTTACTCCTCCCCCGATGAACTGATGAGCACCATCACGGACATCGCCGGGCAGCTCTACGTTGACCCCGAGGACCGCAGGCGGTGCACGGAGTATCTCGCGAAAAGGGATATGATACACGATCGCGAGATCGAGGTGTACCGCAGGGACGGAAGCAGGATCTGGATCTCCATGAACGCGAGGGTCGTCCGCGGTCCCGACGGTTCCCCCGCCTATTTCGAAGGCATTGTCGAGGATATCACGGACCGGCGACGAGCCGATGATGCACTGCGATGGAAGACGGCCCTCCTTGAAGCGCTGGTGAACACGTCCAGCGACGGGATACTTGTTGTTGACGATGACCAGAGACGACTCGTCACCAATCAGCGGGTCATCGATCTCTGGGACGTTCCGATAAACGTCCTCGATGACGACGATGACGCCGCGCTGCTCAACTATGTTGTCGGCCTTGTCGGCGATCCCCACAAGTTCCTTGAGAAGGTCATATATCTTTACGAGCACCCCGACGAAAGGAGTTGGGATGAGATCGAGTTCAGGAACGGAATGGTCCTCGACCGCTATTCGGCTCCCGTTCTCGGCGAGGACGGGCATCACTATGGGAGGATATGGACATTCCGGGACATCACGAAGCGCAAGCGGGCCGAGGAGCAGCTGCGGGAGTCTCAAAGGAGGCTGGCGGACATCATCGAGTTCCTCCCCGACGCGACCCTGGCGATCGACCGGGCAGGAAAGGTCATAGCCTGGAACAGGGCCATAGAGACCATGACGGGCGTCAGCAAGGAGGATATGCTGGGAAAGGGCGACTATGAGTACGCGCTGCCCTTTTACGGAACCCGCCGGCCCATCCTTATCAACTTCGTGACCATCTGGGACGACGAGATGGAAAAACAGTATTCCTTCATAAAGAAGGACGGCGACACCCTCTACACGGAGACAGATGTGCCCTTCGTGCGCGGACAGAAGAGGAACCTTTGGGGGAAGGCGGGACCTCTCTATGACACAAACGGGAAGGTCGTGGGGGCCATTGAGTCCATCCGCGATATCACGGAGCGGAAGGAAGCGGTGCGGGAACTCTTTGCTGAAAAAGAGAAGATGCGCAGTCTGTCGGAGAACGCCCCCATCGGCATGGCGCTCATCGACAGCACGGGCAACTTCGTCTATATCAACCCAAGATTCAGGACGATGTTTGGCTACGACCTCGCTGATATCCCGAATGGGAGGACGTGGTTCAGAAAGGCATATCCCGACCGGGCGTACAGGCACCGGGTCATACAGGCGTGGCTTGACGACCTCAGGACGGGAAACCTGAGGAATCAGGGCATCTACAACGTGGTGTGCAAGGACGGATCGACGAAGGTGATCAGTTTTATCCCGGTGCAGCTCGGCAACGGCGACGTGATCATGGTATGTGAGGACATTACCGAACGCAAGAGACTGGAGGCGCAGCTCATCAACGCGCAGAAAATGGAGGCGATCGGCACGCTCTCGGGTGGCATTGCTCATGATTTCAATAACATACTCATGGGTGTCCAGGGCTATATATCGCTCATGACGATGGACACAGGCGTGGGCCATCCCCATCACGAGTGGCTCAGGAACATCGAGGAGCTCGTAAGGAACGCGGCGGACCTGACGGGACAGCTCCTCGGGTTCGCGCGCGGCGGCAAGTACGACGTCAAGCCGTTCAGCATGAACGAGCTTGTCGAGAAGACATCCACGATGTTCGGAAGGACAAAGAAGGAGATCGTCATCCGCCACGCGAACCAGAACGATGTCTGGCCCGTCGAGGGAGACCAGGGACAGATAGAGCAGGTCCTTCTCAACCTCTACCTCAACGCGTGGCAGGCCATGCCCGCCGGCGGGGTCCTCTCCCTGGGGACGAGAAACACCGTTCTCACGGCCGCTCAGGCGGATATCCATTCAGTGGCCCCGGGGAGATACGTGTGTACCTCCATCACGGACAGCGGTGTCGGCATGGACGAGAAGACGAAAGAGAGGATCTTCGAGCCCTTCTTCACAACGAAGGAACTCGGCAGGGGAACTGGATTGGGGCTCGCCATGGTGTACGGCATCGTAAAGAACCACAACGGATATATCGATGTGGAGAGCGAGCCCGGCAATGGGTCCACCTTCCGGTTCTGTCTTCCTGCGTCAGGGAAAGACGTTGCCCGTGTCAGGCTCGAGACGGCCGAAACGGTAAGGGGCGCGGGGACGATCCTTCTTGTGGATGATGAGCGCGCGGTCCTCACTGTCAGCAAGGCCATGATCGAGTCTCTGGGATACACGGTGTACGCTGTCGGGAAGGGGGAGGAGGCGATCTCTCTCTACGAAAGGAAGAAGGCTTCCATCGACCTCATCGTCCTCGACATGATCATGCCCGGCCTGTCGGGAGGAGAGACCTTCGACCGCATACGGGAGGTGGACCCGGAGGCGAGGGTGATCCTCTCCAGCGGCTACAGCCTCAACGAACAGGCGCGCCGCATCATGGAAAAGGGATGCAGGGGCTTCGTCCAGAAACCCTTCACCATAGCCGACATCTCCCGCAAGCTCCGGGAAGTCCTCCAAACATAAAAGACAGTCTCAGGTTTCAGGTTCCAGGTTTCAGGCAAAAAGACTGTTCCAGGTTTCAGGTTTCAGGGAAAAGGCAAGAGCAAAGACATACAGCGGACCGCCGGGTTTCAGGGAACAAACCCTTGAACGGGCACTTGCCCGTATCTTCTTGAAACCTGGAACCTGAAACCTTGAACGGTTTCTACCGTATGAAGTGTGCGCCGCGGCTTACGTTGTTCTTGAGGGCTGCTTCGGCGACGATCCGGGCGGTGCGGACGCCGTTGCGAAGGTCGATGACCATGGGGACGAGCTGGGCCCTGCGGTAGAAATCGTCTATGCGGTTCTTCAGGTAACCGATGTCGGCCCAGGCGCGCTCGAGCCTTCTCACGGTGCGGATGATGCCGACATAGTTCCACATCGTGGATTTGATGCTTACCCAGTCCTGATGTATGAGGGCGGGGTCGACCTCCTCGATGCGTTCGGGGAACTGCCAGGGTGGTATGTCCGATTCCTTGTAGGGTTTGTTGCCGTTGAAATTTGCCGCGATGTCCTTCGCCGCGCGTATGCCCCAGACAAGTCCTTCCAGGAGCGATGTGGAAGCGAGCCGGTTGGCGCCGTGGAGGCCCGTCGCGGCCACTTCGCCCGCCGCGTAGAGACATTTGAGAGAAGTCTTCCCCCAGGTGTCCACCTGCACGCCGCCACAGCTGTAATGGGCCGCGGGAACGACGGGGATGGGGACCTTCTGGATGTCGATATCGAAGTCGAGGCATCGCTGGTATATCATGGGGAAC
>MVQP01000023.1 GCA_002067235.1 Syntrophorhabdus sp. PtaB.Bin047
CTTGTCGATATTCTCACCGTGACGCCCGAACATATGGCTGCCGTGAGAAATGAGGTGCTGCAGGGGTCCCTATTTTAACCGGACAGTACTGACCTGGAACATGAAACCTGGAACCGTCTTTCTTCGCACCCTGCTGCAGCACGCGGCTGCCAGGCCGGCGAACTCCTGCGGTCTTGATGCGATGAATGCTTCCAGACGTTCACGATCGCCCGCCATCTCCTCGTTTTTCACCCGTTCGGCGATGGAAAGGAAGAGAAGGCGTTTGAAGAGGTCTGATTCGTTGAGGCGGTAACGCATCCATCTTCCTTCCCGCCTGTCCTTCACGAGTCCCGCGTCTTTCAGGATCTTCAGGTGGAAGGAGATCCTTGATTGCGACATATCGACAGCGGCCACGATGTGGCATACGCAGAGTTCGCCGTTCTCGAGAAGCTTGACGATCCTCAGCCGTGTTTCATCGGATAACGCCTTGAAAATTGACGAGAGCTCTTTCATCCCGGCCTCCGGCTACACCAAGTATATATCAACTATACTTAATATGTATACTCAACATGCATTGATATGTCAATGTATACCTTTGGTAATGGTCAAATATGAATTGATATGACTGACTTGACAAGAAGCCATGAAGCGTACTATTATGAATGATATGGAATCCTTGCCTTCACAGCTTGTTGTACTTGATAACGCACCTTGCTGAGGCCCTTCGGAGAAGCGGGGCCCGGTGCGGCCTCCTCGTCTTGATCAGCCTTTTGTCACGGGTGTGATGGACACCCCTGCCGGTCCCGTCCCCCGGGTATCGAAGGTCTTCAGCGGAAAGGACCGCATGGGGGCCTTCAAGGCGCGATGGGGGATCGGGCGGATGAACTACAGGGTTGACGCGGGCCTTTACGCGATAGGTGAACCCACCGCGGAATCCCCGGTCTTCGTCACCGCGAACTACAAGCTGACATTCGATCTCCTCAGGCGGGCCATCGCGTCGATAGACGGGTGGGTCCTCGTGCTCGATACACTGGGGATCAACGTGTGGTGTGCCGCCGGGAAAGGCACCTTCGGGACCGACGAACTGGTGGACCGCATCGAAGCGAGCCGTCTTGGAGGTATCGTGAATCACCGGAAGCTCATACTTCCCCAGCTTGGCGGACCGGGAGTTGCGGGCCATGAGGTGAAGAAGCGCTCCGGTTTTCACGTCGTTTACGGGCCCGTCCGGGCTGAAGAAATACCTGAATTCCTTGAAAAGGGCCTCAAGGCGGAGGAGCGAATGAGGACGAAGGACTTCGGCTTCATGGAAAGGCTCGCGCTTGTCCCGATGGAGGTTGTGCCAGCCGTGAGGTTGGGCCTCATTGTTGCGGCAGGTCTCTTTATTCTTTGCTTTCTTCTTGGAGGGCTCTCGTTATCGAAAGCACTCGAATGGTTTGTGGTTCCCGCCGGGGCCATCGGAGCTTCCATATTCGCGGGTGCCGTGCTTACTCCGCTCCTGCTGCCGTGGCTTCCCGGCCGGGCTTTTTCGACAAAAGGGCTTGTGATGGGGGTACTGTCGGCCCTCCTCGTCCTTTTCCTTTCTCACGGTTCGGGCATGCTGGAAAGGATCGGTCTTTTCGTTTCGATCCCCGCCATGTCCGCCTATCTCGCGATGAATTTCACCGGTTCCTCGACGTTCACTTCACTTTCCGGCGTGAGACAGGAGCTGCGCTTCGCCCTTCCCCTTGAGATCGGCGGCGCGGGGGCAGGCCTCCTGATGTGGATCATCGCCCTTTTGGGAAGGTAGAGGGACAACAAATGCGACCCATGGTCTATCTCAAAAACGTTGTCACACTGGCCCACGCACCGGAGTTGTGCAATGGCTGCGGCGCCTGCCTTTCCGTTTGCCCGCGCCGGGTGCTTCAACGCCTCAACGGGAAGGTCGGGATCGCACGGCGTGATGCCTGCATAGAGTGCGGCGCCTGTCAGCGCAACTGCCCTCACGGGGCGGTGACTGTCAAGGCGGGCGTCGGCTGCGCGTCGGCGCTTATCAACCAGATGCTCGGCAGAAAGAAGGTCTGCTGTACTGTCGGCGATTAACGGCCGGCCGCTTCCTCTTTTCGGCGGGCACTGATGATGGAGGCTGCCGTCACCGCCAGGATGATGATACCGCCTCCTGCGAGGGCGGCTGGGCCCGGTGTCTCTCCTATCACTAAATACACCCATACGGGGTTGAACACGGGCTCGATGACGGCGATGAGGTTTGCCTGGGCAGCGGAGATCCGTTTGATGGCGACGGTGAACAGGACAGCGGTCAGGCCGATCTGGACGATACCCAGGACGGCGAGCGCGGTGAGCGACTTCAGCGTTACGTGTGGTGCCGGAAGAAAGAATGATATAACGAGGCATGTCGCCGCCGTAAGCCAGTGGGACAGGAGGATCGATTCGAGAGGCGAATCGTCTTTCTGCATGCGCATGAACACGAAGTAGAAACTGAACGTCACTGCCGACATGAGCGCGAGCACGTTCCCCGGCAAACTGCCGCCGCCAAGCTCATCGGAGAACATGAGGAGCATACCGCCTGCCACGAGGGGCAATGCGACGAAGTGTTCCACCCGGGCGCGCTCTTTGAGCAGTATGGCGCCGGTGAAGACGGTCAGCACCGGTGCAAAATACTGGAGCAGGATCGCGTTGGCCGCGGTGGTGGCCTTATTGGCCGAGACAAACAGGAGCATGGTCGCGGCGTTCGCAACGGCCGCAGCGACCTGGGGGAATGAAAAGTTGATCCTGGGATGCCGCAGATAGACGAGGATAACGGCCGACGCGATGAGGCTGCGCGAACCCGCTATCGCGATGGGGTTCCAGTCGATCACCTTGATGAACAATCCTGCGATGCTCCAGAGGACCGCTGTGGCCGCCATCGCGGCTACGCCCGTACTCTTGCTGAGGTGCTCCATTCAGTACCCCGGACCGTTCACCGGCGGCCCCGGCGCATGCAGTTCGTTCCGAAGACCCGCGCGGTCACTTGCGGTTTGTTGCATACTATTACTTTGGAACAACGGGTGTCAAGGGCAACACGCAATCGTCCTCGACCCGCATTTGGGAATTGACAACGCTACTGTCTGTGATAACATCGTTTATGCCCTCACATCAGTGCATCGCCGGCTTCGCGAAGCGGGACATATGAAAGACCCGTCGGGAACGACCCGGGAATTGCTCGAAGAGATAGCCTCCTTGAAGGAGAGGATCAGGGAGCTGGAGCGCTCAGATGGGCGAGGTGCGGGCAGGGAAACGCCCCCGCCCGAAGGCACGGCCGGTCGCGGAGAGCCCGTCTCCGACGACGGGGACCACAACGGGCGCAAAGGATCGGCGGAGTCGCTGCAGTGGAAGGTCGCTCTTCTCGAAGCGCAGATGAACACGTCCATCGACGGCATCCTGGTGATCGATGAAAACCGGAGAAGGCTTGTCATCAACCAGCGGATCATAGAGATGTGGGATGTTCCCCGGCATATCCTGAATGACGACAACGATGAAGTCCTGCTCCATTACGTGGCAGGTCTCGTCAAGTATCCGGAGCAGTTCCTCGGGAAGGTGAATTACCTCTACGACCATCCCTGCGAGACGAGCCGCGACGAGATAGAATTCAAGAACGGAATGGTGCTGGACAGGTACTCGGCACCGGTCCTCGGCGAGGACGGATACCATTACGGCAGGATTTGGACGTTCCGGGACATTACGGAGCGAAAGCGCGCCGAAGAGACACTCAGGGAATCGGAGCGCAAGTTCAGGAACCTTGCCGAGAAGTCCGTTGCCGGCATCTATGTTCTGCGCCCGGACGGGGTCGTGCGGTACATCAACGCGCGATGTGCCGAGATGTTCGGATACACCGTCGAGGAAGCGATCGACAGGCTCAGTCTCAGTGACGTGATATTCCCCGGAGACCTGCCCCTGGTGCAGGCCAGCATTGCCAAGAGGATCTCTGGAGAGATGCCGTCGCACCATTACGAGATACGGATGGTCACGAAGAACAGGGACATCAGGTACGTCGAGGTCTACAGTTCCTACGCCGTGTACGAAGGAGAACCGGCCATCATCGGAACCCTGCTGGATATCTCGGAGCGCAAGCACGCCGAGAACGCGCTGCTGGCGAGCGAGGAACGGTTCCGCACCTTCTTCAATCTTCCCATAGTGGGCTTCGCGATAACCGGAGCCGACAGCCGGTGGATACACTTCAACGACAAACTCTGCGATATGTTGGGCTATTCCCGCGAAGAACTGGAAAGAACGACGTGGATGCGGATCACACCGCCCGAAGACCTCGCCCGGGAGAGACCTCTCTTCGAAGACGTGGTGAGGGGCGGAAGGAACGTAACCGGTCTTGAGAAACGATACGTGAGAAAGGACGGCTCCCTCGTCGAGGCGTTCGTGTCCACCCAGGTGGTCCGAAACCCTGATGGTTCGGTGGCATATTTTGCCTCCATCATACAGGACATCACGGCCCAGAAACGGGCCGAGGGAGAGATCATCAGGGAACGGGAAAAACTGAGGACCCTTTCAGATAATGCCCCTTTTGGAATGGTCCTGATCGACAGGGATGGCCGTTTCACATACATCAACGCGAAGTTCACTGACCTTTTCGGGTATGAGCTGCCGGATGTCCCGGACGGCAGGGCCTGGTTCAGAAAGGCCTATCCGGATGCCGAATACAGGCATACGGTCATCTCGACATGGCTCACGGACTTTTGCGACACCGGGCCCACCGAACGCAAGCCTAGGGTGTTCACCGTTACATGCAAGAACGGGGTAAAGAAGATGATCGAGTTCATACCTTCGAAGCTCGTTTCCGGGGATTATCTCATGACCTGCGAAGATATCACCGAACTGGTGCGGCTGGAGTCGCAATTGCGCCAGGCCCAGAAGATGGAGTCCATCGGGACCCTTGCGGGAGGCATCGCCCACGATTTCAACAATATCCTCACCACTCTCATAGGTTATGCCTCTCTCATACAAACAAAGATGGACAGTGACAACCCTTTGCGCTCATACGTTGACCAGGTCCTCTCAGCCTCAAGGAAGGGTGCCGACCTCACGCGGAGCCTCCTGACCTTCAGCAGACAGCAGCCCGTCACGCTCCTCCCCGTTGACCTCAACGACGCGATAAGAGCGACACAACCATTGCTCAAGAGGCTCCTTACCGAGGACATCGACCTCAGCACGTCGTTCACCGGTGACGACACGGTGGTCATGGCCGACCGGTCGCAGATGGACCAGATCCTCTTCAACCTCGTCACCAATGCCAGGGACGCCATGCCCGAGGGCGGAACGCTCACCATCGAGACCGACATCACCGCGATGGACAGCTGGTTCATCGAGGCCCACGGGTTCGGAGAACCGGGCAGGTACGTGCTGATGACCGTCGCCGATACGGGAGAAGGCATGGATGGGGCAACGCGGGAGAAGATCTTCGATCCCTTCTTCACCACGAAGGAAACGGGCAAGGGGACGGGCCTCGGCCTCGCAACCGTCTACGGCATCGTCAAACAGCACAACGGCTACATCACGGTGTACAGCGAACCGGGAAAGGGGACGGCCTTTCACATCTACATCCCGGCTGCGATGACGAAGGTCGAAACCGGGACTGACACTGCCGTACCGGCGTCAGGAGGGAAGGAGACGGTCCTCATCGCCGAGGACGACGAAGGCGTACGGCGCATCATGCGGGAGGTGCTCGAGGAGTATGGCTACACGTGCATAGAGGCGGCGGACGGCGAAGATGCGATAGAGAAGTTCGGGCTGCGCCGCAGCATAGACCTCGTCATTCTCGATTCGGTCATGCCCAGGAAGAACGGAAGGGAGGCCTTCGAGAAGATACGCGCGATGGACTCCCGAATCAAGGTCCTGTTCATCAGCGGATATACCAGGGATATCGTCCTCGACAAGGGGATCAAGGACAGGGAGTTCGACTTCCTCTCCAAACCCCTCGTGCTCGACAGGTTCCTTCAGAAGGTCCGCGAGATACTGGACAGGCAGGAGGAAAAATGAGATTAGCGGTGATGCTGTTCCTGGCTTCACTCTTCGCCTTTCCCCAGTTGATAGCTGCTAAGGCGCTGCGGGAGATTCCGAGAGCGAACGCGAAGCCAGCGGTCATGCCGGCCGAGAGGGCGAAGGCCATTTTCGAGGACGGGAGCGTGAAGACGTTCATGTCCGTGGTGAAGAAGGACCTCGGGGGAAAGTGCTCCATTCCGGACCACACAAAGACCGAGGCGGTGATAACGCAGCGCGGGAGCGGCGATTTTTCGTCCACCTTCTATGAAGTGACGATCCCCTGCCCGGGGGATAACGGCCTGGCCGCGGTGGTGATCACGGCGGAATTCTCCCCTCCCCTGGGAACCCCCCTAGACCTCATCCTGTCACTCAGATACAGGCGATAATGACGCCGGGATGATCGCCTCACCCGGGCCTCGAGCCGTGAGACCTGAAACCTGAAACCTTCTTACTTTCTCAACGCCTTCGCGTAGGCGAACACGGCCTTCACGTAGCTGTCGCAGTGATTGTAGGCGTAGACGGCCTGACGGTTCTCTTCGGATTTGCCCTTTTCCCAGCCGTGGCTCCTGAGGTAATTGGCGACGCTGGCGACGGCATCGCTCATCGTGAAGAGGTCGATCCTGCCGTCGGAGTTGCCGTCCACGGCAAACTTCACATAGGAAGATGGGATGAACTGTGAGATGCCGAAGGCGCCGGCCCAGGAGCCGCGTATCGAGAAAGGGTCCCTGTTCTGCTCCCTGCAGATGGCAAGGAGCTCAGCAAGCTCCGCGCACGCCCACCCGGAGCGCCGGTTCTCTATGACGGCCATCGTCGTGAGACTGTTGAGGACCGGGTAGACACCCGTGGCGGAACCGAAGTTCGTCTCCACCCGAAGGATGGCCACTATGATCTCCTTGTCCACACCGTAATCCTTCTCGGCACTCCTCAGCACGTTCCGGTATGTCTCCAGCACGCTTCTGCCCCGCTTGATCGAACGCTTCGTCAGAAGGCCGAACCTGCGGCTCATGTAGTTCATGCCTTTTCCCGTTCGACCAACTATGTGCGGATACAGCTCGAAACGGCTGTCTGAGAATATCCCCTTCAATTCCTCGCGCGCAAAACCCTGCTTCTCAAGGTCGCCGACGAGCCTGTCGAGACCATCCTGATAGGCGGGGTCAACCCCGGCCCGGACCGCAGCGCAGGGGAGGAGAATGAGACCCGCCAGAGCGGCGGCGAATACCGCGATCCGTGACACTGTTCTCATTAGCAGCCCCCGCAGCGAGGATTGAGTACCCGGGCGATGGCACAGAACGGGCCGCGTGCCTTAATGCTTTCCTCCCGCGATCTTCGTGACCATCGACCTCAAGGCCGCTGCCTGATCGTTCTTCACGGACCGCGCGATGAGTATGTCCGAAGGGCTGACGCTCTTTCCATAGTAGGCGTTGTTCAATCCATCCCTCACCGCCACGACGGCGCCTTCAAGGGAAACACCGCCGTAGAGTCCTTTGGATCGGGAGAAACTGATGATATCGGCGCTCAGGTTCGCCGTTGCGGCATCGGCACCGGCCCCGACAGGCCCGACGGCTATGCCGATGTCCGCGCCGAGCTTCACGCTGCTTGAAAGAAGTGCCGTCACTCCCCGCTGTGTCATTGCAAGGAGCACCACCTCCGACGCATCACCGCCTATCTGGAGGCCGAAGCTTACCTCGCCGATGGTATAGAAGGCTGGCCCCACCCAGTCCCCCTTGTTCTTGTCGCGAACCATGAAGACGCCGCTGCCGCCGGAAGCGCCGAAGATGAACGCTCCCCTGAGTACCTGGGGAGAAACGAAGATCCCTCGGGCATCCTTCATGAGGTTCCGGAATCCCTCCATCTCCCTGGCGGCGGCGAAGGATTCCAATGTCATTCGCGCCTTCTCCACAAGCTGCCGGGCCTGCACGCCGTCATCGCAGGATGCGGGTGCGGGTCCCGGAAGGAACGCGCCGAACGGACCGAAGAGAAGAACACAAAAGACCGTGACACAACAGATCGACAGGCGCGATATTCCTTTTCTCATGCAGTATCCTCCCCGGCGTCTTACCGCGACAATCCCCTGGGCCGCGCCCGACCGCCTTTGTATAAAATGGTAAAGGAATACTTTTTCCTTGTCAATGCCGGGTGAACCGTTTTATGATTGCCTTATACATCGGATTCCCGGAAGGGAACGGGTCAATTTCTGCTTCCTGGTATTTGTCTCTTTCTCCTCCCATGTTTCACGGGATAGTCCGTTCGGGACACACTATCTCGCTTGAAATATGAAACACAGTCCAACCCGAAGGGAGGTATCGGCCATGAACGGCAGCAAGCTGTATGTTGGCAACCTGAGCTATTCCGTGACAGGTGAAAGGCTGCGGGAACTGTTCTCCGGGTACGGAGAAGTGGGGGAAGTGCGGGTCATCGAGGGAAAGGGTTTCGGATTCGTTGAAATGGCAACAAGGGAAGATGCGGAAAAGGCGAAACAGGCTTTAAACGGTATGGATTTCGAGGGCAGGACATTGAGGATCGACGATGCCCGGCCGCAGAAAGAAAGACCGAGGGGAAGGGGGCCGCGCCACTATTAGGGGCGCGCATTGCGCGAGAGCGGCAAAAGGCGGTGGAGGAATACACGACATACACTACGGAGGCTGCAATGGCATCAGCGAAAACAGGCGATACCGTCAGGGTTCATTACACGGGGACGCTGTCGGACGGGACTGTCTTTGATTCGTCACGGGACAGGGAACCTCTCGAATTCACCATCGGCCAGAACATGGTCATACCCGGATTCGAGAACGGCGTCGTCGGCATGAACGAAGGGGAGTCGAAAGAGCTATCGATCCCCGCTGCGGAAGCCTACGGCACGTACAACGAGGACCTCGTCGCGGCAGTGCCCCGCTCGCAGGTACCACCCGAAATGGAGCTTACCGTAGGAATGATCCTCCAGGTCCGTTCCCCGGAGGGCGCTCTGGCGCGGGCCATGGTGAGGGAGGTCACCGACGCCGAGGTCACCCTGGACCTCAACCACCCCCTGGCAGGCCAGGACCTCGTTTTTGCGGTGGAACTGACAAAAATCGTCTAGCAAGAAAACCGTTCCGGGTCTCACGTTTCAGGTTTCAGGTCGAAGACAAGAGCTGAGGGCAGCGTCTTCGGCCTTTGAGTTCGGTACGTGATTTGAAAGAGAGTTCCTTGATGCGTTTCTTTCTTCCGCGTGAGACCTGAAACGTGAGACCTGAAACGGTCTGTTTGTCTTCCTTGACTTACCGGGCAAAATCGGGTTACAAGAACTAAATTGATCGCGATGAGGACCATGGAGAATGGAGGCTTCCACTATGCGGGCTAAGGCCAATGACAGGGTGAAGGTCCACTACAAGGGGTTTCTGAGGGACGGCACCGTTTTTGATTCTTCTCTGGAGAAGGAGCCTTTCGTCTTTGTCATAGGCGAGGGCTCGGTCATACCGGGATTCGAGAGGAGCATCGTGGGCATGTGTGCGGGAGACTCAAAGACCATCACTCTTCCCCCTGAAGAGGGGTATGGCCCTCACAGGGAAGAGCTCTGTGCCGTGGTGGCGAGGTCACGGATCCCTGACACGATCAATCTCCGGCAGGGAATGAAACTAGAGGTCCAGTCTTCAAGCGGATCCTCCGCCCAGGCCGTCGTCCTCGAGGTGACCGATTCGGACGTCACCCTCGACCTCAACCACCCCCTGGCGGGGAAAGAACTGCTCTTCGAGCTCCAGCTGCTGGAGATACTGCAGAGCAACAGCCAGTGACCGGATCCCGTCAGCGGGCCGTTTCCTCTTCTTCCCTTCGTTCCCCGGGACTCCCTTCTGCTTGACTGTTATCTGACGATGTGAAACATTCTATTGGGAGAGGTAACAATGATAGCAAAGGCCATCCACTTCTTTCAGGCAGCCATATGGGACATGAGGCTCGAGGACCTTCCCTTCCTGAAAGCGGCCATGGTCCGAACGGCCCGCATCGTCGTCATGACCATCCACAAGTTTGAGGCCGATCATTGCCAGCGCAACGCCTCTGTCCTCACCTACTATTCCCTGCTCAACATCGTGCCGCTATTTGCGGTGTTCTTCGCAATCGCCAAGGGGTTCGGCCTGGAGAAACTGATGGTCCGGCAGATCATCCAGCTCGCCAGGGACGCGAACTGGCAGGCCGATGTCACCACAAGGATAATCCAGTTCTCCCGTTCCCTCCTCTTCCACGCGAAAGGCGAGGTGATCGTGGGCGTTGGCATCGTGATCCTCTTCTGGACCGTCATATCCATACTCGGCAGGATCGAGGACAGCTTCAACACCATCTGGGAGGCCCGGCAATCGCGCACCATCATACGAAAGTTCACGGATTACCTGTCCATGATGGTCCTCGGCCCCATCCTGTTCGCCATCTGGAGCAGCGTGAACGTGCTCGTCGTGGGAGAGGTCAAAGGTTTCATGAGCGACATAAGCTTTATCGGCCCCGCCACCCTCTTCCTGCTCAAGCTCCTGCCCTATCTCTCCATCTGGATGCTGCTCCTCATCCTCTATCTCGTTATGCCCAACACGAGGGTGCCCGTGAGGTCGGCCGTCATTGCCGCCTTCGTTTCCGGTATACTCATACAGGTAGCCCAGTGGGTCTACATCAGGTTCCAGATAGGCGTATCGACGCAAAGCGCCATTTATGGCAGTTTCGCCGCCATCCCCCTCTTTCTCGCATGGCTCCAGATCAGCTGGATCATCGTCCTTGTCGGAGCAGAGATAGCCAGTGCAGCCGAGAACCAGGAGACCTACGGGTTCCACCCTGACTACTCCCGCGTCGGTGAGGCGGAGCGCCGCCTTCTCATGCTCAGGATCTTTCATCTGCTCGTGAAGCGGTTTGAAACGGGAGAAAAACCCCTCGCCGCGGGAGCGATCAGCAAATCCCTCAAGATCCCCGAACGTTTTGTCAGGAAGATACTTGCGGACCTCGTCGAAGTGGACCTCGTTTCGGAGATAACAAGGGGAGCGCGGAAGGAATCCCGCTTTCAGCCGGCACGGGCGATCGCCAACATAACCATCAAACAGGCCCTTGACGCCTACGAAAAGAACGACGCGGCGGAGCCCGTCCGTGAAGACGACAAACTCGCCCTCTCCCTCAAGACACTCCTCGACACCATGGAGAACTCCCCGGCAAATGTGAAGCTGAAAGAGATATAAAGACGCACACGGGTCTGCCCTTCGGGCAAACGAGTCGACGCTGACGCGTCTAACGGGTCGGCACTTCGCGCCTAACGAGCACACGGGGAAAAGCATGGACAGGTCGGTTCCGGAACCCCTAACACGCATACGGGGAAAGGTCGTCCATCTTTCCCTGTCTTGTCGGGTATTACTCGTTAGGCGCGCTTACGCGCCGACCCGTTTGCGCGCCCCGGCGAGCAGACCCGTGTGCCCGTTAGACGCTTTAGCGTCGACCCCTACCCTATCCTTGACAGCCACGGGTCGGGCACGTAGTATCTAGGTATTGAAGGGTGAACCTCGATGATCGACGAAACCGCCCTTGCGGTGCTCAGGAAAAGGTATCTCATCCGGGATGACGCGGGCAGTCCCCTGGAGAGCCCGGAAGGCATGTTCCGCCGAGTGGCGGACCACGTCGCTTCCGCCGACAGGAGCCTCGACAGGCAGTCCCGTCAAAGGGTCGCCGATGCCTATTTTCAGGTTATGAATAACCTGGAGTTCCTGCCCAACTCGCCCACCCTCATGAACGCGGGGCGGGAACTGGGCCAATTGGCAGCCTGTTTCGTTCTGCCCGTCGAGGATTCCCTGGACTCCATCTTCGAGTCCGTCAAGGAAACTGCCAGGATCCACCAGAGCGGGGGAGGCACGGGTTTTTCCTTTTCGAAGCTCAGGCCCGCCGGGGACCTCGTGAGGTCAACAATGGGAGCCGCCAGCGGACCCGTCTCGTTCATCCGGGTCTTTAACATGGCCACGGAGGTCATCAAGCAGGGCGGTACCAGACGGGGCGCCAACATGGGGATCCTCCGCGTCGACCATCCCGACATCGAGGAGTTCGTGGCCATCAAGAAGAATCCCGGAGAGCTCAACAACTTCAACCTCTCCGTAGCCGTAACTGATTCCTTCATGACAGCCTGCCGCGAGGACGGGGCATTCGCCCTCGTCAACCCCCGCAACGGCCGGGAAGTGCGAAAGGTCCAGGCCCTCACTCTCCTCGACCTCATCGCCCGCTGTGCCTGGGAGTCGGGCGAACCGGGGCTTGTCTTCCTCGACACGATCAACAGGGCGAACCCCACGCCCCACGTGGGTGTCATTGAGGCCACGAACCCCTGCGGAGAACAGCCTCTTCTGCCCTACGAATCCTGTTGCCTCGGCTCCATCAATCTCGCGAAGTTCGTAAGCGGCGGGAACATAGACCGGGAAAGGCTGGCGAGGCTCGTGCACCTGGCGGTGCGCTTCCTCGATGACGTCATAGACGCGGGCAAGTATCCCCTGGCGATGATCGAGGACATTTCTAAGGCAAGCAGGAAGATCGGCCTCGGCGTCATGGGCTTCGCCCACATGCTGATCGGCCTCGGCATCCCCTATGATTCCGGGGATGCCCTGAAGACGGCCGGCGACGTCATGGGCTTCATACAGCAGGAGTCGAAGAAGGCCTCCCGGGAGTTGGCCGGTGAGCGGGGCGTCTTTCCCAACTACAGGGGAAGCATATGGGAAGGCAGAGACCTTCCACAGCGCAACGCCACGACGACAACCATCGCGCCGACAGGCACGCTGAGCATCATCGCCGGCACCTCAAGCGGCATCGAACCCATCTACGACATCGAGTATTCGCGGATCATATTCGGCGGCCTCGCCGTCCATGTGGTGGACCCCCTGTACGGAAAGATGAAGGACACCACGGACTCCGCCCGCCTCAAAGGGCTCTTCAGGAAAGCCCACGAGGTGAGCCCCGACTGGCACCTTGCGGTCCAGAAAGCCTTCCAGGACCACGTGGATAACGCCGTGTCGAAGACCATCAACCTTCCCGCGGACACACCCCCCGAAGGGGTACGGTCCATCTTCCTCAATGCCCACGCCATGGGCCTGAAGGGCATCACCGTCTTCCGCGACGCCAGTAGAGATGCCCAGGTCCTCTCGTGCAAGTGCTAACGGGTCTGCCTTCGGGCAAACGAGCACACGGGTCTGCTCGCCAGGGCGCGCAAACGGGTCGGCGCGCAAACGCGCCTAACGAGTAAAACCCGACAAGACAGGGAAAGATGGACGACCTTTCCCCGTATGCGTGTTAGGGGTTCCGGAACCGACCTGTCCATGCTTTTCCCCGTATGCACGTTAGACGCGTCAGCGTCGACCCTTTTGCCCGAAGGGCAGACCCGTGTGCCGGTCAGCCCGAAGGGCCGCTCGTACGCGCGCTTGCGCCCGCCTGTGCTATACTTACTCTAGAAGGCGATTGTAACACAGCCGGCCAGGTCATGGGCGGGAAGACCCTAAGAAAAGGAGGTCAGATGCCATGTTAAAGCCTACGAAGATCCTGGTACCCACCGATTTCTCGGGTTACTCTGACGCCGCTCTCAGACAGGCCGTCGACATCGCGGAAGAATACGGAACCGAGGTGCACGTCCTCCACGTGGTGGAACCGAAGATACACACGATGTACGAGTACGAGTTTGCGGGAAAGAAGGCATCCCCCGAAGGCGTAAGGAGCCTTGAGACCAGGCTGATGAAGTCGGCGGAAGGCAGAATGCTCCATTACCTGGAACAGATAGGTTCGGGGAGAAAGGCGAAGGTCTTCCCCAAGGTCCTGAAGGGCCAACCCGTCACGGAAATACTGAAGTTCCAGAAGGACAGGGGCATCGACCTCATTGTCATCTCCTCACTGGGCCACGGCGGCCTTGCCAAGTACTTCACGGGCTCGGTGGCCCGCAACGTCCTGAAGGGTGCCACCTGTCCCGTGCTTCTGACGAAGAACTGATCCGGGTCAGCGCAGGCGCGGCGCTCATCGTCTGCGCTCACCGGAACCCGAAAGGAGGGAGCCATGTTGAAACCAACAAAGATCCTGGTGCCGACGGATTTTTCGGAGTATTCCGATAAGGCCCTCCAACAGGGCATCGACATTGCCCGGCAGTACAATGCTGAGGTGCACCTCTTCCATGTCATCCCCATGGAACTCACACACGTCATCGTCGATTACGCCATACCCGTGGAAGCGATAGAGAACTTCGAGAAGCAGCAGGTGGACACCGTGATGGAAAACATGAAGGCCCAACTGGCCAAGTTCCCCAAGGCCGGGGAGGTGCAGGTCTTCATGGAGATCGGCAAGGGTGTAGCCTACGAGGAGATCCTCAAGGAAGAAAAGAAGAAAGGCATCGATCTCATCGTCATCGCCTCCCTGGGAAGAACGGGCCTCGCGAAATACTTCATAGGCTCCGTATCCAGGAATGTCCTCAGGCACGCCGGGTGCCCGGTGCTGCTGACCAAATGATGAGGCGGGTTCCGGGTAATGGGTAACAGGTAATGGGGAAAAGGAATGACAGAAACGAGTGGCTGGCGGGCAATCCACAGTTGCTCTCTATCCCACCTATCACCCATCACCTGTTGCCCATTACCCGTTTCCTTTGTGTATCCTCCCCCTTGCCAGTGACGCGAAGATGCCGAGGAAGGACAGGAAGGCGAAGATGAAGAAGATCGTCTTCGTGCTTTGCAGAAATTGTCCGTAGTATTGCCGCGTTATCTGGTTCCTCCCCATGAAGAGCATGAAGACGAACATGACAATGCCCATGCTCACTGTCTGCCCGATGACGCGCATCGTCGCCATGGTGCCCGAGGCGACACCATAGAACTTCTTGTCCACGGAGCTCATGATGGCGTTCGTGTTGGGAGAAACAAAAAGGGCGAAACCGAACCCCAGAAAGAGAAGGTTGAGGACAACGAGCCCGGTGTGGGTGGCCTCATCGAGAAAACCGAAAAAGACCAGGGCAACCATGAGAGAGACCATCCCCATGGAGGACACGACGCGGGGCTCCACGCGGTCCGACAACCTTCCCGTGAAGGTCGACAGGACTGCCTGCATGAGCGGCTGCGAGACAAGGACGAGGCCTGCCGCCTGGGGGCTGAGCCTCTTGATGTACTGCAGGTAGAGGCTGATGAGAAAGGTGACGGCGAAGGTGGCGCTGTAATTGATCAGGGCCGCGAGGTTGGAAAACAGGAAAACCCTGCTGTTCATGAAGAGGCGCATGTCCAGAACGGGGTGCTCGACCTTGAGCTCCCAGACGCCGAAAAGAAAAAGCCCCAGGAGACCACCGGAAAAAAAGGAGATCCCCTTCGGTGAGGGAAGAGCGGTAAGCCCGTACATGGCGGCCGTGAAGGCCACGACGTAAAGGATGGAGCCCGCGACGTCGAAGCTTTCACCCTTCGCTTCGACCCACTCCTCCCTGATCTTCCAGAGTATGGTCACGACGACGACCATTCCTATGGCGACGTTCGTGAAGAAAAGGCTTCTCCACCCGAGAAGGTCCGTGAGGACGCCCCCGATGAAAGGCCCCGATGAAACACCCACGTAGACAGCCGTCAGAACGATGCCGAGGGCCTTGCCCCGCTCGCTTGCAGGGTAGACGGAGGCGACGATCGTCACACCCGTTCCGAATATCATGGAGCTGCCCACGCCCTGGACGATCCTCCAGAGGATAAGCTCCGTCCCCGAGGTGGAAAAGGCGGCAAGAAGGGAAGAGAGGTTTATGAAGACCATTCCCCAGAGGAAGACCTTCTTCCGCCCGTATATGTCCGAAGCCCTTCCCACGGGGACCAGGAACGCCGCCGCCGAAAGAAGGTATGCCGTCGCCACCCAGCCGAGCGAGATGGCGTCCATGGAGAAGTGCTCCCCTATCCGCGGCAGGGCCACGGTAACGGAGGAAGCGGTGAAAGGCCCGAGGAAAGAGCTCATCACCGCGGCAAGGAGTGTGTTTCTCTTGAGACTTGCCCTAGCGTCCATAGTATGATGTCGACCTGACAACAGCCCACTATATCACAGAAAGCATCGACGGGGAGAACCTTTTCGCCGGGAAGGCCGCGCATTTCCTACTCTCGGTTGTCGATATCGTCGAGGACCGGGATGCACCTCGTGGGAGATCCGTCATCACATACGATAAGGGGATCATTGCAGACTGTGGAGGGTCTGTGGGGCGCATGGTGTTCGCATGCGTGCGAGTCTTCGTCCTCGCATCGACCCTGCAGGTACTTGGAGCAGATTAGACGGACTATCATGAGCGTCATTCTACCACAGACGGCAGATCATTTCCTTTGTCAAGAGGGGCCGCCTTTTCGAACGGAGCCGCGGGAACATCCCAAAAAGAGTTGACTTTTCACCGATTCTTCGCTAAGTTTGCGTTCGAAACAAATACATAACCTGTTGAGAAAGGGGTCAGTATCTATGGGCAAAGGTGACAAACGGACCAAGAGAGGAAAGATCTGGCGCGGGTCGTCCGGCAAGACGCGGCCTAAGGGAAAGAAGACCAAGACGACGGAAAAGGCCGAGAAATAACCTCAACCAGGGGGCCGTCGGCCCCTCATTGTATCCCGAGGGCGCCCCCACAGTCTTTCACGATCCCTCTCGTGAGATCGGCAAGAGCACGGCTCATCGCATCGTTCGCTCCCGCGTCGCCAGATTCCCGGAGGGGTGTTGAAAATGCGATATCCCTCTCCATCATCGGGGGCATACCGCCCGGACCATAGAGGACCCATCTCCCCTGCGTCTCCAGAACGTCGAACGTCGAGACCTCGAACACCCTCAGGTCCACAGCTATCCGGTAATCGGCATTCTTCCCCCGCGGATCAGGGAACACCTCGATCCCGTATGGATCGAGAAGGCGTCTCACGTTCTCAGCGACCACCCGCGGGATCTGCGATTCCAGCGCGCTCGCCTTCCAGTCCGCCGCCGAGATGTTCGCGGCGTTCATCGTAGAATCCACGATCGTGGCGGCACGGGTGATATACCCGGGAACATTCACGGGACCCACGGCCACGACAAGCCTTTTCCCCTGCGTCACTACGTAAGGGCCGGGAGGCATCGGCACGGGGACAAGCGCGGGGTACCCCGACCCTGTCCCCACGGAAACCGCGCAACCGGCCGACAGCGCGAACACGAGAGTTGCCACAAGAAGTCCTATTCTGCTCATTCCATGCCTCATCTCACCAACCTCCCTGAAACCCCGCGTGCTGCCTGGCGTGCCCGCGATGCGAAACCCCGACGCCGCCTCTACCTGAACTGCACCCGGACATCCACGGGACCCTTCGGATCGAGGCCGGTGTAAGTTGCCCGGATGGCACTTCCCGCTTTGGACGGGATTATCTTCGTCACCGATCCAAGTGAAAGGATGTCTCCCTTTTTCAGTTGTTTCCCCTCGGCGGCCAGGGAGTCCCTGATCCATAGCACCACGTTGAGAGGGTCGCCAAGGAGGTTCTCTCCCTTCCCTTCCGCGAGAAGGTCGTTCTTTTCATCGTAGAGCTTCACCGTGAATCCCTTCAGCCGCGCCCGCCATTCCGGCGAGGGCTCCACATTCAAGGGCTCACCGAGGACAAAGAAGCGGGCGCCAACGTTGATCACCGTGATCGCGGCCGCCGTAAGCTTCACCTTCTTGTCGTAAACAAGGTCAGCCAGTTCAATGCAGGGTATCACGGCGTCAATATATCTGAGGGCTTCGTCGGGCGTCTTCGCACTGTTTATCCTTTCGTCTCCAACCCGCACGGCAAAGTCTCCTTCGCTGAAGGAGCGGGTGCCAAAATCCGCCGGGACCGTCGCCCCGCTTTTCAGCAACATGGCGTCGAAAAGAGTGCCCCTGACGGGATGGGATACCCCGAAGGCCTTCTGCGCGGCGGGATTGGTGAGCCCCGCCTTGTAGCCCGCCACCTTTCCGAGCCCTTTCGCGGCGATCTGAAGGAAACGCTCCCGGGCGGCGAGCGCCTGCTCCATGCTCATCGCCGGGTCCGTCTCCACCACCGGCTCCTTGTTCAGAAACTTCCGCGCGGCGAGCGACGCGATGTCGTCGGCAAGGACCCCGCCGCAGAAAAGGGTTGCGATGGTGACGAAGAACGCCGCGCAGGCCGATACCCGTTTCAGACCACGCCTCTTCATAAGTCCTCCCTTCCGGCTTTCGTTATACCATGCATTGTATACCTTTTTGCCAGACAACAAAAGTGGTCCTGATGACCAGGCGTCCCACTTATCCCTTTACCATGGTCCGGAAAATGAGATAGAATACCAGCAAACGTCCCCGGGAATCTCCCGGGAAACCGGCTTCACGCATCAGGAGCGCAGACCATGAGTTATGTACTTGCCGTACTTGCCGTCGGGTTCATCATTCTTATCCACGAGACAGGTCATTTCATCGCCGCAAAGCTGGCGGGAATACCCATCCGTACCTTTTCAATCGGCTTCGGCCCGAAACTGTATGCGCTGGAGAGAGGCGGAACGGAATACAGACTGTCCCTCATTCCCCTCGGCGGATATGTCATGCCTGACATCGACGACGAAAAGGCGTTCTTCGACCTGCCCGTCCTTCGGCGGGTGGTCCTCGCCGCCGGCGGCCCCGCGGCCAGCATGGCGCTGCCCTTTTTCTGCTTCGCGCTGTCCGACGCGTTGCGCTTCGGACCGGGCTTCGGCAACCTTCTTTTCCAGCCGTTGGAACAGACGGCCACCGCCTTCATCAAGATCGCCTCTGTAATCCCCCTCCTTTTTACCCACCACGGGGAGCTTTCAGGAATAGCCGGGATCGTCTCCCAGGGAGGCCGCTTCATCGGGACGGACGGCCATAACCTCCTGTCCTTCACCGCTCTTATGAGCATCAACCTCGCCGTCCTCAACCTCCTTCCCATACCCGTCCTCGACGGCGGAAAGATCGTCATGTACGCGATGGAGAAGCTGAGCCGGAAGGTCGTCAGGCTCCACTACCCCCTCTCCATAGCCGGCTGGGCTCTCATGCTCGCCGTCATGATCTACGCGACGGTGCTGGATGTGGGGAGGATGATATAAGGACCGTTTCAGGTTTCAAGTTTCAGGTTCCAGGCTAAAGACCTGGGCCGGATAGGAAGGCCATCGCCAGCCTTAAAAATCAATGAGCGACCTGAGGGAACACTCCGGAAAGTCGCTCTTCTCTTTTGCCTGAAACTTGAGACCTGGGACCTGAGACGGTTATTTGAACTTATGATGGTCCTTGTTCTTTTCGTAGAGGATCTTCAGGCCCTCGAGGGTGAGGAACTCGTCGACGACGTCGATCGTTTCGGAGCCCTTGTAGATGAGGCTTGAGAGACCGCCCGTTGCGATGACCAGGGGATCGGTCCTGACCTCTTCCTTCATCCGCTTGACTATCCCGTCGACGAGGCTCACGTAGCCGTACGTGATGCCGGCCTGCATGGCCTGAACGGTGTTCTTGCTGATGAGCGTCTTCGGCTGGACGAGTTCGACGCGCGGGAGCTTGGACGCCCGTTCGAAGAGGGCGTCGAGGGATATGAGGATACCCGGGGCGATGGAACCCCCCGCGTACTCCCCTTTGGGGGTAATGTAATCGAAGGTGGTGGCGGTGCCGAAATCGACTATGATGAGCGCCTTCTTGTACTTGTCATACCCCGCCACGGCGTTGACGATCCTGTCGGCGCCGAGTTCCGCGGCGTTCTCGTAAAGCACGGGCATTCCCGTCTTGATGCCGGGCTCGACGACGATTGGCATGATGCCGATGTACTTCCTGCAGACGATCTCGAAGGGTATGAGAAGCGGCGGCACGACGCAGGACACGATGGCGCTGTGTATCTCGCCGAGGCGTATCTTCTCGATGTAGAGAAGGCTGTTGAGGAGGATGGCGTATTCGTCGACGGTCTTGCCCAGGGCCGTGGAAAGTCTCCAGTGATTGAGCAGCTTGCCGTCGTGATAGACGCCAAAAACGATGTTGGTGTTCCCGATATCGATGACAAGTAGCATTAGAAGTTCACATCTCCTGCAAGGATTTTCTTTGTGGTGCCCCCTATCTCGAGAAGGATCGCGCCGTCGCGGTCGATGCCTTTCGCCGTCCCAGAGAAAACCTCGCCCATCTGGTTTATCGTGAGGTGCTTCCCACGGATCCGGGCCCTTTCTTCCCAGATGTCGCAGATAGCCCGGGCGCCCTCTCTCTTGAAAAGATCATAATATCTTTCAAGATTGGACAAAAGGATACCACACACCCTCGGCCTTTCATATGTTTTTTTTGTTTCCATGAAGAGCGAGGTCGCCGTCGCCCTTATCTCCCTGTCCATGTCCTCGGGGCCCATATTGACGTTGAGACCGATCCCGATGACAACGAAGCGTACCATGTCCGCCTCGGTGGAGAGCTCGATGAGCGTCCCCGAAATCTTCCTTCCCCGCACGAGCACGTCATTGGGCCATTTAAGGGTCGCCGTCACACCGGCGAACCCCTCGATGGTGTCCGATACTGCGAGCGACGAAAGGAACGTGATGGGGTAGACTATCGAAGGGTGGATGGAAGGCCTGAGTATCACCGAGAGATAGATGTTCTTTCCCATGGGGGAAGACCATTTCCTCCCGAGCCTGCCCTTACCCAGGTCCTGCGATTCGGCCACCACTGAGGTCCCTTCGGCCTCGCCCGCCAGGGCCTGCTTGAAAGCGAAGATATTCGTCGAATCGATGCTCTCTTTGTGGACGATCTTCGAGCCGATCCTGCCGCCCGACCTGTACCGGTCTATCTCCCACCCGTAGAGCCTGTCGGGAGTACCGACGAGGCGGTATCCTTTCCCCTTGGATTTGTCGATATCGTATCCGTACCGCTCGAGCTGGTTCATGTACTTCCAGACCGCCGTGCGCGACACACCCAGCCTCCCGGCTATGTGGTCGCCCGATATGAATCCGCCGGCTTCGCGCAGGTGCCGGAGCACTTCGCTCAGGTTATCCATTTTCGATCCTGTCGTAGCGGGAAAAGTACATCGTAAAGGAGGCCCGTCCCTGGGATAGAGACCTGATGTCGGTGGAGTATCCGAACATGTTCGTAAGGGGGGCGTTGGCATCGACGACGGTATACTTGTCCTTGGTCATGATATTGGCTATATGGCATTTGCGGGAGTTGAGGTCCGCGATGATCTCTCCGAGAAACTCGTTGGGCACGGTCACCGTGAGGGACATGATGGGTACAAGCAGCACGGGCCCCGCCTGCTGGCAGGCGTCGCGCAGGGCGTCATAGGCTGCCATCTTCAACGTGAGGCGGGCGAACTCGGGGTTGTTGAAGGTCGCGTCGTTGATCTCGACGCGCACGTCCGTTAGGGGATACCCCTTGAGCACGCCAATGTTGAAAGCCTCCGAAACACCCTCTTCCACGGCGTTGACGAAGGGATAGACGGGGTTGTCCTCACTCACCCGGGAAATGATGAGATTGCCCTCTCCCCGTGCGTTCGGGGCCACCGCAATGGACACCCATCCCTTGCACGGGGTGTTGTTGATGACCTTTTCGAAGGCGTGCTCGCGGGTCAGGGTCCCCTCGATGCTTTCCTTGTACACCACCTGCGGCTTGCCCACCTGCAGGTCAATGCCGAACTCCTCCCTGACGCGGTGCATGATCACGTCGAGATGGAGTTCGCCCATCCCGGACACGACGGTCTGGTACGCGTCCTCGTCGGTCTTGACGACGAAGGTGGGGTCTTCCTGCGCTATCCTCTGGAGGGCAAGGAGGAGCTTTTCCTGGTCCGCGTTCCTCGCCGCTTCGACGGCAACGGAAATGACGGGCTGATAGACTTCTATGGGTTCGAGAAGGAGGGGCTTTGCCTGTGTAAGGGTATGTCCCGTCGAGGTCTCCTTGAGTCCCACAATACCCACGATGGCCCCCGTCCTCGCCTCCTCGATGCGGTCCTTATGGTTGGCATGCATCTTGTAGATGCGTGATATCTTCTCCTTCTTCCCCAGGTTGACGTTGTAGACGTCGCCGCCCACCTTTATCGACCCCGAGTAGATGCGGATGTAGGTGAGCTTTCTGCCCTCTTCCATGACGATCTTGAAGGCCAGGGCCGCGAGGTCCTCGTCGTCGCTCGGCCGGCGCTCCTCGAGTTCCCGGGTCTCGGGATTCTCCCCTGTCACGGGTGGAACATCGAGAGGGGACGGGAGATAGCGGATCACGGCGTCGAGCAGGGGCTGGATCCCCTTGTTCCTCAAGGCGGCACCGCAGAGGACGGGAACGCACTTCAGGCCGACGGTGCCCTTGCGAAGGGCCGCGTAGATCCTGGACGGCTCTATTTCCTTGCCTTCCAGGTAGAGTTCCATCAGTTCATCATCGAAAAGAGAGATCTTGTCGAAAAGCTTCTCACGGTATGAGGCCGCCTTTTCCCTGTACTCTGCGGGGATGGAGATCACCCGGTACGTCGCCCCCAGGTCCTCGTCCTCCCAGGCTATCGCCTGCATGGTGATAAGATCGACGACACCGTAAAAACCGTCCTCTCTTCCCAGGGGGATCTGCAAAGGGATAGGGTCCGCCCCGAACTTTTCGACGATCATATCGACGACACGGAAAAAATCGGACCCCACGCGGTCAAGCTTGTTGATAAAGGCGATCCGGGGGACGCGGTACTTGTCCGCCTGGTGCCACACCGTTTCCGTCTGGGGTTCCACGCCGCCGACGCCGCAAAAGATGGCCACCATGCCGTCTAGGACCCTCAAGGACCTCTCGACCTCTATGGTAAAGTCCACGTGACCCGGGGTATCGATGAGCTGGACCTCGTGGTCCTCCCAGTACAGGGTGGTAACCGCCGAGGTGATGGTGATGCCGCGCTCCTGTTCCTGGGGCAGGTAATCCATGACGGCGGTACCCTCGTGGACCTCGCCGATCTTGTGGGTCCGGCCCGTATAGTAAAGGATCCGCTCCGTCACCGTCGTCTTTCCGGCGTCGATGTGAGCGGCTATCCCTATGTTCCTGATCCTGGAAAGCCGCGTCTGCTGTTTTTTCATTTTCGCATAAGATATAGACCTAAGATGGCTGAAAAGTCAACAAAGAAGGCTGAAAGCAAAGGGCTTTTGGCGACTTGAAATCGAGCGGCGGAAGGTGTTTACTGTAAGGGTTCCTTTAAGGGACATATCTTACCGGAAAGAGGATAAGAACGATGAGCGCACCGCACATGCTTTATTCCCGGGACGAGAACGTGGCTGTTCTCACCATCAACCGGCCGGAAGCCAGAAACGCTTTCAGTCCCGAGATGATACGATTGTGGCGCGAGCACCTCGGGGAGGCACGACGCGACGACGGTGTCACCGTCATCGTCGTGACGGGCACGGGTGATACCTTCTGCTCGGGGGGCGACATCCGCGACATGGCCGAAGGGAAGCTCAGGTCCTGGGACATGAAACGGTTCCTGTGGGAGGGGGTGCACCGTATCATCCTCACCCTCGAGGACCTCGACAAGCCCGTTATCGCCGCGATAAACGGGGCCGCCATGGGAGCGGGGATGGATATGGCCATCATGTGCGACCTCAGGGTCTGCTCCGACAGGGCAAGACTCGGCGAATCGTACATCCAGATGGGTCTCATCCCCGGTGACGGAGGTGCATGGTTCCTGCCGAGGCTCGTCGGCGTCTCGAAGGCGCTGGAGCTTCTTCTCACCGCCGACGTGATCGACGCCGACGAGGCGCTTTCCCTCGGCATCGTCAACCGCGTGGTCCCTCACGAGAACCTCATGGAGGAAACAATGAAGCTCGCCCGCAGGATCGCCGCGAAGCCGCCGCTCGCCGTGCGGATGATGAAGCGGGCCGTCTACCAGGGCACAACGAGCACCCTGAGGTCGCATCTCGACTATATCTCATCACAGATGGGCCTCCTTTCCGAGACGGCCGACCACCTGGAAGCGGCGCGGGCCTTTCTCGAGAAGAGGAAGCCGGTGTTCAGGGGAAAATAACGGTCGCAGGTCGCAAGGTCTTTTCGCGAGAAAAGACCGTCACAGGTCCCAAGTCTCATGTCGCAGGCCAAACACCGTCACGGGTCGCCAAAGAAAGACGGTGGAGGGGGGCCGATTGCCAACACAGTTGCCGATCAGTGCACTTTTCGGGAATTTTTCTGTTTACTCTTCCTGTCATTTATATTATGTATGTGTAGGGCTTGGGCTGGTGTGTCAATAGGGGTTGTAATCCGCCTTCGGGCATATTGATACCAGACAGGGGGTTCATTATGGGTAAGCTCAGCTCAACGCTCGTGCTCGCAGCAATCATCGTTTCTCTCATGTTTCCTCTATTTGTTTCCTCCCAATCCACAGACGTTCTGTACCCCGAAACGAAACAGGTTCTCGGCATCGTGGATGAAGCTTCTCGGGCGGTCGCTGAAAAGGGAGAGGCGGCCTTTGCGGAGTTTCGTAGGAAGGGGAGCAAGTGGCTCCATGACGATACTTACGTATTCGTCATAGACAGGGAGGGAAAGGTGATCCTCAACCCTACCCGCCCCGAGCTGGAAGGCAAGAACCAGCTCAACCTCAAGGACGCCGTGGGGAAACCCTTCATCAAGTGGTTTATCAAGGAGGTGACGGATTACCCCGGAAAAACGCAGGGATGGTCCCACTACGTCTGGTTCAAGCCAGGCCAGGAGATCCCTTCGTGGAAGACGTCCTTCGTCAGGTACGTCAGGGCGCCGTCGGGGAAAGAGTATATCGTCGGCAGCGGTCTGTATGAGATGAGACCTGAAAGGGCCTTCGTCGTCGATATAGTCGACGAGGCAGCTTACATCATCGGCAAGGAAGGGCGCCGGGCATTCCCCATGCTGCGCGACAAAACAGGGGAGTTTAACTATCTCACCACATACGTCTTCGTCATCGATTCAAAGGGCATCGACCTCGTCAACCCCGCTTTCCCGCAACACGAAGGCAGGAATGTCCTCGCTCTGAAGGACAGCAAAGGAAAGTCCTTCATCAGGGACATGATAGCCATGCTCGCGAACAGGGACAGCGGCTGGATCACCTATTCGTGGCCAAAGCCAAGGAGCACAAAACCATCCGACAAGGAGACCTACGTGAAGAAGGTCAAAAGCGGCAATGACGTCTTCTACGTGGGGTCGGGCATCTATCTCGAGTAAATAAGGTTCGATCTTCCTGAAGGCAGGCAAAGGCTTCCTCCGGGGGACGTGCCTCCCGGCGCCGGGTCCGGCACGTTGACAGGAGCGAAGAACCAGCCGGGAGGACGGGATGACCGGTATTGTTCGTCAGGATTTGCGCGCAACGGGTCTGTACCCTTAGCAGCGGGACAAAACACAAAAGAAAAAGGGGGTAGTACAATGAATCCAGTTCAACCTGATCCTATGTTTCCCTGGTACATCTGGTGGCTGATGATCATCGGGCTCTTTCTCATGACCTTCGTCGGCACATGGATAGTCACAAGGAGGTGGGACGAATGAACTCACAATTCCTGCCCATCCCCGAGATAACAACCACGATGGCGGTAACTTCGTCCATCGGCATCGCGGTCCTTCTCGGCATCTCCATCCTCCTTGGCCTCCTCGGGAAAAAACAATGGAAATCCTTCGATGAGTACCTCGTCGGCAAACGGGACATGGGTCCCGTGGTCACCGGCTGTGCGCTTTCAGCCTCATATCTTTCCGGCTGGGCCTTCTGCGGCAGCACGGGCATCGTCTATTCCGTCGGTTTCTCCGGCATGTGGTTCGCCGGCATGTGGAGCCTCATCGGGGTCATCCCCTGCATCTGGGTGGCCTCCGCGAAGACGCGGGAGTTCGCCGTGAAACTTGGCGCGGCGACTGTTCCGGAGCTCATGGGACGACGCTATGAATCCAGGGGCCTGCAAACAGTGGTCAGCATCAGCATGCTTTTCTTCCTCTTCATCTACTCCGTGGGGCAGCTCAAGGCCGCGGGCGGCGTCTGGTACGCCGTGACCGGTTTTCCTCCCGCACTGTGCCTCTTCCTCGGTGTTTTCATCGCCTGGATCTACATGGTGCTCGGCGGCTACGTGGGTACGAACTGGTCCATGGCCTTTCAGGGCGGGTTCCTCGGTGTCGTCGGCATGCTGGTGGGCATCATTGCCCTCGTGAAGTCCGGCGGCTTCTCCGAAATATCGAACCAGCTCCTCGCCCAGGATCCCAGGCTTCTCCTTCTCGTGCGGCCCGACCTTCCCGCGACGGGACCGACGGAGTTCTTCTCGAGCTGGGTTGGGCTCCTTTCCATTCCCCTCATCTTCTTCACCATGGCCATCGGTTTCCCCCATAACCTGGGAAGGTTCCTGGGGATGAAGAAGATGAACAAGAAGGAGTTCTGGACCCTTGTCCTCATCGTCTGGGCGATAACGGGCATACCGGTCATGCTCGCCGCATCGACGAACGGGCTCATCACGAGGATGCTCTTCGGCCCCGAACTCTTCAAGATAGAACCCTGGAAGGCCGACCTGGCGGCTCCCCTCCTCACATACGCCATAGGCGGCATCCCTCTCCAGACGCTCTATGTCATGGGTCTTTTCGCGGCGACGCTCTCCACCCTTGCCGGCATGGTCATGATCATGAGCGCCAACGTCACGAGGGACATCATCACCCTCTGGCGGCCTGAGGTCAAGGACAAAACACTTATCAGGCTGTCCTATTTCCTCATCGCCCTCTTCCTCTTCCTGCCCTTCTACTGGACCTGGAAAAGGCCGCCCGAACTCCTTTCGGTCTTCATGGGGCTCGCCGCAATGGGCCTCGGTGCCATTTTCTTCTTCGTGACGGCCATGTCTTACTACTGGAAGGGCGCATCGAAGTGGGGCGCAATGGTCACGGTGATCTACGGGACCGTCGCCAGCCTCGTCGGCGGCTATCTCGTCTTCCAGAAGAAGGTAATCGGCATGGGCACCATGGAATGGATACTCCTGATAGGCTGCTTCGTTCTCTACGTCGGAGTGAGCCTTGTAACGAAGAAACCCTCGAAGGAACTGCTGGACCAGCTGTTCATGAAAGGAAAATGACCCGGAAGGGATTAAGAGAGGCCGGAGGAAACCCTCCGGCCTCTCCGGTCATTAGCTCGTTGCCCCATTACCTATCACCCATGACCCATAACCCGCCTCTTTCACTCCCCGTACGCGATCTGTCTCAAGAGCTCCATGGCCCGGCGTGCCTCTTCCACGGTAAGACTGCCGAGGCCGCAGCTGGTGGTGAAGAGGATGCTGTCCATGTCGGGGGCGGTGACGGATGCGATCTTTTCCACGAAGGACGCAGCACGGTCCCGCACCGTGTCGGGTGTTTCTTTCGTGATCTCCGGTGACGAAGGGACAACACCCGGCGCAATCCAGCCTCCCCTGTCCAGAAACTCCTTGAGGTCCTCGTTGAAGTAGAAGACCGTGTCAAGATAGGAGAAGGCGTCGTAGTTCACGATGTCGATGTCCGACTGGAAGGGGACGGACCAGTCCGTGTTGCCGCACACGTGGATGCCGCGGCGGGCGGGCAGGTCTTCGACAACCTCGTTCAGGGAGGCGATGACCTCCTCCCGGGGGATGGATATGTAGGCAGACCCGAAGGAGACCATGTAGGGTTCGTCAAAGAAGATGATGATATCCACGCCGGGGTATGCTGTCTGGATGGTCTTTATCATCCACTTCGCCTTCATGTGGAGGGCCTTCTTGATGATATCGTAGAAGGCGAAATTGTAGATGACCGGTTTGTCCTTCTCGTCCTTGAGGCCGAGACCCATGCTGAACGGTCCCGTCACCTGGCACTTGATGAACTGAAGGCCGTCCTCTATCTCGCGAAGCCGCTCGAGGAAGCGGTAGAAACCCGGTGCATATCTTTCCGATACGGCGAAGGCTCCGATGTTGTCGCTGGCGACGTTCTCGTAGAACTCCTCGATCCCGTCGGTCCCCTCGGTGTTCATGAAGATGGTGTTCTTCTCCTCGTCGCTCACGATGCAGGGCACACCCTCCAGGAAGGTGGTGTACATATTCTCCAGCAGGGAGCGCTTCGGCAACTGCGGCCAGAAGGGTATCCCCTTGCAGGTGGAAAAAATGAGATCGATCGCTTCATCGACACTCGTGAAAGGAAAACTGCCGATACCGGTTATCATTAGCTCCTCGTAAATGGATTTTGTGCTGCTATCTAGGGAAATTTCTATCACACGTCATCGGATGAAGTAAAGAGAAGAGGGGGAAGGGGGGAGAAGGGGGCAGATAGGACTTATAGGACGGATAGGGCCTATAGGACGTATTGGACCTACAGGACACATAAGACCTATAAGACCTATTGGTCCTATCGTGTCCTGTAGGTCGGATATGTCTTATAGGTCCTATTGATTCCTATAGGTCCTATCAAAACCCCTCATCCCCTCACCTCTCTTCTTGTCAATCCCCGTCATACCTGCTATCTTATCGGCATACCATCAGAATACAGGGGATGCTCAGGTGACGATATACAATGGGGTTTCCGCAGCGGGTGTGCTTTGTTTTCTCGGGTTCCTGTGGCTTCTTTCGAGGCACAGGCGGCGGGTGAGCCTTCGGGTGGTCATCTGGGGGATGGCGCTCCAGATCATCTTTGCGCTTTTCGTCTTCCTCGTCCCTTTTGGCTCAAAGCTCTTTCTCATCCTCAACGATATAACCATGGAGGTCATTGAAAACGCCTTCGAGGGGATCAGGTTCCTCTTCGGCCCCCTGGCGCTGTCTCCCGGCAAGGCCGGGTCGCCGGGGTTCATCCTCGCCTTCCAGGCCCTGCCTTCCATCATATTCTTCGCGGCCCTCATGGAGCTCCTGTACTACGTGGGGATCATGGAACGCCTCATCGGGCTTTTCGCGAAGATCTTCGTGAAGGTGATGGGCATCAGCGGCGCCGAGTCGCTCTGTGCCTCGGCCCAGATATTCCTTGGCATCGAATCCAACCTGACGGTGCGGCCTTACCTCAAGGAGATGACGCCGTCGGAACTCATGGTGGTCCTTACGACGGGCATGGCCACCATCGCGTCGAGCGTGCTGGGCTTCTATGTCATTATCCTTTCCGGCGTCCTGCCGAAGGTGGCGGGACACCTCATCTCCGCCTCGATACTGCTCGCTCCGGCCGCGATACTTGCGTCGAAGGTCCTTTTTCCCGAAACGGGCTCCCCAAGAACGCTCGGGAAGGTCGTCCCCGTCGAGTACCAGAGGGCCGCCAACCCCATAGAGGCCGTCATCGACGGCGCCATGACGGGCGTGAAGATGCTCGTCGGCATCGGAGCGCTCCTCATCGCCTTCATCGGCCTCGTCGCGCTCTTCGACAGCGGCCTCAACTATCTTGGAAAACTCATCGGCTCCGCTGCCGGCACGACCGTCGACCTCTCCCTCAACCACCTCCTCGGCTACGTCTTCTATCCCTTCACCGTGGCCATGGGGGTCCCCCTCGACGACGCGCCGCAGATGGCCCGCATCATCGGCGAGCGCATCATCATGACAGAGGTGAAATCTTACCAGGACCTCAGCGCCCTCGTGCAGGCGGGGAAGATAGTCCACGAAAGGAGCGTCTTCATCGCCACCTATGCCCTGTGCGGCTTCGCCCACATCCCGTCACTCGCGATCTTCGTCGGCGGAACGTCAAGCCTCGTCCCGGAGCGCACCAAAGACATAGCCATCCTCGGCCTCTGGGCCCTCCTCGCGGCCAACGTGGCCTGCTTCATAACGGGCGCCGTGGCAGGCATCTTCTACACCGGCACCGGCGGAATGTTGTTTAAACCATGAAGGCGGGTTATGGGTCATAGGAAAACCTTCTTTTCCCATAACCCATGACCCACATCTGTCCAAAACAGATCTACGGCAACGAACATGCTGACTCTCAGGAGCAATCCAGGGAGACAAAATGACCAATAATCAAATTCCAATGACCAATGAAAAAGATAATGACCAATTCACCAATAACCAATTGAACCAAGGGAAGGGTCCAACGGAGTTCCTGTATCGCTTTCTTTTTGGTTATTGGTTATTTTCTGTTTCTCTGGTCATTGGAATTTGGTCAATTGGTCATTATCCTCTTCAGAAGAGATCGACCTCGTCCGATATGGAGGATCTACCTGTGCCAACTCATTGTTTTATAAAGAGCGGATTCCGGGAAGTGGATTATCCTGGACAGCAGTGACCCATGACCCATAACCCATGACCCGTTGTTCTCTTTTACCTGTCTTCATCTCTTATCCTTCTTTTTTCACAAATCCCATCAGCAGCGCCGATGTTGCGGCGAGGCCTATGGCGACGATGAAGGGGATGGAGAAGGAGCCCGTCACGTCGCGGACGTAGCCGCCGAACCAGTGGGCGCCGATCGCTCCGAAAGCGTAAAAGGGTGTGAAGGCGCCGATCACGGTGCCGATTATCTCTTTCCTGAAATAGTCGCCGCCGCAGGCGCCATAGAGAGGAAAGGTGGCACCGTAGAATATACCAAAAACAAATATGCTCGTATAGAGCATCGCGGCATTGGAGCCGGAGAGGACTATCCAGACGATGATCGCCGCGATAAGAGCGTTCGAGGTGAATATCGTCCTCTTCCGGCCGAAACGGTCAGAGATCGCCGGTATGGTGAGGACTCCCACCACCTGGCCGAACCCGTGCATCGTCGCGAGAAGCGATGCCCGATCGTAGGCGAAGCCCAGCTGGTACCGCGCGTAGTCGACCATGAAGGTGGTTATCATGTACAGCGTGGCGCCTATGGCAAAATAGGAGGCGGCGATCATCCAGAAGCGCCTCGCGGAGAGGATCTCTCCGTAACATGAGCGCTGCTTCCCGGCGGGCGCCGCCGGCGCGGCCGGCGCGGGTTCGTCAGACCGCGTCCCCCAGGGAAGCAGACCCGCGTCCTCGGGCTTGCTCCTCAGAAGGATAACATTGATAACGATCATGACGAGGGCGGCGACACCGAGGATATACCAGCAATACCTCCAGCTCCAGTGGTCAACTATCACCGGGTACAGCCGTCCCATGGTGGCGAAACCAAGCCCGAACCCGGCCGACAGTATCCCGAGCGCCATACCCCTCTTGTGGAGGGCAAACCATCTCTGCACGAGGGTGATGATGGGCGTCCACATGGCAGCGGCCCCGATACCGACAAAGCAGAAGGTAAAGGCTGCCTGCCAGAAACCGTTCGACAGGCCCATCAGGAACGTTCCCACTCCCAGGACCACGCCGAAGACGGGTATCACCACACGGGCTCCGAGGCGGTCCGTGAAATACCCCACGAAGGGCGAGAAGCATATGTAGGCATAGAAGTAGGCGTTGAAGATCTCTCCGCCTTCCTTCCTCGTGATGCCCATGGTCCGTATCATCTCCGGCAGGATGACGCCGTACCCCAGGCGAATGCCGTAATTGATGAAGAGGTTCACGAAACACACCGCGAGAATGATCCACGCCCAGTGCAAACCCTGCGACCTCGAAGCTCCTGCCCCGTCCATCATAATTCCCCCTGGTGGCACACACGGGCATACGGGTCCGTGCGCTCCGCGCACGAACGGGCAGACGGGGAAAAACCGCACTACGTCAGCGTTCCTGCCGCGTATACCTTTGTGTTCCTATCTGATCTTCGTCCCCTGCCGATGCCGTCCTGTATTCGGCCGGGATAGAGCCGATATGACTTTGTCTCATCTTTTTCGACATTCTAGGATAGGAGATCAAAGATTGCAAGAAGAGAAAGGCCACGGGCCTGCGCACTTTGCGCAGAAACGTGCAAGACAGGTTCCCTGGCTTTCCCGGGGCACCAACAGGGTCTTTACCCGTGTGCCCCTGTGCCCGTTTTTCGCGAAGCGAAAGACCCGTGGGCTTCTTCACCCGTTTGCCCGAAGAACAGACCCGTTTGCGTCTTTTCCTTTCACCTGTGAACGTGCTATAGTGAGTAAAAGTTGAATGGAGGGCGCCATGATAATCGGCGAGATACAGAAGACGGGTACCGACAGGATCATCGTTACCGTGAAGGAGTTCAAGGGAAAGACGTACATCGATGTGAGGAACTTCTTCGAGAACGACGAGGGAGAGATGGTACCCACAAAGAAAGGGGTGTCCCTGACGCCTGAGAACCTCGACGAGCTCATACGGCTTCTGGGCGAGGCGAAGAAACAGCTTCCGACAGAGAAGTGATCCCCCGGAGGCATACTTTCACCGCAACCATACCCGGACCCTTTTCGGGGCCCCGGGACAAGAGGACAGGTTAGTGGAGCTTTTTACGGACGACACGTATTCCACGGGAAGGTCCCGGAAACCTCTCGCGGACAGGGTGCGGCCGAGGTCGCTCGATGATGTCGTCGGCCAGGAACACCTCCTCGGGGAAGGAAAGCTCCTCAAGGTCCTCATCGAGAGGGGGGACGTGCCCTCTTTCATCTTCTGGGGTCCGAGCGGTGTCGGCAAAACCACCATCGGCTGGCTCATCGGCAGGATAATGAAGCTTCCCTATGTCTCTCTTTCCGCCGTCTCCATCGGCGTGAAGGAGGTCAAGGAGGTCATCCAGAAGGCCCGGAACCAGAGGATCATTCTCTTCGTCGACGAGTTCCACCGCTTCAACAAGCTCCAGCAGGATACGTTCCTTCCTCACGTGGAGAACGGCACCATCATCCTCATCGGCGCCACAACGGAGAACCCTTCTTTCGAGATCATCTCACCGCTGCTGTCCCGCATGAGGGTCCTCACCCTGAAACCCCTCGTCACCGCCGACCTCGTCAGGATCCTGGAGAGGGCTTTGAGAGACGACGAGGAGCTCGGGAAGGCGGGCATCTCCATCGACACGCCGACGATAGAGGAGATCGCATACCTCGCCGACGGCGACGCCCGGCGCGCGCTGAACCTCCTGGAGGTATGCTGGAGGATGGTCAGGGAAGGTCCTTCGGGAAACCCCGTCATCGATCACGACATAGTGCAGGAGGCCTACCAGAAAAAGACTGTCCGGTATGACAAGACAGGAGAGATGCATTACGACCTCATCAGCGCGCTCCACAAGAGCATGCGCGGCTCCGACGCCGACGCGTCGCTGTACTGGCTCGCCCGTATGATAGAAGGCGGCGAGGACCCCCTGTACATCATGCGCCGCCTCGTGCGCTTCGCCTCCGAGGACGTCGGCAATGCCGACCCTCACGCCCTTACGCTCACCATCAGTGCCACGGAGGCCTTCAAGTTCATCGGTCCCCCCGAGGGCTACCTGGCCCTCGCGCAGGCAGCGGTGTACCTTGCACTGTGCGAGAAGAGCAACGCCGTCTACACCGCGTACGGTAAGGCGGAGCGGGACGCCCGGGACCTCCCGGAATACCCCGTTCCCATGCATATCCGCAACGCGCCGACGAAGCTCATGAACGAACTGGGCTACTCGGAGGGATACCTCTACCCCCACGACTATCCCGGAGCCATCGTCAAACAGACCTACCTCCCCGAGGAGCTCCTCGGCAAGCGCTACTACCGCCCCACCGACAGAGGCGAGGAACGCCGCCTCAAGGCGTTCATGGAAAAGGTGCGGCAGTACCACAAGAAGTAGAGGCGGTTTCAAGTTCCAGGTTCCAGCAACTGTGTTGAATGTCAATTGATTTCTTTTTCATGAACGGGCCTCCGCCCATGTTGCTTTGTTCTTCATCA